>JAVHVH010000173.1:0-43346 GCA_032160665.1 Pseudonocardiales bacterium
GCACCAAGTGGGGTGTCTTCCTGCTGAGCCTGAAGTCGCTTCTCGAAACCGGAGAAGGTGCCCCCGAGCCACGCGATATCAAGATCGACAACTGGAACTAGCGCCGCACCGACCTGCGTGTGGCCGCCGAAGCTGGGACTGTTCTTCCGGCGGGGATCGCGACGTATTCCATGCCGGCCGGGATCACCCCTGATTCGACGTCGAGTCCGCCGTGACCGAGCAGTACCTAACACCAATCATCGAGGCGTGGGAATGAGCCTGCCCCTGGGGCAGAGCTTCGCCCGGGGATCGACCAAGAGTGCGTCGATCTGCTGGCCTATGCCGCGCGCAGCGGGTCGCGTAGTAAGTCACGCAGCATCGCTTCGGTGCGCGAGACGCAGCGGACCCGACGCCCTGGTGGATCTGGTGGCCGGCTTCGATACCTGTGCCGGGTCGGCGTGATGATCTCGACCTCGTGTGCGCCGGTTGGCCCGGCCACGAGCCGGGTTCGCCAGCCAGGGGCTTGTTTGGCGTAGTTGCAGGCCTCGCAATAGCCCTGCCCGTTATAGACGCTCGTCGGTCCGCCGTGATCGGCCGGCACGACGTGGTCGGCGTGCCGAATCGGCGCCTCGCACCACGAGGTGCGGCAGTACTGGTCGCGCAGGCGAAGGAACCGGCGCTGGTTGGCGGTGAAGGCGCGGCGCTGGGTGTCCATCGCCGCGAGCTCGCCGGTCGTCGGCTCCGTGTAGAGACGGCGCAGCCACATCGGCGTCTGGTCGCTGACATCGAGGGCGAGCCCACGGGCGACCGCGGCCGGGATGGTTCCAGCGCCGACGAGCTGTGCCGGCTCGTCACCGTCGGCGGTGCCGGGAGCGAGCAGGGTGGCCTCGCTCATGATCAGGTTGATCTCCACCGGCACATCGCTGGCCTGAGCCTGCCCCGTGATCCGCTCGACCATCGTGTCGGCCATGATCTGGCCACGCCCGCGCGGATCGCCCTGGCTGATCAATGTGTCGGCCTCGCGCTGCAGCGCGGCGTAGGCGGCGACGCCCTGGGCGACCGGCAGGAAGCCGGTGAGCCGGGACATGGTGTCCGGCGCCGGGCGCAGCCCGACGTGCCGATCGCGTTCGGCTCCACGGATCCGGTCGACGTAGCCGTGCGGGTCGAGCCGGTAGGCGAGCTTCTTCGCCTCGGCCTCGACCCGTCGATCGCCGAGGGTCTCCAGCCGGCCGGCCAGCTGCGCGTCCACGGTGACACGATCGGCGCGCGAGAGCCATGCCGTCTCCCGGGCCACGATCATCGCTCGCCATTCACTGACCCGACCACCCTGCAGCGCCGCAAACGTGTTCGGCAGTTCGCTGGTCAGGATGTTCGCCCAGCCGACATAGCGGCGGGCCTGGAACGGCGAGATCCGCTTGGCCAGGCCGACCTGGGCGGCAACGCCGCGCCCGATCCGCTCGATGGGAACACCCAAGGCCACCTGCTCGGCGCGTTGCGAGAAGGCGAACGCTGCGACTTCTTTGGCCTGCGCCGCAGCCGCGGCGGACTTGAGCTCCTCCAGCAGCCGGATCCGATCGACGCGTACTGAGTCATCGACGTCCTGACCCAGATCGGCGAGCGTCGCGACCAGCCCCGCCAGCGCGGCATCCCCGGACCGGTGGGGACCGACACCGAACATACGTACGATTGTAGAGACGGTTTGCGCCCCATGTCAAGTGGATTTCCGAAGCGGCGCCGCCAATCCGGCTCCTTTCGCGCCGGAGGAGTCGCGCTCCAACCCAGTCGGTACCGTGTCCGGATGACCGCGCCCCGTATCGACGACGGCCGACGGTGGCCCGATCCGCCGCCGCACCCGTCCGGGGCCCGTCCGCCGGCCATCCCGGCTCGGCTCGTCCCACGCCACGTCGCCATCGTCATGGACGGCAACGGCCGGTGGGCGCAGGCCCAAGGCCTGCCCCGGATCGAGGGTCACCGAGCCGGCGAAGCCAGTCTGATGGAGGTCCTGCACGGAGCGATCGAACTCGGCGTCGGGACCATCTCGGCCTTCGCCTTCTCGACGGAGAACTGGCGCCGCTCGCCGGAAGAGGTCCGCTTCCTCATGGGCTTCAACAAGGACGTCATTCGCCGCCGGCGTGACGAATTGGCGGCGCTGGGGGTGCGCATCCGATGGGCCGGGCGCCGCCCCCGACTGTGGCGCAGCGTCATCAGCCAGCTCGAGGACGCCGAGCAGTTCACCCGCGACAACACTCGGCTCACCCTGCAGTTCTGCGTCAACTACGGCGGGCGCGCCGAGATCGTGGATGCGATCCGGGCCATCAGCCGTGACGTGCAGTCCGGTCGGATCAACCCGGCCAAGATCGACGAGCGGACGGTCGACGCCTACCTGGACGAGCCGGGGCTGCCCGACGTCGACCTGCTCATCCGAACCTCGGGGGAGCAGCGGACGTCGAACTTCTTGCTGTGGCAGTCGGCCTACGCCGAGCTGGCCTTCGTCCCCATTCTGTGGCCGGACTTCGACCGACGGAACTTGTGGCAGGCGTGCCTCGAGTACGCCCAGCGCGACCGGCGTTTCGGCGGAGCCGGACCAGTGGAACCGAGCGGCGGAGCCGGACCAGTGGACGCCCCGGCATGATCGCGGTGACCCACTTCCGCGACGACGCGGACGACTTCGCCGAGCGGGGCCAAACGGCTCTCGCGGCGCTCGCGGCCCGGCCGGGCTACTTGCGTGGCACACTCGGCCGCTCGACCGACGACCCGACCGCGTGGCTGCTGCTCACCGAGTGGGAGAACGTCGGCTCCTACCGCCGCGCGCTCGGCGACTTCGACGTCAAGATGCACGCGACGCCGCTGCTGGCTTCGGCGCTGGACGTGCCGGGCGGCTTCGAAGCGCTGGTGGATGTCGCGCCCGGCGGCGACGCGTCCACGCACGAGAGCGATCGCGAGCCCCAGCCGTGACCGCGCAGGATGCCGAGGCAGAAACGCCCGACCAGGCGGGGGTCCAAGACAACGCGGCCGAGCCGGCCAGGGCGGCGCAGCCGGCGTCCCGGCGCCGCCGCCGTCGGCTGCCACCTGCCTGGCGCGAGCGCACCGACTGGGTGCCGGTCGAAACCACGGTCGGGCAAGTGCTGCGCGGGCTGCGTTGGGCGGCACTGGGGATCTACGCGTTCTTCCTGATGTACACCTGGCTCCAGGACGGCCTCCCCTTCGACCGGGACGGGCTGCTGCTCTGGATCGCCATCGGGCTGGCTGCATTTTGCATCGGTCGACACCCGGTCTGGCTGCTGTGGGTGGCAATCGACTTCCTTCCGTTCGCCCTGGTGCTGCTCGCCTACGACTACCTGCGCGGGCTGTCGGACACGTTCGGGATGCCGACGTGGTGGCATCCGCAGATCAACGTCGACAAGGTCCTGTTCTTCGGCACCGAACCGACGGTCTGGCTGCAGGAGCATCTGAAGCATGTCCACTACGACCCGGCCAGCCGGACGTATGTCGGCGTCCAGTGGTACGACCTCGTGGTCTGCGTCAGCTACTACTCGTTCTTTTTCCTGCCCTACGTGATGGCCGGCGTGATGTGGCTGCGCAGCCGCGGCGACTTCTACCGCTGGTCGCTGCGCTTCGTCAGCCTGTCGTTCCTGTGCTTCGGGCTCTTCCTGCTCATCCCGGCCGCACCGCCGTGGGCGGCGGCGCTGTGCACGCGGGCGGACGTCGCCAACCATCCCAACAACCCGCCCTGCATGGGGTTCTCGCCGCACGCGGTTCCCGGCAATCTGTTGGGGGCATTCACGACCCACCAGCCGGGCGCGAACCCGTACATCGAACGCATCGCGGGGGACAGCTTCTTCAAACTGCACCTCAGCGCGGCGCACGGCCTGTGGACGCGGGGGTTCCTGTCGGCGGACGCGGTGGCCGCGGTGCCGTCGTTGCACATCGGTGGCACGGTGCTGTTCTGCATCTTCATGTGGCGGCGGCTGAACAAGTGGTGGCGGCCGTTCCTCGTCGGCTACCCGCTGGTGATGATGTTCAGCCTGGCCTACGCCGGCGAGCATTATGTGGCGGACGGGATCGCGGGCGCACTCGCGGCGTGGCTCATCCACTGGCTGGCCAATCGCATCGAGCGGTGGCGAAAGCGGCGCCGCAGCCCGGATACCCTGGAATCTCCGACCGATTCGATTCAGGAGTCTTCGTGCCCGCCGACCCATCCGCTGCCCGCAACGACGCCGTCGTCAACCTGAGCAAGCGGCGCGGATTCGTCTTCCCGTCCAGCGAGATCTATGGCGGAAGCCGTTCGGCGTGGGACTACGGCCCGCTCGGCGTCGAGCTCAAGGAGAATGTGCGGCGTCAATGGTGGCGCTCGATGGTGACCAGCCGCGACGACATCGTCGGCCTCGACTCCGCGGTGATCCTCGCGCCGCAGGTGTGGGAGGCCTCCGGCCACGTCGCCACGTTCTCGGACCCGCTGACCGAATGCCAGCACTGCCACCGCCGCTACCGCGCCGACCACCTCGAGGAAGAGTTCGAGGCCCGCAAGGGGCGTCCTCCGAAGGACGGGCTCGCCGACGTCGCCTGCCCCAACTGCGGCACCCGGGGCCAGTGGACCGAGCCCAAGCAGTTCAGCGGCATGCTGCGTACCTACCTCGGCCCGGTCGAGGACGAGTCCGGCCTGCACTACCTGCGCCCCGAGACCGCGCAGGGCATTTTCGTCAACTTCCTCAACGTCATGACGACAGCGCGCAAGAAGCCGCCGTTCGGGATTGCGCAGACCGGCAAGAGCTTCCGCAACGAGATCACCCCCGGAAACTTCATCTTCCGCACTCGCGAGTTCGAGCAGATGGAGATGGAGTTCTTCGTCGAGCCGGGCACCGACGAGACCTGGCACGAGTACTGGCTCGAGCAGCGGTGGAACTGGTACGTCGACCTGGGAATCGACCCCGATGACCTGCGCTACTTCGAGCACCCGAAGGAGAAGCTCAGTCACTACTCGAAGCGCACCGTCGACATCGAGTACCGCTTCCGCTTCGGCGGTTCGGAGTTCGCCGAACTCGAGGGCATCGCGAACCGGACCGACTTCGACCTCTCGACGCACTCCGAGCACTCCGGTGCGAATCTCACCTACCTCGATCCCGTTACCAACGAGCGGTACACGCCCTACGTCATCGAGCCGGCCGCCGGGCTGACCCGCGCCGTGCTCGCCTTCCTGCTCGACGCCTACACCGAGGACGAGGCGCCCAATGCGAAGGGCGAGCTCGAGAAGCGCACCGTGCTACGCCTGGACAAGCGCCTTGCCCCGGTCAAGGCCGCGGTGCTGCCGCTGTCGCGCAACGCCGACCTCTCGCCGGTCGCGCGCGACCTGGCCGCGGCGCTGCGCAAGAGCTGGAATGTCGAATTCGACGACACCCAGGCGATCGGCCGCAGGTATCGACGTCAGGATGAGATCGGGACGCCGTTCTGCGTCACCGTCGACTTCGACACCCTCGACGACCGAGCCGTCACCGTGCGCGAGCGCGACTCGATGAAGCAGGAGCGCATCGGTCTGGACCAGGTCGAGCGCTATCTCGCTGCCCAGCTGCCGGGCTGCTGATGATCACCTCCGGATTATGACCGCGATCGCCACCACAGCGCTGCGGCTTTCCCCGCGGATCGTCGCCGACCCGCCGGTCGTGCTCGCGCCGATGGCCGGCATCACCAACACCGCGTTCCGTCGGCTGTGCCGCGAGGCGATGGCCTCCCAGCTCGCGCCCGGTCAGGCCGGCGGGTTGTTCGTCAGCGAGATGATCACAACGCGGGCGCTCGTCGAGCGGAACCCGAAGACGATGCAGTTGATCCGCTTCGAACCCGACGAGTCCCCGCGCAGCATCCAGCTCTACGGCATCGATCCTGACGTCGTCGGCCTGGCCGTGCGCATGATCGTCGACGAGGACCTCGCCGATCACATCGACCTCAACTTCGGCTGCCCGGTGCCGAAGGTGACGCGCAAGGGCGGCGGCGCCGCGCTGCCCTGGCGGATCGGCCTGTTCGACGACATCGTGACGACGGCGGTGCGCGAGGCCCGCGGGACCATGCCCGTCACGGTCAAGATGCGCGTCGGGATCGACGCCGAGCACGCCACCTATCGCGAGGCCGGCCTGCGCGCGCAGGACGCCGGCGTCGCGCATGTCGCCCTGCACGGACGCACCGCCGCTGAGTACTACGGCGGGCACGCCGACTGGTCGACGATCGCCGAGCTGGCCGATCTGCTCGACATCCCGGTCCTCGGCAACGGCGACATCTGGGAGGCCGACGACGCCGTGCGGATGGTGCGCGAGACCGGCTGCGCCGGCGTCGTGGTCGGTCGCGGGTGCCTCGGCCGGCCGTGGCTGTTCGCCGACCTGGCGGCGGCGTTCGCCAGCCGGGACGCCCGCGCCCGCCCGCGCCTCGGCGACGTGGCCGCGATGATGCACCGGCACGCCGAGCTGCTCGCCGGCTGGCTGGGCGAGTCGCGCGGCGTGACCGAATTCCGCAAGCACGTCGCGTGGTACCTCAAGGGGTTCGCGGTCGGTGGCGGGCTGCGGGCGGCGATGGCGTCGACGTCCTCGCTCGCCGAGCTGGACGACCTGCTGGCCCGCCTCGATCCCGAGGAGCCGTTCCCGGACGTCGTGCTGGGTCAACCGCGCGGCCGGACGAGCGCCGGCCGCGGCGTGTCGCTGCCCGAGGGATGGCTTGACTCGCGGAATTCCCGGGCCGTGCCGGACGGCGCCGAAATGGCCGACGGCGGCGGCTGAGCGCTACCCGGCCGGCGACGACTCGTCCCCGGCCATCTGCTTGGCCTGCTCGATGACCGATGCTTCGTCGCCCTCCTCGTCGTGCGGGCCGGGGATCTCGCTGGTGCCGTCGACCGCGGTGCCCGAGTAGAGGCCGTCGTCCGGATCGAAGTCGAGCTGGTCGCGGTCGAGATATTCCTGCCCGTCACCCTCACGCACCTCGGAGAGATCCACCTTGTCGTCCGGGCTGCGCTCTTGCGTCTGCTGCTCGCTGGATTCCTGCTCGCTGGTTCCCTGGGCACTGTCCATGGATGGCTCCTACCCGGTTGAGTGGTGCGGTTACGCACGCCGCACCGCTCAACCGTGAGGTGTGGCCTACGGAAACGCCGGAACGAGCTCCCGCTCGCGCTGCTTCTTCTCCTCCGGCGAAGCGAAGTAGGGGCCGGGCTTCGGGCGCGGGCCGCCGCCGGGGAACGCCAGGCGCAGGATCGTGCGTTGCACGGTGCCCCACTGCCTGTGCAGCGGGCCGGTGTTGTACGGCAGCTTGTACTTCTCGCAGATCTCCTTCACGCGCGGCGCGATCTGCTGGTAGCGCGAGCTCGGCATGTCCGGGTACAGGTGGTGCTCGACCTGGAAGGACAGGTTGCCGGCCATCACGTGGAACAGCGGGCCGCCGTCGATGTTGGCCGCACCGATGAGCTGCCGGACGTACCAGGCGCCACGTGACTCGTTCTCGACCTCTTCCGCGGTGAACATGAAGGTCTGGTCCGGGAAGTGCCCGCAGAAGATGATCGCGTTCGACCACACGTTGCGCACGACGTTCGCGACCGCGTTCGCCGTCAACGTCGACTTGTAGTTGCGCCCGGACAGCGCCGGGTAGGCGATGTAGTCCTTGAGGATCTGTCGACGAGCCTTGCGGCCGATGCCCTTGAGCTCGTCCCAGACCTGCTTCTGCGACTTCTCGCCACTCTTGATCTTTTCGAAGTCGAGGTCGTGCAAGGCGACGCCCCATTCGAAGGCCGCCATCAGGATCACGTTGGCGATCGGCTGCAGCAGGTACCCGGCATGCCACTTCTGCCGGGGGTCGACCCGGAAGATCTCGTAGCCGACGTCCTTGTCCTTGCCGATGATGTTCGTGTACGTGTGGTGGACGTAGTTGTGCGAGTGCTTCCAGGCCGCGGCCGGCGAGGCGGTGTCCCAGTCCCACGTCGACGAATGGATGGTCGGGTCGTTCATCCAGTCCCACTGACCGTGCATCACGTTGTGCCCGATCTCCATGTTCTCAAGGATCTTGGCGATCGACAGCCCGGCCGTCCCGAGCAGCCACGCCGGCTTGAACTTGGAGAACACCAGCACCGCCCGAGACACCAGCCCCAGCTGGCGATGCAGCTTGATCATGTTGCGGATGTAGCGGGCGTCGACCTCGCCGAGGTCGTTGAACACCTCGTCGTGCAGTGCGTCGAATTCCTTGCCGATCTCCTCTATCTGCTCGTCGGTCAGTTTGTACAGCGGGTTGTCGGGGTCGTAGGGCTGTGCGGGGCGTTGCGGCATCAGGCAGGGTCCTCTCTACAGGTCGATTTCGATGTGGCCTTCTGGTGCGTTGATGCAGGTGCGGACCATCTGGCCGCTGGCTTCGGTGATGGCGCCGGTACGGACGTCGCGGACCGCGCCGTCCTTGAGCCGCCCGACGCAGGTGTGGCAGATTCCCATCCGGCAACCAAAGGGCAGCGTGGCGCCGGCCTCCTCGCCGCCGACCAGGATCGAGATGCCGGGGCCGCATTCGGCCGCGCAGTCCGTCACGCGGAATTGGACGCTGCCCCCGTCGCCCTTACCGCCGCCGTTGCCGATGACGGGCTGGAACCGCTCGGTGTGCAGGTGCTCGGAGCGGCCTTCGTCCTCGTAGCGCTCTTCGACCGCCTCGATGAGTCCACGTGGGCCGGACAGGAAGGTCTCGCGCTCGCGCCAGTCAGGGCACAGCTCGTCGAAGTCGTCCGGCGTCAGTCGTTTGCGGTCCTCGGTGTGCACCTCGACGAGCTGGTATCCCGGTCGTCGCTCGGCGGTCGAGCGCAGCAGCTTGCCGAAGATCATGTCGTCGGCGTTGCGGGAGCTATGGATGTGAACGGCGTCGTCGAGGGCGTCGCGGCGGTCGAGCTCGCGCAGCATGCTCATGACCGGGGTGATGCCGCTGCCCGCCGACAGGAACAGGGTCCGTCCGGGCACCGGGTCCGGCAGCGTGAACTCGCCCTCGATGTCACCGAGGAAAACCTGCTGCCCGGGACGCACCTGGCGGGTGAAGACCGGAGACATCCGGCCGCCCTCGGTGTGCTTCACGGTGATGCTGACGACGCCTTCGGGATGCTCCGGATCCGAGGTGATCGTGTACGCCCGCCAGTGCCGGATCCCGTCGATCTCCATGCCGATCCGCAGGTACTGCCCGGGCAGGTGGTTGGGCCAGGCGAAGTTCGGCTTGATGACGACGGTGGCCGCGCCGCCGTTCTCGGGGCGGACCCGGATGACCTTGCCGGTGAGCTCGCGGGTGGACCACCGCGGCTTGACCAGCGCGAAGTAGTCGTCGGGCAGCAGCGGCGTGGTGAGCGCCCGGCCGATGCTGGACACCTTCTGCCGCGCCCACGACACAGTGGGCGTAGCGCTCGTTTCGACCATTTGCCGACCTCCCGGGACATATTCCCCTCGACCGAAACATTTTCAGTGCACACCTGTCAACTGAGGCAGTGATACCCGTCCCGCCCATCCGGGTATCGCGCACGTCGGCCTAGGCTCAGCACACAGCCCGCGTCGCGACCGACGGAGACCGCCCATGCCGCCCTCGAACAAATTCGTGTACGACTTCGCCGAGGGAAACCGGAACCTGAAGGATCTGCTCGGCGGTAAGGGCGCCAACCTGGCCGAGATGACGAATCTGAAGCTGCCGGTGCCTCCGGGCTTCACGATCACCACCGAGGCGTGCCGGGCGTACTTGAAGAGCGGCCGCGAGCCCGAGGAACTCCGCGACGAGGTCAGCGAGCACTTGGTCGCGCTCGAGAAGGCCATGGGCAAGGCGCTCGGCCAGCCCGACGATCCGCTGCTGGTGTCGGTGCGCTCGGGCGCCAAGTTCTCGATGCCCGGGATGATGGAGACCGTCCTCAACATCGGGCTCAACGACCAGTCGGTCCGCGGGCTGGCCAAGCAGTCCGGCAACGAACGCTTCGCCTTCGATTCCTACCGGCGGCTCATCCAGATGTACGGGAAGACCGTCCTGGGCATCAACGGGGAGCACTTCGAAGACGTCCTCGACGCCGCCAAGAAGGCCAAGGACACCCAGAACGACCTCGACCTGGACGCCGAGGATCTGCGGGTCGTCGTCGAAAAGTTCAAGGACGTCGTGATCGAGCACGCCGGCCGGCAGTTCCCGCAGGAGCCGCGCGAGCAGATGGACCTCGCCGTGCGAGCCGTGTTCGACTCGTGGAACACCGACCGCGCCGTCATCTACCGCCGGCAGGAGCGCATCCCGGCCGACCTCGGCACCGCCGTCAACATCTGCGCGATGGTATTCGGCAACCTGGACATGGAGTCCGGGACGGGCGTCGCCTTCACACGGGACCCGGCGAGCGGCGCGCAAGGGGTGTACGGGGACTACCTGCAGAACGCACAGGGCGAGGACGTCGTCGCCGGCATCCGCAACACGGTTCCGCTGGCCGACCTGGAGAAGATCGACAAGAAGTCCTACGACGAGCTGATGCAGATCATGCAGACGCTCGAGGAGCACTACAAGGACCTCTGCGACATCGAGTTCACGATCGAGCGCGGCAAGCTGTGGATGCTGCAGACCCGGGTCGGCAAGCGCACCGCGGGGGCCGCGTTCCGGATTGCCACCCAGCTCGTCGACCAAGGCTTGATCGACATGGACGAGGCGGTCTCCCGGGTCACCGGCGCGCAGCTGGCGCAGCTCATGTTCCCGCGCTTCGACGACTCGGCGAAGCGGAAGAAGATCGCGAAGGGCATGAACGCCTCGCCCGGCGCCGCCGTCGGCAAGGTGGTGTTCGACTCCTACACCGCCGTCAAGTGGTCACGATCCGGCGAGGACGTCATCCTCGTGCGTCGCGAGACGAACCCGGACGACCTCAACGGCATGATCGCCGCGACCGGGATCCTGACCTCGCGAGGCGGCAAGACGAGCCACGCGGCAGTCGTCGCCCGTGGCATGGGCAAGACCTGCGTCTGCGGCGCGGAACAGCTCAAGGTCGACACCAAGAAGCGCGTCGTCTACGCACCGGGCGGCGTCGAGATCCACGAGGGCGACATCATCTCGATCGACGGCACGTCCGGTGAGGTGTTCCTGGGCGAAGTCCCGGTGAGCGCCTCCCCGGTGGTGCAGTACTTCGAGGAGGGGCTGGCCGACGACGCCGACGAGCTCGTGAAGGCCGTGCATCGCATCATGAGCCACGCCGACGGCGCCCGCCGGATGTCGGTGCGCGCCAATGCCGACACCGCCGAGGACGCCGCCCGGGCCCGGCGCTTCGGCGCCCAGGGCATCGGACTGTGCCGCACCGAGCACATGTTCCTGGGCGAGCGCCGGCACCTGGTCGAGCAGCTGATCCTGTCCGACACCGACGCCGACCGCGACCGCGAGCTGGCCGAACTGCTCCCGCTGCAGCGGGAGGACTTCATCGGCATCCTCGAGGCCATGGACGGTCTGCCCGTCACCATCCGGTTGCTCGACCCGCCGCTGCACGAGTTCCTCCCCGACATCACCGAGCTGTCCGTGCGGGTGGCCGTGGCTGAGGCCCGCGGCGAGGAGCGCGAGGGCGACCTGCGGATGCTGCAGGCGGTGCACCGGCTGCACGAGCAGAACCCGATGCTCGGCCTGCGCGGCGTCCGTCTCGGCGTGGTCATTCCCGGCCTGTTCGAGATGCAGTCCCGGGCGATCCTCGAGGCCGCGGCGCAGCGGATCAAGGACGGCGGGGTGCCACGCGTCGAGATCATGGTGCCGCTGGTGGCCAACGTCCAGGAGTTCGAGACGGTCAAGCACGCGATCATCGACGTCGCTCGCGAGGTCCGCGCCGAGACCGGCGTGCATCTGGAGTTCCTCGTCGGGACGATGATCGAGCTGCCCCGAGCGGCGCTGACCGCGGACGCGATCGCCGAGTCCGCCGAGTTCTTCTCCTTCGGCACGAACGACCTCACCCAAACGACGTGGGGGTTCTCCCGCGACGACGTCGAGGCGGCGTTCTTCTCCGCCTACCTCGAGAAGGGGATCTTCGGCGTCAGCCCGTTCGAGTCGATCGACGTCGAGGGCGTCGGCGAGCTCATCCGGATCGCCGCCGAGCGTGGCCGCTCCCGGCGCCCGGGGCTCAAGCTGGGCGTGTGCGGCGAGCACGGTGGCGACCCGGACTCGGTGCACTTCTTCGAGCTCGTGGGCCTCGACTACGTGTCGTGCTCGCCGTTCCGGGTACCGGTGGCGCGGCTCGAGGCCGGCCGTTCTGTGACCGATGACTGACGCCACCGATGCGGTTCTTGCGCGGGCCGACGAGTGGCAGCAGTTGCTCGAAGCGCGCGACGTCGAGGGCATCCAGGAGTACCTGCACGACGACTACGCGCTCGTGCTCGTGCATCCGGCGAAGGCCGCCGTGCCGCGGTCGGCGTGGCTGCAGATGTTGCCCGACTACGTGGTGCACGGCTGGGAGGTCCACTCCCGACTCGTCGACGTCGACCATGACACCGCGATGGTGCTGACGCTCGGCACCCAGCAGGCCACCGTCCTCGGCGCCGACCGCAGCGGGCGCTTCGTGATTTCGGACTGCTGGCGGCTCGGGGACGACGGGCGCTGGCGGGTGTGGCGTCGGCATTCGACTCCGCTGTCCGCCGGCGTCATGCCCGGGGCCTGACGCTTCGACCTTTCAGCCCCGCAGCGCGGTGTAGACCGCCGCGATGTCGTCCCCGTCGTGACCGTTCTCGCCCGCGCGGTCGAATAGCGCGCGTACGCCGCCAATCAGGTCTCCCGGCACTCCCGCGGCCCGCGCGGCGTCGGCGATCAGGCCGAGGTCCTTGCGTCCGCCGTCCATCCCGAAAGCCGGCGTGTAATCGCCCGCCATCATGGCTTTGGCCTTGAGCCGGGCATACGCGCTGTCGGAGGGCCCGCCCTCGATGGCGGCCAGGAACTTCTCCGGATCGACACCGAGCGCGCTGGCCAGGGCGATCGACTGGGCGGTCGCGGCCGTGATCGACAAGATCCAGGCGTTGCAGACCAGCTTGAGCGCGCTCGCCTGCCCGATCCGGTCACCGGCGCGGACCGTCTTGGTTCCGATCGCGTCGAGGACGGGGCGTGCCCGCTCGATCAGCTCATCCTCGCCCGAAACCAGCGCAACGAGCTTGCCCTGCTCGGCCGGCTGCTTCGTGCCGAGGACCGGTGCGTCCACCAGGGCCGTCCCGGCGGCCGCCTCGGCGATGCGGGCGATGCCGTCGACACCGACGGTCGAGGATTGCAGCCAGACGGCGTCGCCGGCGGCACCGACCAGGTCGGCGGTGACGTCCAGGACGGCGTCCACGTCGAACAAGATCGTCACGACGGCATCGACTCCGCGGACGGCGTCCTGGACCGAGTCCGCGACGGTGATGCCGTCGGTTGCCAGCGGTTGCGCCTTGGCCTTGGTCCGGTTCCAGGCGGTCACCTCGAGCCCCGCGCGCTGCATCGAGCGGGCCATGCCCGCGCCCATCGTGCCGGTCCCCAAGAGCGCAACCTTCATACCTACAGTTTTCCAGATCGGCCGTCGGCGCGGGCAGGTACCGTCGAGGATGTGTTCCGCCGCCGGTCCCGAGCCGAGGCCGCCGCGCCAGACGTCAGCGCATTGACGCTCCGGGGACGCCAGCCCGGCAGCTCCACGCTCGTATTGCCCTCCCTGGCGCTGATCGAACAACTGCTCGACGAGTTCGGCCTCAAGCACGTCATCGACGACGACGGCGACCTCGCGGTCCGGTGGGAGAAATGCACGATCTATTTCTTCTTCCGGGGCGATCACGGCGAGATGCTGCGGGCCCGGGCCTACCTCAACCGATGGTTCGACGTCGACATGCGCACCACGCTGACCGTCGTGCTGGACGAGTGGAACCGGACTCGGGCGATGCCGAAGGCGTTCACGGTGCTGCCCGACGAGGGTTTGGTCGGGATCTGCGGCGAGCAGGTCTACGACTTCGCGCCGGGCGCGACGCGCGATCAGATCAAGTTCACGGTGGGCGTCTGGATCGAGACGCTGCTGCACTTCGCGGAGTGGGTCGACGAGCAGCTGTAGAAGCGGGGCGGCCACCGGGGTCGGTACGGTGCGGCGGTGAGTGTTTACGGCCCCGACGCCCGGGCCCGGTGGGTTACCGAGCCGCCCAAGCGAGCGGGCGCCGAGGCGGGCGCGACGCAGCGGGGCGACTTCGCCCGCGATCGCGCCCGGGTGCTGCACTCGTACGCGTTCCGGCGGCTGGCCGACAAGACCCAGGTGGTCGTTCCGGGCGAGGACGACTTCCCCCGCACCCGGCTCACCCATTCGCTCGAGGTCGCCCAGATCGGCCGCGAGATCGCCGCCGCCCTGGGCTGCGACGCGGACGTCGTCGACACCGCCGGCCTGGCCCACGACATCGGCCACCCGCCGTTCGGGCACAACGGCGAGACCGCGCTCGACAAGGCCGCGAACCCGTGTGGCGGCTTCGAAGGCAACGCCCAGACGCTGCGGGTGCTCACCCGGCTCGAGGCGAAGGTCGTGCGCGACTCCGGCGAGCCGGCCGGGCTCAACCTCACTCGGGCGGTGCTCGACGCTACCTGCAAGTACCCGTGGGCGCAGCGGCCGGACACCCCGAAGTACGGCTACTACGCCGCGGACCGCGCGGCGTTCGACTGGGTGCGAGCCGGTGCTGACGACGGCGGCAGGTGCCTGGAAGCGCAGGTGATGGACTGGGCCGACGACGTTGCGTACTCCGTCCACGACGTCGAGGACGGGATCCACGCCGGTCTGATCCGACTCTCGTCCGTCGACGGCGAGGCGCGCGCGGCGCTGTGCCAGATCGCGGCTGAGCAGTACTCGGCGCTCACGCCGGGGCAACTCGAATCCGTGCTCGACGCGCTGCTGACATTGCCGACCCTGCGCGACCTTGCCGACTACGACGGCTCGTACCGTGCGCAGGCCGCGGCCAAGCGGGCGACCAGCGAGCTCACCGGACGCTTTGCCGGGGCCGCGGTCGTAGCGACTCGCGCGCAGTACGGCGACGGACCGTTGGCGCGCTACGACGCTGACCTGATCGTGCCGGCCGACATCGCGGCCGAGTGCGCGCTGCTGAAAGCCGTTGCGGTGCACTACGTGATGCGCCGGCGCGGGACGGTGGAGCGCCAGGTCGGGCAACGGCAGCTGCTCGCCGAGCTGGTCGCCGCAATCGCTGACGGCGCGCCGCGCACGCTGGACCGGGGGCTGCGACCCTCATGGCATGTGGCGTCCACCGACGCCGACCGGCTGCGCGTGGTGATCGACCAGGTGGCCCAGCTCACCGATACGTCGGCAATGGCGCGGCACGCCCGGCTCGTGCGCCCGGGCTGAGTGCCCCCGATCGACCGAGGTAACCGCGGTCGCTTCTTTCCTCGCCAGGTATCTGGGACAATCCGTCTCGGGAAGCTTGTCGGGCGGACGGAGCAACCATGGCGCCACAGTTCGAGGTCGCGATCGTAGGCAGTGGGTTCGGCGGGATGGGTGCCGCGATCCAGTTGCGGCGAATCGGCATCGACAACCTGGTGATCCTCGAGCGCGAGGACGACCTGGGCGGTACCTGGCACGTCAATCGTTACCCGGGCCTCGCAGTCGACATCGCGTCCGTCACCTACTCGTACTCGTTCGAACCCAATCCTTACTGGTCGCGGATGTTCGCACCGGGCGCCGAGCTCAAGCGCTACGCCGAGCGTGTCGCCGACAAGTACGACCTGCGGCGGTTCATGCGGTTCGGGCAGCACGTCGAAGGTGCGGTGTGGGACGAGGACGAACAGCTCTGGCGGGTGGCCATCGCCGGTGCCGACTCGATCACCGCGCGCTACCTGATCACGGCCACCGGATTCCTGTCGCAGCCGCGGCGCCCCGACATTCCCGGCATCGACAGCTTCCGCGGAAAGGTCATCCATACCGCGGAATGGGACGGCTCCTACGACCTGCGCGGCAAGCGCGCGGCGGTCATCGGCACCGGGGCGACGGCAGTGCAGCTCATCCCCGAGATCGCGCCGCTGCTCGCCGACCTCACCGTCTACCAGCGCACTGCCATCTGGGTGACGCCGAAGCTGGACGGCCCGATCCCGAAACCGGTGCAGCGCCTGTTCGCCCGGCTGCCCATCGCTCAGCGGGCCGCGCGACTGGCCAACAGCAGCCTGCTCGAGCTGATGATGATGACGGCGGTGCTGCACTTCAAGCAGGCCAGCGCGCTCAACCGGGCCGCGGCGAGGGCGGCCAAGTCGCACCTGCACCGCCAGGTCAAGGATCCCGAGCTGCGCCGCAAGCTCACACCTGACTACGACTTCGGCTGCAAGCGCCCCACGTTCACCAACGACTACTACCCGACCTTCAACCGTCCGAACGTCCATCTCGAGACGGACCGGATCGAACGCATCGAGCCGGACGGCATCGTCACCCAGGACGGGCGCAGGACCGAGATCGACACCCTCGTGCTCGCGACCGGCTTCAACATCTGGGACACGAATTTTCCGGCGATCGAGGTGATCGGACGCGACAGCCGCTCGCTCGGCAAGTGGTGGCGCGAGACCCGCTTCCAGGCGTACGAGGGTGTAGCGGTGCCGGGCTTCCCGAACTTCTTGTCGCTGGCCAGCCCGTACTCGTACATCGGCCTGTCGTACTTCATGACGATCGAGACCCACATGGCGCACCTGAACCGGCTCTTCGGCGAGCTCCGACGCCGCGGCGCCACCACGTTCGAGGTGACGCCGCAGGCGAACGATGCCTTCCTGAACCGGATGACCGAGAAGCTCGGCGACTCGGTCTTCGAGCACGGCTCGTGCGCCTCCGCGAACAGCTACTACTTCAACCAGCACGGCGAGGCCGCGATCCTGCGCCCGACGTCGACGCTGAGTGCCATCCGCCAGGCCCGCAGCTTCCCGCTGACCGACTACGCGTACGCCTGACTCAGCAGTGCGTGTGCGCCCCGGTGCGCCACACCACCGACAGCCGCGTGGACGAGTGGGTCGGCGCCCACTGCCCGGACGTGGCCGCGGTGCCGGACGTGATCGCGCAACTCAGGCCGTAGTGCAGCCCGCCGCCGGCCGTGAGCACGGTGCGGCTCGCGCCCGACGCCGGGTGGTATCCGGACAGGTTGTGCGTGACGAGCGTGCCCTTCAGGGTCGCAGCACCGGTGACCGACACCAGGTCGTGAAGGCCGCCGGTCGTGGCATCGACGAGCAGCCGGGCCGATGACCCCTGGGTGTAGTTGCCGCTGATGCGCAGCGTGCCGATACCGCTCAGCCCGGGCGCGAGCCGGCCGGCCGAGCTGACGACCGAACCCTTGACCGTGCCCGCGCCACCGAGGACCCCGCCGCTGAGGCTGACACCGCTCCCGTTCGCGGTGAGCGACGTTCCCGACGCGAGCTTGGTCGTGCCCCCGGTCTGCCGGTAACCGCCGCCGGCGATGAGTGAGCCGCTGGTGACCGAGACCGTGCCGCGGTTGGTGAGCAGGCCGGCGCCGCTCTTGGACACGACACCGGACGAGCCGGGGCTGACGGTGAGAGCTCCGGTGTTGAGCAGGACGCCGCCGTGGAACTCGGCGTTGGCGGCTGCGCTCGTCGTCGATGCGAGCGTAAGCGCGGACGCGCCGAGCTCGATGAGGTCGTGGGCCTGGGTCGTGCCCGCCGCCACCGAGGTGGGAGCCGCGAGGGTCAGCTTGCTCGGCGTCGAACCGCCGCCGATGTTGGCGAGGTATTTCGTCGCCGGGCCCGAGATCGCGACGCCGGCACTCGCGGTGACGGTGACGTCCCCGGAGATCGCACCGCCGGTCCACGTCAGCGCGCCCGCGCCGCCGAGCGTCGCAGTGCCGTTCAGGGAACCGTGCTCGCCGAGGACGATCCTGGTCCCGCTACCGGTGGTGACCGTGCCACTCACCGCGGTCGGGGCGGCGACGGCGAGCGTGCCCGCACCGCTGACCGTGGTGCTCGTCAGCTTGTTGGGCGCGCCGCCGGCCAGTTGCAGCGTGCGCCCGGACGCGATGCTCGCACTCCCACCGCTGGCTTGGTAGGCGATGTTCGTGATGACGACGGGCGCCGTCGACGTGCCACTGGGGACGATCACCTTGCCGGCGTTGGTGATCCGATCGGGCGAGACGCAGCAGCTACCGCTGGTCAGCTGCGTGCCCGGTGCGAAGCTCACGGTGCCGTCGGAGGCGTTGGCGAGGGTGGCGGTGCCGCCGGTGCTGAATGCTGCTCCCTGATCGACGGTGATCGTCCCGTGGTTGGTCAGCGTTGCGGGCACCCCGCCGGCGGTGTTGTCCTGACCGGCCAGGATCCGTCGGCCGTTGCCGGTGTGGGCGCCCGTGACCCGGACCGAGACACCGTGCGCGATCGTGAGGTTCCCCTCGACCGTCCCCCCGGACCAGTCGAAGGTGCCGGTACCGGCCAGCGTTGCCGTGCCGCCGAGCTGGACACCGCCGTCCACCGCCAGACCGCCGAGTTCGAGATGGAAGTCCGGGCCGAGCGTCTGGGTCCCGTCCAGGCGGGCGATCGCGCCGGTCTGCATCGCCCAGCTGCCGTCGCCCGTGTAGTTGCCGGCGGCGCCCGTCCGGACCGGGGCGATGGTCGAGAGCAGCCGACCGCCCTGCGAGGCCGCGACGGTTGCGTTCTGGTCGAGTTCCACTCCGTTGACGTCGAAGGTGCCGCCGTTCACGGCGAGGGTGCCGTCGTTCACGATCTTCGCCGGCGTGATGCAGCAAGAGAGGTGATTGACGGTGTTCGAGCCGGTCGACGTCAGGGTGGCGCCGGGCAGTACGTGCAGGACGTCGGCCGGGCTGATGCGCAAGCTGCCGGTGCCCGTCACGCCGGACAGCGTCAGTGAGCCGGCAAGATCCAGGTTCTGGTTCAGGCTGTTCAGCCGAGCGGCGGCGCCGGAGACGGTGCCGGTCGCACCGGCAGCGATCGTGGTGGGGGTGTCGAGGTTGCCGCCGTTCCAGGTGAACGAACCGGTGACCGTGATCGGAGCGCCGTGCACGCTGTCGCTGCACAGGGTCGGGTTCTCGGCCAGTGAGAAGTTGACGAGCGAGACGGTCGGGACGTTGTCGACGTGGGCGGTGCAGTGGGTGGCGTTCGGGGCGATGATCGACACCGAGTCGCCGTTGCCGGGGACGCCGCCGGGGCTCCAGTTGCGCGAGTCCGTCCACGAGTGGTTGTCCGCCGCGGTGTCCTGCGAGCTCCCGACCCAGGTGTAGCTGGTGCCCGTGGCGTCGGCCGCGGTGGCGGTCGGCGGACCGGCGGCCCAGCACAGGGCGAGGGCCAGGGCGGCCGTGATGGCGGTGATGTGGCGATGGCGCATGGGGACCTCTCAGAGCGCGGAAGGAGACTCCGCTCAGGATCGGGCCGCACCGGCGCCGCGCTCATCGCACATCTGCGCCAACCTCGCTGGCGGCGGTGCCGTTGTGGCCGACATCGCACGATCCCCACAGGCGTCCGGCGGACGGTCGCACCGGCGACCTAGACTCACGGCGTGGCAGGGCGAATCCGGGACGAGGACATCGCCCTCGTCCGCGAGAAGTCGCCGATTGACGAGATCATTGGCGAGCACGTGCAGCTGCGCAACGCCGGCGGCGGCAACCTCAAGGGCATCTGCCCGTTCCACGACGAGAAGTCCCCGTCGCTGTCGGTCACCCCCGCTCGTGGCCTCTACCACTGTTTCGGTTGCCAAGCCGGCGGGGACGTCATCCGCTTCGTCCAGGACATCGAGCACATCGACTTCAGCGAGGCGGTCGAGCGGCTCGCCGCGCGAGCACACATCCAGCTGCGCTACATCGAGGGCGGCCCGATCCAGAGCCGCACGCACGGCCAACGAGCCCGCCTGATCGAGGCGCACGCGGCCGCCGCGGCCTTCTACAGCGAGCAGTTGGGCAGCCCCGAGGCCGAGACGGCGCGGGAGTTCCTACGCACTCGTGGCTTCGACCAGGTCGTCGCCGCGCGGTACGGGTGCGGGTACGCCCCGTCCGGTTGGGACGCCCTGACCCGGCACCTGCGCGCGCGGAACTTCACCCCGCAGGAGCTCACGCTGGCCGGCCTGTCCCGCGAATCCGGGCGAGGCTCGCTCATCGACCGCTTCCACCGCCGACTGCTCTGGCCGATCCGCGAGGTCAGCGGCGAGGTGGTGGGATTCGGGGCGCGCCGACTGTTCGACGACGACAAGATCGAAGCCAAGTACCTCAACACCCCCGAGACGCCGATCTACAAGAAGAGCCAATTGCTCTACGGCGTGGACCTGGCCAAAAAGGACATCGCCCGCAAGCATCAGGCCGTCATCGTCGAGGGCTACACCGATGTGATGGCCTGCCATCTGTCCGGCGTGACGACCGCGGTCGCCACGTGCGGTACCGCGTTCGGCACTGAACACGTGGCGATGCTGCGCCGGCTGTTGATGGACTCCGACGCGTTCACCGGCGAGGTGATCTTCACCTTCGACGGCGACGCAGCGGGGATGAAGGCGGCCGAGCGCGCGTTCGGTGACGACCAGAAGTTCATGGCCCAGACGTTCGTCGCCATCGAGGCGACCGGCATGGATCCCTGCGAGCTGCGGATGAAGTCCGGCGACACCGCCGTGCTCGACCTGGTCGCACGGCGCATCCCGCTCGTCGAGTTCGTCCTGCGCGCCACCACCGGCCGGTTCGACCTCGACACCGCCGAGGGACGGACCGCCGCGCTCGACCGCGGCATCCCGCTCGTCGCCCAGATCAAGGACCGCTCCCTGCGGGACGAGTACGCGCGACGGCTCGCCGGACTCGTCGGATTCTCCGGCGAGGACGACCCGATGCGGGTGGTCACTCGGGTGCGCGGCCTCGTGCGCTCCGGCGACAAGCGCGTGCAGGTCGAGGCCAAGCCGGCCGAGCCCGACCCGCAGAAGGTCGACGAGACCGTCGTCGCCGTCGAGCGCGAGGCGCTCAAGGTCGCGCTGCAGCTGCCCGCCGTCGCCGGGCCGGAGTTCGACGCGCTCGCCCCCGAGGCGTTCCTGGTCGACGCGCACCGGCAGGTGCGTCGTGCGATCGCACAAGCCGGTGGCACCGAAGCCGGCGTCACCGGTCCGGCGTGGACGGAGCGGATCCAGGCGCAGCTGACCGACGAGCGGATCCGCAACGGCGTCCACGCGTTGTCGGTCGAGCCGCTGAGGTCGGGTACGGACGGACAAGAGCGATATGCCGGAGCTGTCCTGGCTCGGATGCACGAGGTCGTAACCGGACGCCAGGTTGCCGCGTTGAAATCGAAGTTACAGCGGATCAATCCGCAGGAGCAGCAGGACGAGCACGCCCGGCTGTTCGGGGAGTTGATCGCACTCGAGAGCTATCGGCGCAACCTGCGTGAGCGGGCGATCGGAGGACAGTGATGTCGCTGTTCACACGGCGCGAGAGACCACCGGCCGAGGTCGTCGCCGGATTGGCGGACGACGAGCGGGTGGTGTCCTGGGCCGACACCGCTGACGACCAGGTCGTCGTGGCCACGCCGAAGGGCGTGTGGTGGCCCGATCCAGACGGACCGAGACGGATCCCGTGGCAGTTCATCGACAAGGCGATCTGGCGCGACGGCGTGCTCAGCATCATCGAGGCGGACTTGGTCGACGACCTTCTGCTTGAGGATCGGCCGCCGGTTATGGCCACGCTGTCGCGGCCTCGAGACCTGCCGCCGACAATCCGCAAGCGCGTCGAGGCGAACATCGTGCGCTCGGAGTTGCTGACGATCGGCGGGGGAGCGGTGCGGTTTGTCGGGCGCCGGCTGCCGGGACGCGACGGGGTGAGCTGGTGGGCGCGGCTCGAGCCGGGCACCCGTGACACCGAGCGGGTGCGCGCTGCGATTCGGGCGAGACTGGCGATCCTGCGCGCGGATTAGTTGCTGTGGTAGCCGTTGACGTTGTGCGCGGACGCGTGGGGGGCACCCGTCAACGTGGTCGCGACCACGCGCTTGGCGTGCGAGCTCAGCTGATCGAACCGGGCTTGCACGACCCCGGCGGTCGCCTGGACGGTCTGACTCCCGGCGACTCGGCGGCTGACCCGGACGATGTCCTCGTAGCGCTCGCGCCCGGCGCGCGCACCGAGCACGTAGCCGGCGGCGGCGTAAACCAGATTGGACAGCTTCAACGCAGGCTCCCTCGGCAGCTGATCCGATCAGCGTAACCCGCAGGCGGTGGCGGTCGGCCGTGAGTTATCCTGGCTCGGCTGCCCTGGTCGGCGGCATGCGGCAATCCCCCGTAGCTCAATTGGCAGAGCATTCGACTGTTAATCGAAGGGTTACTGGTTCGAGTCCAGTCGGGGGAGCAAATACGGGTTGTCAGTGTTTCGGCTGACGCTTGACAGCTACTTCGGCTGATCCTTGAGGTCGAGGTCGAGGTCGAGGGTGAGGCCCGGCTGGGCCAGGCGGGCGGCGCTGACATCCTCGCGGCCATGCCCGGCGGCTACGGCGGCATGCCATTGGCTCGAGAGCGCAGCCAGTAGTGGCGGGGTGCCACCACGCGCGGCACCGATCGCAAGGTCCACGTCCTTCAGCGCCCACTCGAGCGGGAACTCGGCTGCGAAGTCGCGCCGGTCCATCTTGTGAAACTTGGCGCTGGCGATCGGCGCGTCGAGCGGTCCGCCCTCGATGACCTCTGCGAGCTGCTCGTGACCGATACCGAGACGATCAGCAAGCTCCATGATCTCTGCCACCCCCTCGATGAGGATGGACATGTAGGCGTTGACGACCAGCTTCACCTCGCTGCCTTTGCCGGCCTCACCGAGCCAGACGGTCTTTCGGCCGATGACGTCGAGCACCGGTGCCACGGCACCGGCCGCAGCGGCGGGCCCCGACGCCAGGATCAGCAGCTGGCCCTGCTCCGCCGGTCCCTTGCTGCCCGACACCGGGGCGTCCACAAACATGACACCAGGCCGAATTGCGGCCAGCCGGTCTCTCACCCGCAGGGTTGCCTCGACGCCGATCGTGCCCATCTGCACCCACACACACCCGTCGGCGAACGCGTCGGCCACACCGCCATCGAAGATCACCGACTCCACGACGTCGGCGGTGGGCAGCATCGTGATCACCACCCGTGCGTCGCGGACCGCATCCCGCGCCGACGCCGCGACCACCGCACCCGCATCGGCGAGCGGGCCGCTCGCCGACGGCGACCGATCCCAGACGGCCGTGCTCAGCCCCGCGGCAACCAGGTTGCGGGTCATCGCCGAGCCCATGATGCCGGTACCGATCACCGCGACCGCGGCGCGAGCGTCGCTGCCATTCGTCGCTGCCATAACGGCTCCCTTCACGCTGTGGCTCCACGCCGCCGGCAGGCGACGGAGTACTGATTCCAGCATGGCGGCGGGGCCCGCGGAGCGCCTTGCCGCTAGCCGGGGGTTCGGGCGATGCCGCTAGCCGGGCGCTGGTCGCCCCCTTGCCAGGCGGAGCGTCGGGGAGCAGCGTGGGGCACGTCCGGTGGTGCCTACCGGGGGCACTGCCTCGTCCCACCGGAGGTGGGCCGTGTTCGCTCGCTCCTCCACGATTCATGCCCAAGCCGCGATGATCGACGCCGGAATTGCGCACGTCCGCGACACGGTGATGCCGGCGCTGACCCACATCGACGGGTTCGTCGGGCTGTCGCTGATGGTCGATCGCGAGAGCGGGAGCTGCATCGCCACCAGCGCGTGGCGCACCGAGCAGGCCATGCACGTCAGCGCAGATCGCGTCGGCACTATCCGTGACGCTGCGGCGGCCGCGTTCGGCGGCACAGCCGAGATCGAGGAGTGGGAGGTTGTGGTGCTGCACCGTGCCCACCACTCTCGGCCGGGCACTTGCATGCGGGCAACGTGGACCAGGACGGACCCCGCACGCGTCGACGAGGCCACAGATGTGTTCAAGTTCGGCACGCTGGCCCAAATCGAGGATCTGCCTGGCTTCTGCAGCGCCAGCCTGCTCGTCAATCGGGCTGAGGGGCGCGCGGTCGTGACGGTCGCGTACGACAGCCGGGACGCACTCGACCGTAGCCGCCAGCCGGGGGCCGCGGTGCGCGACCAGGCCGTTCGTGAGGCCGGCATGGAGGTCATCGACGTTGCCGAGTTCGACCTCGAGGTCGCGCACCTGCACGTGCCAGAGACGGTCTGACGCCGCGCCAGTCACATCCCGGGCGGGCCTACCCCCGGGATGTGACTGGCGAGTACAGCTGCGAAAGGGCAGGCTCGGTATCCCGAAACCGGTCGGACGAGAAAGCCGCGGGAGCTGAAGACTTGTTCTCTCGAATTGCGATCGTGAACCGCGGTGAGGCAGCCATGCGGCTGGTCCACGCGGTGCGCGACATCAACGCCGAATCCCGCTCGTCGATCGACGTGATCGCGTTGTACACCGACGCCGAGGCGACGGCCATGTTCGTCCGCGAGGCGGACATCGCCTATCCGCTGGGCCCGGCGTCGACCCTGCCGTATCTCGACTACGACGTCCTGGAACGGGCACTGCGCGACACCGGCGCCGACGCGGCGTGGGTCGGCTGGGGGTTCGTGGCCGAGGACCCCGGGTTCGCCGAGCTCTGCGAACGGATCGGCGTCGCCTTCATCGGTCCCAGCCCGGACGCGATGCGCAGGCTCGGGGACAAGATCGGCTCGAAGCTGATCGCCGAGGAGGTCGGCGTTCCCATGGCGCCGTGGAGCCGTGGCGCCGTGGACACCGTCGAGGATGCGCTGGCAGCGGCGCAGCAGATCGGTTACCCGTTGATGCTCAAGGCCAGCGCCGGCGGGGGCGGCCGCGGGATCCGCACCATCAGGTCGGACGAGGAATTGTCCGACGCGTACCAACGCACGCGCGACGAGGCTGGCCGGGCGTTCGGCAACGACCAGGTCTTCCTGGAGCGGCTGGTGACCGGCGCCCGGCACGTCGAGGTCCAGGTGATCGCGGACGCGCACGGAACGGCGTGGGCGCTCGGGGTCCGCGACTGCTCGGTGCAACGGCGCAACCAGAAGGTGATCGAGGAGTCCTCGTCCCCGCTGCTCACCGCCGACCAGACAGCCGAGTTGAAGGCCTCGGCCGAGCGTCTGGTGGCCGCCGTCGGATACTGCGGGGCTGGCACCGTCGAGTTCCTCTATCACCCGGGTGAGCAGTTCTTCGCCTTTCTCGAGGTGAACACCAGGTTGCAGGTCGAGCATCCGATAACCGAGATCACGACCGACACCGACCTGGTCAGGAAACAGATCCACGTCGCGGCCGGCGGCCGGCTAACCGGTCCGATACCGACGGAATCCGGCCACGCCGTCGAGGCGCGGCTCAACGCGGAGGACCCAGACCGCGACTTCGCGCCGGCGCCCGGGCGGATAGCCCTGCTCGAACTGCCCTCCGGGCCCGGGATCCGGGTCGACACTGGCGTCGGCGAGGGCGACACGATCCCGGCGGACTTCGACTCCATGATCGCCAAGATCATCGCGCACGGGCGCACGCGGGACGAGGCCCTGGCGCGGCTGCGGCGGGCCGTCGCCGAGACGACGGTGATCATCGAAGGAGGCGCGACGAACAAGAGCTTCGTGCTCGACCTGCTCGATCAACCCGAGGTGATCGACGGCAGCGCCGACACGGGATGGATCGATCGGGTGCGCGCCGAGGGCCGGCTCGTCTCGCACCAGCACTCGGGGATCGCGTTGGTCGCGGCGGGCATTGCGGCGTACGAGGAGGAGAAGCAGGTCGAGATCAGCCGGCTGCTCGACACTGCCCGCGGCGGCCGTCCGCAGGTGCAGCATCGGGTCGGCCGTCCGATCGACCTCACCCTTCGAGGAAATGTGTACCGGGTCGGGGTGGCCGAGGTCGGCCCGCAACGATTCCGCGTCACCGTGGCCGCCGAGGGCCGGGTGGACGTCGTCCACGCCGACGTCGAGCGGTTGGGGGAGTACCACCTTCGGCTGACGATCGCCGGGCAGCGATATCGCCTGGTTGCGGCCACTCACGGGCCGACCCACGTCGTGGAGGTCGACGGTGTCGTCCACCGGGTGAGCCGCGACGAGGGCGGCGTCCTGCGTGCACCGTCGCCCGCGCTCGTGGTGAGCACGCCGGTCGGTGTCGGCGACGAGGTTGCCGCGGGTGCTCCGGTGCTCGTCCTCGAGAGCATGAAGATGGAGACCTCGGTCAACGCGCCCTTCGCGGCAACGGTGCGGGAGCTGTTCGTGTCGACGGGCGGCCAGGTGGAGACGGGGGCACCTCTGGTGCGGCTCGAGCCCGTCGTCGAGGGCGCGGGCGACGAGCCGGCGCAGACCTCCACCCGGGTCGATCTCGACCTGCCCGGCGCCCTCGGGGACGACCCGGCGGACACCCGCGCTACGCGGGGGTTGGCCGACCTGAGCGCGATCCTCATGGGCTACGACCTCGACGTGATCGACGAGGGAGAGACCCTGGCTCGATACCTGCAGGCCCGCGACGATCTCGCCGCGGCCGGGAAATCCGTCCTGGGGGAAGAACTTGCCCTCGTCGGGGTCTTCGCCGACTTCGCCGAGCTGAGCCGGAACCGTCCGGCCGACGAGGAGCTGCGCACAGAGAACCGGGTGCACAGTCCCCGCGAGCACTTCCATACCTACCTGCAGAGTCTCGACGTCGAGCGGGCCGGCCTTCCGGACGCATTCCGCACAAAGCTGGCGCGCGTTCTTGCGCATTACCGCGTCAGCGACTCCGACCGCACCCCTACGCTCGAAGGGGCGGTGTTCCGGATCTTCCTCGCGCAGCGCAGATTGACACCCGACCAGATGATCGTCACGGCGGTGCTGAACCGCTGGCTCAACGAGCCGCCCCCGGCACGCCCCCTCGACGCGGTGGCGCACGACGTCTTGGACAGACTCGTACTCGCCGCACAACTGCGCTTCCCCGTCGTGGGTGACTTGGCCCGCAGCGTCCGTTTCCAGTGGTTCGACCAGCCGCTCGTCGAGCGTGGCCGGGCCGGTGTGCTGGCGCAGGTGCGGCGCGAGCTCGACGAACTCGCGGCTCATCCGGACGCGCCGGACCGAGCCGCGCGTATCGACGCGCTCGCTGAGATTCCCGAGCGCATCGTGCGATTCCTCGCCGAGCGGTTGGAGACCGGGGTCACTCCGCAGGAACCCATGATCGAGGTGTTGATCAGACGGCACTACCGCGAATACGACCTGGAGAACCTCCGCGCGATCGACGTCGACGGCCGGCCGTTCGTCGTCGCGGACTACGTCCTGGACGACCGCCCCACCCATCTGGTCTCGACGGTGGGCACGGTGGCCGAATTGGAGGAAACGGCGCTGTGCGAAGCCCTCGCGGCTCAGGTCGCTGAACGGCGACCTGACCAAGAGGCGGTCATCGACGTCTACCTCGCCTGGCCGGACGCCCCCCGTGCGGCCGACGAACAGGCGAGCAGGCTGGCCTACCTGCTCGGCGGGGCCCGTTTCATGCCGGACGTCCGCCGCATCGCGGTCGGGGTGTGCCCCGGCGGCGGACGTGAGGTCTCGTACTTCACCTTCCGCCCGAGCCGCGCTGCGCACGTCCTTGAGGACGACCTCGTCCGCGGTGTCCATCCGATGGTCGGCCGGCGCCTGAACCTGTGGCGACTGCGCGAGTTCGACATCGTCCGGCTCGAGGCCCCGGAGGACATCCTGCTCTACCGGTGCACAGCGAAGGCCAACGCCGCTGACCAGCGTCTCGTCGCCCTCGCCCAAGTGCGCCAGCTCGCCGTCGCGCGCGACGAAGAGGGCCGGGTCAGCTCGCTGGCGCAGGTCGAGCGTGCGATCGCCCACTGCGTCGAGGCGATCCGGAGGATCCGATCCGGTACCGGTCACCGCGGCGTGAACCTCGACATGAATCACGTGTGGGTGCATGTGTGGCCGGTCATCGACGCCGAACTCGAGCAGCTGACGTCGTTGCGCCGACAGATCGCTCCGCTGACCGTCGGAGCCGGGATCGAGGAGGTGGTGGCCGTCGGCCGAGTGACCGGCCCGGACGGCCACGCCGTGCCCGTGGCCGCACGCTTCTACTACGAACCGGGCTCAGGAGTGAAGTTCTCGGTCGGCGAACCGCCGAGCGAGCGCCTGCGCCCCCTCGATGACTACGCCCAGAAGGTGTTGCGGGCCCGACGGCGCGGCAACGTCTATCCCTACGAGCTGCAGAGCATGCTGGCTGGCGCGGGCGGCACGTTCGTCGAGCACGACTTCGACGATGCCGGCGATCTCGTCCCGGTCTCGCGTCCGCCCGGCCTCAACAAGGCGGCCCTCGTCGTCGGCCTCGTCCGCACGCCGACCGAACTGCACCCCGAGGGCATCGTGCGGGTCGGGCTGAGCGGTGATCCGACCAAGGCTCTGGGTGCGGTGTCCGAGGGCGAGTGCGCGCGGATCATCGCCGGGCTCGATCTCGCCGAGCACCTGGGCGTCCCTGTCGAGTGGTTCGCGCTGTCCGCCGGCGCGCGCATCTCGATGGACTCCGGAACCGAGAACATGGACTGGGTCGCGCGGGCGCTGAAGCGGATCATCGAATTCACTCAACGCGGCGGCGAGATCAACGTCGTGGTCGCGGGCATCAACGTAGGCGCACAGCCCTACTGGAATGCAGAGGCGACGATGCTGATGCACACGAAGGGCATCCTCGTGATGACGCCGGACAGCGCGATGGTGCTCACCGGCAAGCAGTCGCTGGACTTCTCCGGCGGCGTCTCGGCCGAGGACAATTTCGGTATTGGTGGCTACGACCGGGTGATGGGCCCCAACGGCCAGGCGCAGTACTGGGCCCCCGACCTGGCCGGGGCCCGCGACCTCCTGCTGGCGCACTACCGCTATACCTACGTCGCTCCGGGCGAGTCTGGTCCGCGCCGAGCCCCGACCGCTGACCCGCACGACCGGGACGTGACCACTGCTCCGCACGAGTCCGCCCACGGCGATTTCAGCACCGTAGGTGACATCTTCTCACCGCGCACGAACCCGGATCGGAAGAAGGCCTTCGACATCCGGACCGTCATGCGCGCGCTTGCCGACCAGGATCTGCCCGCCCTGGAGCGATGGTCGGGCATGGCCGACGCGGACACCGCGGTCGTGCTGGACGCCAACCTCGGCGGCTACCCGGTCTGCCTGCTCGGCATCGAGTCCCACAACGTCCCCCGCCGCGGGTACCCGCCCACCGACGGACCGGACACCTACACCTCCGGCACGTTGTTCCCCCGATCGTCGAAGAAGGCGGCCCGCGCGATCAACGCGGCCAGCGCCAACCGTCCCCTCGTCGTGCTCGCGAACCTGTCCGGCTTCGACGGATCCCCGGACTCGATGCGCAACCTGCAGTTGGAGTACGGCGCCGAGATCGGGCGGGCCATCGTCAACTTCGAGGGCCCGATCGTGTTCTGCGTGATCTCGCGCTACCACGGCGGAGCCTTCGTTGTGTTCTCCAAGGCACTCAACGCGCGGATGACCGTGCTCGCGGTCGAGGGCTCGTTCGCCTCGGTCATCGGCGGCGCCCCCGCCGCTGCCGTGGTGTTCGCAGGGGACGTCGAAGCGCGCACCGCCGCCGATCCCAGAGTCCGCGCACTCGACGCCCGGTTGGCCGCCGAGCCCACGGTGGACCGTGCCGAGCTCGGCGCCGAACTGGCCGAGGTGCGAGCGGCGGTGCGGGCCGAGAAGCTGGGCGAGGTCGCGGCACAGTTCGACGGCGTGCACGACATCCATCGCGCGGTGGCGGTCGGTTCCGTCGATCTCGTCATCCCCGCCCGGGAACTCCGGCCGCAGATCATCGCCGCTATCGAACGTGGCCTCGCCGACTAACGGGTCCAGTCCGCCGTGGGTGCTGGAAGCCGGCGGCGAGTGCTCGCAGCGCGGATTCGAGGTAGACGGTGAGGTCGGCGTCGGCGTTGGCGACCCATTGGTCGAACGCGGCTCGGCACGCCGCGAGCGTGGTTCGGCCGATCGCCATCGGGATGAGCGAGTCGGGGGGGTGACCGATCCGCTCAGCGGCGAAGTCGCTGACGGCTCGTTCCCAGGCGTCGTAGTGGGGTGCGGCGCTCGCCTGTAGGGCGGGAACGGTGCTGATGAGGTTGATTCGCCGGCGTAGCTCGGCGACGTCGTCGGCGGTGTAGCGGTTGACGCTGACGACGACCTGCCGGACGGCGTCCATCAGCGGGAGTCGCTCAGGCGCGGCGGCGAAGGCCGCGCGCAAAGCTTCGACTTCATGGTCGAACGCGTACCAGAGCACGGCGGCCTTGGAGTCGAAGTAGCGGAAGAAGGTCCGGCTGCTGACTCCGGCCTCCGCGGCGATCTGGTCGACGGTCGTGTTCTCGAAGCCCTGTTCGGTGAACAGGCGCAGTGCAATCAGCTCGAGTTCGCGCGGGCTCGTGCCCGGTGGGCGGCCGCGGCGCGCGGCGTCGTGACTGATCGGCATGCAGCGCCCCTTGTTTACGTCAGGGAGTGACGATAATGTACTCCGATATTCGTCAGTCCATGACGATATCCCGCCGTCGAACACGAGGAGCGGTCATGGCCGTGGAAGTTGTTGTGGTGACCGAGCAGGTCGACAAGGGCGTGCCCGTCGCCGCGGAGGAGGAACTCGTTGAGGACGTCCTCGTCGAGGAGGTCTCGATCGACGGCATGTGCGGTGTCTACTGAGGCTGGCGGCGTCGTCGGGTTCGACTTCGATTCCGGCTGGCGGCTGCATCCGCAGGTATCGGTGCGGCCCGAGCGTTTCGGGGCGCTGCTGTATCACTTCGGCACCCGCCGGTTGTCGTTCGTGAAAACGCCGATGTTGTTGCGCGTGGTGCAGTTGCTGGACACGCAGCGCAGCGCCCGGACCGCGTGCGTCGCGGCCGGGGTCGAGGTCGCGCAGCTGCCGGCTTATCGGCGGGCGCTGGCGACGTTGGCGGCGTCGTCGATGATCTGCGAGCGGGCGGCATGACCGCGACGGTTGGTCCGCTGATCGAGGAATTCGCGCTGGGGCTGGACGCGCCGATCTGCCTGACGTGGGAGTTGACGTACGCCTGCAACCTGGCATGTGTGCACTGCCTGTCCAGCTCGGGGCGGCGTGACCCGCGCGAGCTGTCGACCGCAGAGTGCAAGGCGGTGATCGACGAGCTGGAGCGGATGCAGGTCTTCTACGTCAACATCGGCGGCGGTGAGCCGACGGTGCGTGCGGACTTCTGGGAGTTGCTCGACTACGCGACCGAGCACCACGTGGGGGTCAAGTTCTCGACGAACGGTGTGAAGATCACGCCTGAGGTGGCGGCTCGGCTGGCTGCTAGCGACTACGTCGACGTCCAGATTTCTTTGGATGGGGCGACGGAAGAGGTGAACGACGCGGTCCGCGGTTCCGGCTCGTACGACACGGCGCTGCGCGCGATGCGCAACCTGCGTGATGTCGGCTTCGGCCAGTTCAAGATCTCGGTCGTCATGACGCGGCACAACGTGGGGCAGCTGGACGAGTTCAAGGCGATCGCGGACTCGTTCGGGGCTCAGCTACGGATCACCCGGCTGCGGCCGTCCGGTCGCGGCGCGGACGTGTGGGACGAGCTGCACCCGACGGCGGACCAGCAGCGCGAGCTGTATGACTGGCTGCTGGCCCACGGCGAGGACGTGCTCACCGGCGACTCCTTCTTCCACCTCGCCGGCTACGGCGACTCACTGCCGGGGCTCAACCTGTGCGGGGCCGGACGGGTGGTGTGCCTGATCGACCCGGTCGGGGACGTGTATGCGTGCCCGTTCGCGATCCACGACCAGGTCCTGGCCGGCAACGTCCGTGCGCCCGGCGGATTCGCGTCGGTGTGGCGGGACTCGGAGCTGTTCACCGACCTGCGCCGGCCGCAGAGCGGCGGAGCCTGCACCTCGTGCTCGGCCTTCGACGCGTGCCGGGGCGGGTGCATGGCGGCCAAGTTCTTCACCGGCCTGCCGCTCGACGGTCCGGACCCGGAGTGCGTCAAAGGGCACGGTGCGGCGGCGCTCGCCGCGGTTGATGCCGCCGCGGCCCCGCGGCCGTCGCTGGATCACTCCCATCGCGGCCGGCCGGTGCCGGTGACCATCGGCCGGCGCCCGGACCGGGCGTGCGACGAGAACCCGCTCGCCGGGCTGCAGCTGTCCTGATGGAGGTCGCGACCCTCACCTCGCCGGACGCCGGTGAGTTGGCTGCCGGTGGCAGCGTGCTGGCCGTGCCGCTCGGCTCGACCGAACAGCACGGACCGCACCTGCCGCTGTCGACTGATACCGACATCGCGGTGGCGTTGTGCGAACGGTTGGCGCTGCGCCGCAACGTCGTGATCGCGCCGGAGATCGCCTACGGATCGAGTGGGGAGCATGCGGGCTTTCCGGGCACGCTGTCGATCGGGCAGCAGGCGCTGGAACTGCTCCTGGTCGAACTGTGCCGATCGGCGTGCGAGACGTTCCCGCGCGTGGTGCTGGTCTCGGCCCACGGCGGCAATGCCGAGCCGGTCGCGCGCGCGGTGCGCACGCTGTGCGGTGAGGGCCGCGAGGTGCTGGCGTTTACGCCGCACTGGGAGGGCGAACCACACGCCGGACGGACCGAGACCGCGTTGCAGATGGCCCTGCACCCGGACCGGGTGCTCATGGCGCGCGCCGAACCGGGCGACACCCGCCCGATCCATGAACTGATGCCCCTGCTTCGGGTCGGCGGGGTGCGGGCTGTGGCCGCCAACGGCGTGCTCGGCGACCCGCGGGGGGCGACCGCCGACGAGGGCGTGACGCTGCTGGACTCGCTCGCGGTGGACCTCACCCGGGTCGTTGACGCGTGGCTCGCGACGATGCCGACCGTCCGGTGACGGCTCGCGTTGCGGTCGTGACCGGTGCTGCTCGGGGCATCGGCGCGGCCACCGTGCGCGTTCTCGTCGAGCAGGGCTGGTCCGTGCTCGCCGTCGACATCTGCGCTGACGATCCCGCGCTGCCGTACCCGCTCGGGACCCGCGCGGAGCTCGAGGCGGTCGCCGCCGCGGCATCCGATCGCGTGCTGCCCTTCGTCGCGGACGTGCGCGACGTCTCCGCGATGGAAGCGGCGGTCACCGTGGCCGAACAGGCGTGGGGAGGACTGGACGCGGCGGTGGCGTGCGCCGGCGTGATCGGCGGCGGCGTGCCTCAATACGACGTGCCGGTCGACCAGGAGCGGGCCGTCCTCGACATCAACCTGGCCGGTGTCCTGAACCTGGCCCGGGTGGCCGTGCCGGCCTTGCTGCGCCGACCGCAACCGCGGTCGGGCCGCTTCGTTGCCGTCGCGTCGGCGGCCGCGACCCGTGGACTGCCGATGCTGGCCGCATATTGCGCGGCGAAGGCCGGCGTCACCGGACTGATCCGTTCCCTGGCCACGGAGCTGGGCGGCTCGGGCGTCACCGCCAACGCGGTCAGCCCCGGCTCGACCGATACCCCGATCCTGTCCGAGTCGGCCCGGCTCTACGGGCTCGCCCACCCGGTTGACTTCGCCGCCCACCACCCGATCGGCCGGCTCGTCGAACCGTACGAGGTGGCCGCCGTGATCGCGTTCCTCGCCGGCGAGCAGGCCTCGGCGATGACCGGCACGGTCGTCCCCGTCGACGGCGGGATGGCCCTGTGACCGAGCCGCTTCCCGCCGGCTTCGCCATCGTCATCGACGCGGACACCAAGCAGCTCGACCGCACCACGCTGTTCGGCGGCAGCCCCGCGAGGGTGATGCGGCTGTCGGCCAGCGGCGCGGCGGCATGGCAGGAGCTGCGGGCCGGGCCGGTGCGATCCCGCCCGGCAGCGGCGCTCGCCCGACGTCTCACCGACGCGGGTCTGGCCCATCCGCGCCCACCCGCGACGATCGAGCCGCTCGCGGCGACGGTGCTGATCCCCGTCCACGACCGTCCGGTCCTACTGGAGCGATGCCTGACCGCGCTCGGCCACGCCCACCCCGTCGTGATCGTGGACGATGCTTCGGCGGACCCCGACGCCGTCGCCGCGGTGGCGGCCCGGCACGGCGCACGCCTGCTGCGCCGTGACACGAACCGCGGGCCGGCCGCGGCCCGCGACACCGGGCTCGATCAGGTGGACACCGAGTTCGTCGCGTTCCTCGACAGTGACTGCGCACCCCCACCGCGTTGGATCGACGACCTCGCCGCGCACTTCGCCGACCCGCTCGTCGCCGCCGTCGCCCCTCGCGTGGTCGCGGTGCCGTCGGGCAGCGCGGCCGGGCGGTACGCCGCCGCGTTCGGCAGCCTCGACCTGGGCGCGCGCGAAGCCCGGGTGGTCCCGTCCTCGCGCGTCGCCTACGTACCCACTGCGGCCCTGCTGATCCGCCGCCGCGCCGTCGACGACGTCGCGGTAGACGGGACGGTGTTCGATCCGGCGCTGCGCTACGGCGAAGACGTCGATCTCGTTTGGCGGCTGCACGAAGCGGGGTGGCGGATCCGCTACGACCCCACTGTCCGGGTGGAGCACCGCGAGCCCGACACGTGGCCGGCGCTGCTGGCGCGCCGGTTCCGCTACGGAACCAGCGCCGCGCCCTTGACCCTGCGCCACCCCGCGGCGATGCGGCCGCTGGTGCTGCACGCCGGGCCGACGGCCACCGTCGCGGCGCTGCTCGCCCGCCGCCCGCTCCTCGCCCTGGCCGCGTTCATCGCCTACGTCGCGGGCTTCGCCCGGACGCTGCACCGAGCGCGGATACCGGCCAACGGACTGCTGTGGGTGAGCGCGGACGCGGTCCGCCAGACCGGGATCGGCGTCGGCCGCTACCTGTGCCAGTTCGCCGCGCCGCTGCTCCTCGTCGGCGTGCTCCGCCCGGGCCGGCGGAACCCGTGGGGCCGCCGTGCATCGCTCGCCGTCGTGCTCCTCAGCCCGGCGCTGACCCCGGCACGGGCCAGAGGCCTCGGCCTCCGGGCCCGCGTGCTCGCGCGGCTGGCCGATGACATCGCCTACGGGGCGGGCGTCTTGGCGGGATGCACGGCGCATCGCACGGTGCGACCACTGGTGCCCGCATTCTCGTTCCGGCCGTTGCGCGTGGCGACCGTCCGACCACAAGGCACCGAGAGGCGCACGTCATGAATGCCTGGTTCGAATCCGTCGCCGAAGCGCAGCGCCGGGCCAAGAAGCGACTGCCGAAGTCGGTCTACAGCGCGCTCGTGGCCGGCTCCGAACGCGGCGTCACTCTTGAGGACAACACCGCCGCCTTCGCCGAGCTCGGCTTCGCTCCGCGCACCGCAGGCATGTCGGCCACCCGCGACCTCGGTACCCGCGTGATGGGGCAGGACATCTCCCTGCCCGTGATCATCTCCCCGACCGGCGTCCAAGCTGTGCACCCCGACGGCGAGGTTGCGGTCGCCCGCGCCGCGGCCGCCCGGGGTACTGCGATGGGGCTCTCGTCGTTCGCCAGCAAACCGGTCGAGGACGTCGTCGCCGCCAACCCGCAGACCTTCTTCCAGGTCTACTGGTCCGGCCGCAAGGACCAGATCCTGCAGCGCATCGACCGCGCCCGCGCGGCCGGCTGCGTCGGGCTGATCGCCACCTTGGACTGGTCGTTCTCGATGGGCCGCGACTGGGGCAGCCCGCGCATTCCGGAGCGGGTCACGCTGCGCGAAGCACTGCGTTTCGCCCCCGAGGCGCTGGCCCGACCGCGGTGGCTGCGCGAGGTCGCCCGAACCCGCTGGATCCCCGACCTCACCGTGCCCAACATGGCCGACCCCGGCCAGCCCGCTCCAACCTTCTTCGGCGTCTACGGCGAATGGATGCAGACCCCGCCACCCTCGTGGGACGACGTCGCCTGGCTGCGCGAGCAATGGGGCGGACCGTTCATGGTCAAGGGCGTTACGCGCATCGACGAGGCGCGTCGAGCGGTGGACGCCGGCGCGAGCGCGATCTCGGTGTCCAACCATGGCGGCAACAACCTCGACGGCACGCCAGCAACCATCCGCCTCCTGCCCTCGATCGCCGCGGCGGTCGGGGACCAGATCGAGGTGCTGCTCGACGGCGGCGTGCGCCGCGGCAGTGACGTGGTCAAGGCCCTGGCTCTCGGCGCCCGCGCCGTCATGATCGGCCGCGCCTACCTCTGGGGACTTGGTGCCAACGGACAGGCCGGCGTCGAGAACGTGCTCGACGTCCTCCGCTCCGGCATCGACTCCGCGGTGTTGGGCCTGGGACACGAGAGCGCCGGCGAGCTCAATCGCGCCGACCTCGTCGTTCCGCCCGGCTTTGAACGCGTCCTCGGTGGGACGGACGACCGGATGTAGCCGTCCAATCGCGGACGGTGATCGGGATCGCCTCCTGAATGCTTAGGTGACTTCAATGCTCAGGTGGCCTCAATGCTTAGGTGACTTCGTGGACGTACGCGCTGCTGCTTGGTTCGCTCGCGCCACCAGTCACTGGTCGCGCTGGCGCCCCGACGACCTGGTGGCGGCAAAGGGCGACTGCCGGGTGAGCGTCGTCATCCCGGCCCGCGACGAGCAGGAAACCATCGCAGGCATCGTGACTGGGATCCGGGAAGAACTCGTCGAGCGGCGCGCCCTCGTCGACGAACTGGTGGTCATGGACTCGGACTCGACCGACGACACGGCACGGATCGCCGCCGACCACGGTGCGGTGGTCCACGCGACGGGCGACGTCCGTCCGGATCTCGGGAGCTTTGCCGGCAAGGGTGAGGCATTGTGGAAGTCGTTGTTCGTCACCACCGGTCACGTCCTCGTCTACGTCGACGCGGATCTGACGGAATGGGGTCCGCACTTCGTGTCCGGCCTGCTCGGTCCCTTGCTGAGCGAGCCGCAGGTGGTTCTGGTCAAGGGCTTCTACGACCGGGTGCTGGACGACGGCTCGGACGCCCACACGCCCCAGGGCGGTCGGGTCACCGAGCTCGTGGCCCGGCCGTTGTTGAATCTGGGCTGGCCGGAGCTGGCCGCGGTTGTTCAGCCACTGGCCGGCGAGTGGGCGGTCCGCCGATCGGTGATGGAGCAACTCCGGGTGCCGGTCGGCTACGGCATCGAGATGGCAACCCTGCTGGACGTCTGGGGAACCGCCGGACTCGAGGGGTTGGCCCAGGTGGACCTCGGCGAGCGGGCGCACTCCCATCAATCCGTCCACGACCTGGGCGTGATGGCCGCCGAGATCCTCCACACCGTCGCCCGCCGCGCCGGCGTTGCTGCGCCGGACGCGGACGAGGCGGAGTTGCTGCAGTTCGTCCGCGGCGTCGGTTCGTCGTGGCGCAGCCGGAGGGTGCCGCTGACCGAACGACCGCCCGCGGCGGACATCGCGGGCTACCTCGACGGGAAAGGGGCACCATGCTGAAGCTGGGGCGACGATCGTTCGACGACGCATCGTTGTTGATCATGGCCATCGTCAACCGGACGCCCGATTCGTTCTACGACCGCGGAGCGACGTTCGACTTCGACATCGCATTGCAGCGCGTGCGCGAGGTGGTGAGCGAGGGCGCGGAGATCGTTGACATCGGCGGCGTCAAGGCGGCGCCGGGCACGGTCGTCACAGTCGAGGAGGAGATCGACCGCACGATCTCCTTCGTTGCGGCCGTCCGCGCCGAACACCCGGATGTCGCGATCAGCGTGGACACGTGGCGTCACGAGGTCGGTGCGGCGGCGTGCGCGGCGGGCGCGGACATCATCAACGATGCGTGGGGCGGTTGGGACCCGCAGCTCGCAGAGGTCGCCGCCCACCACGACGCGGCCCTGGTCTGCACACACGCCGGCGGTGTCGAACCGCGAACCCGCCCGCACCGGGTTAGCTATCCGGACGTGATGGAAGACGTCGTCCAGCGCACCGTCGCCCTCGCCGAGCGCGCGGTCACAGTTGGGGTTCGCGTGGAGAGCGTTCTCATCGATCCGGGTCACGACTTCGGCAAGAACACCCGGCATTCGCTCGAGGTCACCCGCCGCCTGGGAGAAATGGTGGCGACGGGTTGGCCGGTGCTGGTGTCGTTGTCGAACAAGGACTTCGTGGGCGAGTCGCTCGGCCGGGCGGTCGGCGAGCGGCTGGTCGGCACTCTGGCTACGACCTCGGTCAGCGCCTGGCTGGGAGCTCGGGTGTTTCGCGCGCACAACATCTCCGAGACGCGACAGACCTTGGACATGGTCGCCACCATCCAGGGCATTCGCCCGCCGGTCCGCAGCGTTCGCGGCCTCGCCTGAAACGCGCTGGCCGGCTGGTCGATGAAGGGTCGGTTCGGCGGGGGCTAGTGCATCGCGACGGGCACGACGCCGCCTTCGGCCGCCGCAGCCGGGCCCGGCGCCTCGATCTTGCGGTGCGGCAGCAGCAACGCGGGCACCAGGGTGATCGCGATGAGCACCAGCGCCACCGTGAAGGTGGTGGCGAAGCCGTGCGCGGTGTCCGCGAAGCCCTGGGCGAGCTGCGCCGGGGTGAGCTTGTCGGCGATCGCCTTGTTGCTGCGCGAGCCGATCGCCAGCAGCGCGAATGGCGAGTTCTTCTCCTGGTTGGTCAGCACGACCGACATCACCGCAGCGCCGATCGAGCTGGCGATCTGCTGCATGATGTTCATCAGCGTCGAGCCGCGGGCGATCGTGGGGCCTGTCAGTGTCTGCAGCGACGCGGTGAACAGCGGCATCATGGTGGCGCCCATGCCCAGCCCCATGACGAACAGCACGCCCAGGATGAGCGCATAGGACGTGTGGGCGTCCACCTGGGTGAGCACGGCCATCCCGGCGGTGATGAGTGCGAGCCCCGGCACCACGATCTTGCTGATCGCGATCTTGTCGGCCAGCAGTCCGGCGATCGGCATCGTCAGCATCGCGCCGAGGCCCTGCGGTGCCACCAGCAGTCCGGCGTGCAAAGTGTCCTCACCGCGGACCTGCAAGAAGTAGCTGGGGATGAGCAGCCCCGCGCCGAAGAATGCGACCGCGAACAGGAACATGGCGATCGTCGAGATCGTCAGCTGCCGGTTCTTGAACAGCCGCAGGTCGATCAGCGGATGCTCGGGGCGGAACGCGTGGAGCACGAAGCCGATCACCAGCAGCAGCCCGATCACGCTGGGGATCAGCACCCGGGGGGCCGCGACCGTCCCCTCCGCCGGGATCGAGGAGACCCCGAACAGGAACAGGGCGAGGCCGGGCGAGAGCAGCAACATACCGAGGAAGTCGAACGACTCGGACGGGCTCGGGGTGTCCTTCGGCAGCACCAGGAACGCGTACAGCAACGCGGCGGCGCCGATCGGCACGTTGATCAGGAAGATCCAATGCCAGCTGGCGGCATCGATCAGCCAGCCGCCCAGGATCGGGCCGGCGATCGGGCCGAGCAGCATCGGCACCCCGAGCACGGCCATCACCCGGCCGATCCGCTGCGGCCCGGCGGCGCGCGTCATGATCGTCATGCCAACCGGCATCAACATGCCGCCGCCGAGTCCCTGCAGGACCCGGAACGTGATCAGCGAACCGATGTTCCACGCCGTGCTGCACAGCGCGGAGCCGAGGACGAACAGAATGAGCGCGGTCATGTACAGCCGCTTGGTGCCGAACCGGTCGGCCGCCCAGCCGGACAGTGGGATGACGGTGGCCAGCGCGAGCGTGTAGCCGGTCATCGTCCACGCGACGTTCGCGTAGCTCGTGTGGAACACGCTCTGGAACGTGGGCAACGCGACGCTGACGACGGTGATGTCGAGGATTGACATGATCGCGCCGAGGACGACGACCCCGGCGATCCTCAGCACGCCCGCGTCCAACTTCGTGTCCGCGGTGATCCGCGGCCCGGCGGGGGATTCGACGCTCATGACGCTCACGATAGCGGGGCGATCTGACCTGATTTGGACGAGAGCAGCCCCGGGTTCGCGCAGAGGAGACCGCCGCTGGCTCAACCGCGGTCGACCCGTCTGCAGGTCGAGCGTCGCTTGTCTGTCCGAGGTGGGCGGAGAATCATCGCTCAGATGACGGTGTTGAGGCTTGTCGCATGACCAGACCGATCCGGTGGGGGCTGCTCGCGACCGGGGGGATCGCGCGGTCCTTCGCCGAGGACCTGCGGTTGCTGCCGGATTGCGAGATCGTGGCGGTCGGTTCGCGCACGCAGGCGTCGGCCGATGCATTCGCTGCCGACTTCGATATCCCGCACCGTCATGGCTCGTATGCCGATCTGGCGGCTGACCCGGACGTTGACGTGGTCTACGTGTCGACGCCGCACCCGTGGCACCGCGACGCCACGCTGCTGGCGATCGAGGGCGGCAAGGCGGTGCTGTGCGAGAAGCCGTTTGCGATGGATCGCGAGCAGTCCCAGCAGATGGTTGACGCCGCGCGCTCGGCCGGTTTGTTCCTGATGGAAGCGATGTGGACGAGGTTCCTGCCGCATGTCGCGCGCATCCGCGAGATCCTCACCGCCGGCACGCTCGGTGAGCTGGTGTACCTGACCGCCGAACACGGCCAGTGGTTCGCGCACGATCCCGCGCATCGATTGTTCGCGCCCTCGCTGGGTGGCGGTGCGCTGCTCGATCTGGGCATCTACCCGGTCTCGTTCGCCCATCTGATCTTCGGGCCACCGTCGTCGATCACCGCGGTATCGACGCCAGCGTTCACCGGCGTCGACGCGACGACGTCGATGGTGCTGCGCTACCCGTCCGGCGCTCACGCGGTGCTGAGCACCTCGCTGGCGGCGCAGTCGTCCAATCCCGCCGTCATCTACGGCACCGAGGCGCGCCTCGAGATCGACGGCTGGTTCTACACGCCGACCTCGTTCCGCGTGATAGATCGTGGGGAGCAGGTGCTCGAAACCTTCGCAGCGCCCGTAGCCGGACGGGGCATGCAGTACCAGGCGGCCGAAGTCAACCGCTGCCTACATGCCGGCATCACCGAGAGCCCGACGCTGCCTTTGGAGGAAACCCTGCAGATCATGAGCGTGCTCGACGAGATACGCACCCAGATCGGCCTGCACTACCCGGGACTTTGACCGCGCCGACTCGTTGAGTTCCGTCCCGTTCAGACGGCTATCCCGCCAATCTCGCCGCTACCTATCGGCGGCCCTCTCCTACGCTCGCGAGCTGCCGTGGCGCCGTTTCGGGCGAACACATTCATCCTTCAACTTCGCTTCTGCCCCCAGGCCGAGATCATGGGTGACGTAGCGAGGTCCAGCTTTCCCGCCGTCACGTTCGCGAGGTGCTCTTCGATTTCGCTCTGCGATGCAAGGCCTGCGGTGACGAGTTGGTCTCGGATCTGTTCGGTGGTGGCACGTTCGAGTTCAATGCAGGCGGGCCCGGTCAGGGGAAAGTAGGCGTCAGCGCCGACCTTGACCAAGCCCGCTGCACGCAGCCGCCTTGGGAGTGACCGGCCAAACGCGAGATCGACGTCGCGAGCGGCAAGTAGGTCTCGGAATGCTCGTTTGAGCCTGTTTGCCAGCGCCGAGGCTGCATCAAGCTCGTCCAAGCAGACCAGCGGCTGCAATGCGGGGTCAGCGTCCTCGATGACGAGCCACCCACCCGGGCGAAGTGCCGAGATCATTGCTGTGAGGGCGCGGTCACGCGCTGCGACGTGGACGAGGACGAGGCGGGCATGCACGAGATCAAAGGGTCCGGCGGGAGGCTCGTCGCGCACGACGTCGTGACGCAGTACTTCGTAATGGATCGAGCCGCTCGTCCAGGAGGTGTCGATGTCGGTGGCTAGCACGCGACCGTCTGGACCAACTTGTCGGGCCAGCCACGACGGCACACTCGAACCCCCTGCCCCCACTTCCCAAACATGCCAACCTCGGTTGAGCCCCGTCGCTGCCAGGTGTCGAAACGTCGATGCATCGAACAGTTCGGCGAGCGCGTTGAACCGCTGCCCGGCCTCGGCGTTGGCGTTGTGCAAGAGATAGCCTCGATCGCTGCCCACGTGGTCAGCCTGATCGCCCCGCGGTGGAGAAGCAACGTCTCACCTGTGGGCGGCTCGGGTCAGCAGACGGATGCGGAGCCGTGGGTTGTCGGGAGTCGCGGGAAGGGGCCCGGCCCTCAGGTCAGGAACCCCTGGTTGAAGTCCCGGACGGCGGTCCGGACGTCGTCGTCGACGAGGTCGGCGTTGATGGCGATGGCGGCCGCGGATCCTTCGCCGGCAGCGGTGATGACCTGGGCTCGCGGGTTGCCCAGGTTGCCCGCTACCCAAACGCCGGCAACGCTGGTGTGCCCGTTGTCGCCCGTGGCCACCCACCCGTTCTCGTCGATGTCGCAGCCGAGGCCGACGAGCAGGTCGTTGTTGGGGACGAAGCGTGGTGGGACGAAGAGCGCGCCTCGGCGGACGGTACGGCCGTCGTCCAGTCGGACGCCGCAGAGGTGGTCGTCCTCGACCAACACCCGCTCTACGGTGCCCTCGACGATCCCGATCGCCCGGGCCACCAGCTGTGAACGTTCAACGGCGGTCAGGGTTGCGGTCGGCGCGAAGAACACGACGTCCTCAGCCCACTGACGCACGATCTGTGCGTAGCGGACTGCGTCCGGTGAACCGCCTAGAACGCCGAGCTGCTGGTCGCGCACCTCGTATCCGTGGCAGTACGGGCAGTGCAGAACGTCGCGGGCCCACCTGTCGCGAAGCCCCTGGATGTCGGGCAGCTCGTCGCGTAAGCCGGTCGCCACCAGCAGACGCCGCGCCGAAACCCGCTGGCCGTCGGAAAGCAGGACCCAGAACCCGGACTTACCGGACGGCACGAGCTCGGCGACGGCGCCGTCGCGGACCTCACCGCCGTAGCCCTTCACCTCGTCCCGGCCGACGGCCAGGAGTTCGTGCGGCGCCATCCCGTCACGCGACAAGAACCCGTGCATGTGCGCCGCGGGCGCGTTGCGCGGCGTTCCGGAGTCCACCACGAGAACCTTGCGGCGGGCCCGGGACAACACCAGCGCCGCCGACAGCCCGGCGGCCCCGCCGCCGACCACCACTACGTCGAAATCGCTCATGTCGTTGAGTCTGCGTCGGCGTCCCTAAACCGACAACAATTGTTGCTGTTTCTGGGACGTCGGCGTCGAATGGGATCCATGGACGACACGGCAACTGGTGATCGCGGCGGCCCTCGACCAGGTCGGACCCGAATGAAACGACTACGCACCCCACGCGGTGTGGCTCGTCCTTGGAGACCACGGGACTAACCCCGAACTTCAGGAGAGCGGTAGGGCTGTTCACGACCCGGTGCAGAGGCGAGCCGTACCCACAACCATGCGATTGAGGACGTCGACGCCCGCTCGAAATAGTCGATGGACGCCACACCGCACGTGCACCACGATCGGTGTCGTGGGACAGGAAGAGATCTGGGACGCCGATGCCGCCCAGCGATACGACACCCCTGGCACTGGCATGTTCGCGGCGGACGTCTTGATTCCTATGGTCGAGCGCCTCGCCGACCTGGCGGCTGAGGGCCGGGCACTCGAATTCGCGATCGGAACCGGTCGGGTGGCCATCCCGCTCGCCGAGCGTGGCGTACCGGTCACCGGCATCGAGCTGTCCCGTCCGATGATCGAGCGGCTGCGCGCCAAGGTCGACGAAGCGACGATCCCGGTGGTCGTCGGTGATATGGCCACCGCTCGGGCTCCGGGCGAGTACTCGCTGG
>JAVHVH010000190.1:0-15597 GCA_032160665.1 Pseudonocardiales bacterium
GCCAATACGCCACCCAGCAGCGCCCGGCCCAAGACCCGACCGCCCGCTTCCCCGGCCGGGCGCTGCGCCGGCACAGCCAGATCACCTTCCAAACCTGCCTGTTCCCCGGCTGCCGCCGCCCCGCCGCCGACTGCGACCAAGATCATCGCCGCGAGCACGCCCGAGGCGGACGCACCGAAGCCGCCAACCTCGCCCCCGGCTGCCCCCACGACCACGACCTCAAGACCACCCGCGGCTGGCGCCTGACCCGCCACAACCAGCACACCTTCGCCTGGATCAGCCCACTCGGACGGCGACACGTAGTCCAGCTCCCGGCAATCGCGCCCCCACTACCCCGACCCCAACCCAGACCACCCGAACCCGACACCACCCACCCGAGCCTGAGCAGCGCCTACCACGACGCCGCCGACACCTCACGCCGGCCGAGCTTCAACCCAGTCACCCAACGCGGGCGACCACTCGGGCCGGCGTTCACCGAGCGTGAACGCCTCGCACCGTCCGACCCGGCCGACACCGAGCCGCCACCATTCTGATCATCCCGCCCGGGCCGCAACTGTTCGCGGACGAACCAGCTGCGCCACTCATGGCGCCCACCGCAACCCCCCGGCGGTCACGAACGCGCCACGACCCAACCCCGGCCGCCGCGGTCCGGCCGCGGGCCGGCCGTCAGGAACTTGACCCGGGACCGTCCCCCGCCGAATGACGGTCGTTCCACGACCCGTGATCCACCCCGATCGCACCAACCGTCCTACAGCCGCAACACGGACTCCAGAACAACTCCCCCGGCACCGCCCACCCGAGCCCGAACACCGTTGCGCCCCCAACGAACTAACGGGCGCCGACACTGGTGCGCCGGCCTCACACCGAGCTGATGCGGGCGGGGCAGGTGGGCTGGAATGATGCGGGCTACGCATCACCCCTCGACGAAGGAGCCGACACGTGACGGCGAGTCCCAGTCCGGCCCCGAAGCCGGGCCCCGTGCCCGTGCCGATGCCCGCCGCAGCCGCCGCGGGCAGGCACGCCGCCGAGCCGAGCGTCGGCCAGCTCGTCAACGACGCGTCCACGCATCTGTCCACTCTGGTTCGCGGCGAGATCGAGCTCGCGAAGCTCGAACTGCGCTCGACAGTCAAGAACGGCGGCGTCGGCATCGGGCTGTTCCTCGGCGCCGCCGTCGTCCTGGTCTTCTCGCTCACCTTCGGGTTTCTCGCGCTGGCCGAGGGCATCGCCGCCCTTGGGGTGTCGCGGTGGCTCGCCTTCCTGATCGTTTTCGTGCTGCAACTGATCGCCGTCGCGCTGTTCGCCTTCCTCGGCTTCAAGAAGGTCAAGCGGGTCAAGGCGCCCGCGCGCACGATCAAGACCACGAAGGAAACCGTCGACTACCTGAAGCAGAAGCGCGAGTAGCCCCCATGGGTTTCGGTCCGCTCCCGGGCGCGCCGGACAGCTCGATCGTCCTGGTCGAGGGTCCGTGGACGCACCGGACGGTGCGCGCCAACGGCATCGCCCTGCACGTCGCCGAGCTCGGCACCGGGCCGCTCGTCCTGCTGATGCACGGCTTCCCGCAGTTCTGGTGGACCTGGCACCAACAACTCGTCGACCTCGCCGACGCCGGGTACCGCGCCGTCGCCGTCGACCTGCGCGGCTACGGAGCCAGCGACAAGCCGCCGCGCGGCTACGACGCACCGACCTTGGCCGCCGACATGGCCGCGCTCGTCACCTCGCTCGGCGATTCCGACGCGATGATCGTCGGCAACGATGTCGGCGGCACGCTGGCCTGGACGATGGCTGCCGTCCACCCCCGGGTCGTGCGCAGCCTCGTCGTCCTCGGCGCCGCTCACCCGTTGCGGATGCGGGCCGCTATCCGTCCGGGCGCCGGATCGGCTCAGCGGCATGCGTCGTCCTACGCGCTGCGAACATTCCAGGTGCCGCGGCGCCCGGAGAACCTGCTGTCCCGGGACTCGCACTGGGTCCGCGAGCTCTACGACGAGTGGACCGGGCCGCGGTGGCGGGGCACCCCGCGCTACGTCGCCGACGTCGAGCGCTACGCACAGGCGATGCGGATCCACCCGGTGTCGTACTGCGCCGCGGAGCACTTCCGCTGGATGGTGCGCTCATTGGCCCGCGCCGACGGCCGGCGCTATGCCGCGTCGTTGCGCGCCCCGATCACCGCGCCCGTCCTGCATCTGCACGGCGACTTCGACCGGTGCGTCCTGCCCGCCACCGCGCAGGGTGCCGGGCAGTACGTCACCGGCGCCTACGAATGGCGGGTGCTCGACGGCGTCGGCCACTTCCCGCACGACGAGGTGCCCGACTTCGTCAGTGGCGAGCTCATCCGGTGGGCGAAAACCCATTGAGACCGCCGCCGCTCCGAGCAACTCGGACGGGGGGTCTCATTCGGGCGTGCAGGCGCCGGTGCCGACCGCGTTGGTCAGCGACCGACCCTGATTTGCGTCGCCGCTTATCTCGTCATCGGTGAGCACGAACCCGGTGTCCGGTGAGTCCTTCGCGGTGGCGAAGACGATGCCCAGCACCGTGCCGGTTTCGGCGAGGAGCGGGCCGCCGGAGTTGCCACTGCGCACGACCGAGCGGATCGAATAGATCGAGCGGCGGATGCTCCCGTGGCCGTAGATGTCGGTGCCAAGCACGGTGGTCTTCGAGCGCACCCGCGCCGAGCGGATGGTGAACGGACCGTTCTCGGGGTAGCCGAGCACGACGGCGGGATCGCCCGTCTTCGCATCGTCGGGCGCGAGCTTGAGCGCCGGGGCGTTGAGATCGGGGACGTCGAGGACGGCGACGTCCCGGTCCGGGTCGTACAGCACGACCGTGGCACTGACGCTGTGGTTCGCGTCCACCTGCACCGTCACCTGACGCGTGCCGGCGACGACATGCGCGTTCGTGAGCATGCGGTGCGGCGCGTAGAAGAACCCCGAGCCCTCGATCCCGCGACCGCACTGCGGAGCCTGCCCGTAGATCTTGAAGGTGGATCGATGGGCCACCCGGATCTGGCGCTCGAAGGCCGGCGAGAGATTCTTCGGGGGCGCGGCCACTGACACGACGGACGTCGACGGCAGATCGCCGAACACCGGCGGGAACCCGCTCTGGTCGAGGAACCCGCGCAGCGATGAATACAGGTTGCGCGCACTCGGCGGCATCACGCCGTCGACCGCCCGCACGATGCTGGAATGGCCGGCCTCTGCGGCCAGCTGCGGGTAGGGCGAGGACGCCAACGGCACCGCGATCATCCACGACACGAGCAGGACGGACGCGACGCCAAGCCCCGCCCCGATACCCGCGTCCCAGGGCCGGCCGCGCTCAGAGACGAGCCGCTCCCTGACGTGGCCGGCGAGGTAGACACCGAGCAGCTGGCCGAGCGTGGCGAGCAGCAGAACACAGACGATCGCCACCGGAATCTGCGCCCGGCCGTTGGCCAACTTCGAACCCAGCGGCTGGGCGAGCTGGGCGCCGAGCACGGCTCCGCCGAAGAAGCCCACCAGCGAGAAGATCCCGACGACGGCACCGCTGCGGAATCCACCGAACCCGTAGGCGAGCGCCGCGAGAACGATGATGACGTCGAGAATGTTCACCAGTCCCGGCCTACCGCGAGGTAACGATCAGGGTCCCGGTCTGCCCCTGCGTCGCGTGGAAGGTGCAGACGAAGCGGTACTTGCCGGGCGCGGGGGCGATGAAGGTGACCGATTGTTTCTGACCCGACTGGGTGGACGGGATGAACGCACCGGGCAGGCCGGCGAGCTGGAAGTCGTGCGGCGGCCCGGTGCCGCTGACCGCTGTGTTGTCCAGGACCACGCGCACTTTGCCCGGGTGGACGATCAGCGTCGACGGATGGAAGCGCAGATCGTTGCCCGTCGTCACGGTGATCTGCTGTACCCCGGCCACTTCGGACGCGGTGGCGGATCCGAGGTGCGGACGCTTGGCGGCAACCGAGTTGGTGTTCGTACAGGACGCCACCAGCATCGCCACCGCCGCACCGGCAAGCGACACCGTCAGGCGGCGGAAGGGCATGCCCCGACGGTACCGGCGCGGGCTGGGCGCGGGCGGCAGGGCTCAGCTGCCGCCGAACAGTGGCGGAAGCGGACGCAGCCGGTTCTCGTCCCACGGCCGGGCCCAGCCGCCGAACTCGAGCATCCGATCGAGCAGGCCGGCGGTGAAGCCCCACACGAACAGACCACCGGCCTCGAAGGCCGGGCCGGTCCAGCCCGACGGGTGCGTCACCCGGAACCGATTCGCGGGATCGGCCAGCTCGGCGATCGGGACGAGCGCCACCTTGGCGACCTCGGCGGCGTCGACCGGACCGACCTCGTGCGGGGTCTCCCACCACGCGAGCACCGGCGTGACGACGAAGCCCGACACGGGGATGAAGATCGCCGGCAGCTCGGCGACGATGCGGACCGTTGCCGGGTCGAGGCCGACCTCTTCCTCGGCCTCGCGCAGTGCCGCGGCGTTCAGGGACGCGTCAGTCGGGTCCAAGGTGCCGCCGGGAAAGGCGACCTGCCCGGCGTGCTTGCGCAGGTCGGCCGCGCGCTCGATCAGCAAGACGGAGGGGCCCTTGGGGCCTTCGGCGAACGCGATCAGCACTGCGGAGGCGCGACCGGTGCCGTCGTCAGGCGGCAGGAAGCGGGAGATGTCGGCGCCGTCGAGTCCCTGTGCCTTGGCTGCGAGCGCGCGGAGCCAGGTCGGGAGGGTGTCGATCACTCTTGCGATTCCATCATCTGTGAAGCGCTGCGCACGAGCTTCGCGGCGGCTACCGGGTCGGTCGGACCCTCGCCGAAGGACGGGCACATGCGGGCGATGGGGCACACGCCGCAGGCCGGCTTGCGGGAGTGGCACATCCGGCGACCGTGCCAGATGGCGCGGTGCGAGAAGATCGTCCACTCGTTCTTCGGGATGAGCTCGGCGACCGCGTGCTCGACCTTCACCGGGTCCGTCTCGGCCGTCCACCGCCAGCGCCGCACGAGGCGTCCGAAATGCGTGTCGACGGTGAGGCCGGGGATGCCGAAGGCATTGCCCAGGACGACGTTCGCCGTCTTACGTCCGAAGCCAGGAAGCTTGACGAGCTCGTCGAGCCGGTTCGGAACCTCGCCGTCGTAGCGTTCGACGAGGGCCTGGCCCAGCTTGATGATCGACGTCGTCTTGTTGCGGAAGAACCCGGTGGGCTTGATCAGGCGCTCGACGTCGTCGCGATCGGCCTCGGCGTAGTCGGCGGCGGACGGGTACTTGGCGAACAGCGCCGGCGTCACCTCGTTGACCCGCTTGTCCGTGCACTGCGCGGACAGAATTGTGGCCACCGATAGTTCGAGCGGATTGGTGAAGTCGAGTTCGCAGTGAGCATCGGGGTACGTCAGCGCGAGTTCGCGGTTGATGCGGCGGGCTCGGCGGGTGCGGGCGAGCGGGGTCTCCTCGGCGGACGGCACGTCGAGAGCCTATGTCCGCCCGCCGATGGAGCGCATACGGCACAATGGAGGCACCATGATCGGTTTTGCGCTGCTGGCGTTCCCGTTCGTCCTGTTGGGCTTCGTCATGCTCATGGGCCGGGTCGAGGAGCCGCTGAGCCAGATCGCGGTCGAGCGCGAGATCGAGCACTTCCTCGACGGCGCCAATTCGGAGGAACTCGACGCCTTCGTGGTCGAGGGCACGGACTCGGCGCTGTCGCGCTTCCGCGCGCGGCTCGGCCTCAACCGGCTGCGGCGTGGGTCGCGCCGGGCAGCCGACTGATCGGACCCCCGCGGGCACCGTGCCCTAGACTCGCGCGAGACTGTGACGAGGCTCGCACTCGCCGGGCGATCGAGGAGCACATGTGGACGAGATTCTGCGCAGGGCCGGCTTGTTCCAGGGAGTCGACCCCGATGACGTCGAGGCGCTCGCCGGAGAATTCGACATCTTCGAGGCGCCGCGCGGGGCTGTGCTCTTCAACGAGGGCGAGCCCGGCGACAGCCTCTACATCGTCCTGAGCGGCAAGGTGAAACTCGGCCGCCGCTCCCCCGACGGCCGCGAGAACCTGGTCGCCATCTATGGCCCGTCCGACCAGTTCGGCGAGCTCTCGCTGTTCGACCCCGGGCCCCGCACCGCGACCGCGACGGTCGTCACCGACGCGCGGCTGGCGAAGCTGCCGAAGGCGGCATTGCAGAAGTGGGCCACTGAACGTCCGCAGATCGCCATGCAACTGCTGCGGGTGGTGGCGCGCCGGCTGCGCCGCACGAACACCATGCTCGCCGACCTGATCTTCGTCGACGTCCCGGGCCGCGTCGCCAAGCAGTTGCTGCAGCTCGCGCAGCGCTTCGGCTCGATCGACGGCGGCCAGCTGCGGGTCACCCACGACCTGACCCAGGAGGAGCTCGCCCAGCTCGTCGGCGCATCGCGCGAGACCGTGAACAAGGCCCTGGCCGACTTCGCGTCGCGCGGGTGGCTGCGCCTCGAGGGCAAGAGCGTGGTCATCCTGGATCGCGAGCGGCTCGCCCGGAGGGCCCGCTGAGCTGATCCGCCGTAGGCGGAGTCTTCGCGCGAGCGCTCATCGCGTTCGTGGCTGGGACTCGACTCGAGGCTGACCCAGCCCTCTCTCACCTTGCGCGCGGGGGATTTCGTAGGTAATCGAGCTGGGCCTTTACGGAGAGTTCGGCGGCCCACCAGACTGCTTGGTCGACGTCGGCGTAGACCATTTCGACGATCTGGCGCGCGGTCGCTTCTGAGCCCAGGTCGGCGAGCGCCGCGCGCACCTGGTCGAGCCGCTCCTGCCGGTGCGCCAGGTACATGTCCGCCACCTCGGCCAGGCTTTTCAGCTCGGGCCCGTGACCGGGCAGGACCAGGGCGCCGCCGAGATCGCGCAGCAGTCGCAGCGACGACAGGTACTCGCCGAGGTTGCCGTCCGGATACGCGACGACGGTGGTCCCGCGGCCCAGAATCGTGTCGCCAGTGAGTACCGCCGACTCGTCCAGTACGAACGAGACCGAGTCCGAGCTGTGCCCGGGCGTCGCCACCACTCGCACCCGAATGCCGGCCGTCTCGATCGACTCGCCGTCGGACAGCGGCGATCCGCCGTGGCAGTACTCGGGGTCGATCGCGCGCACCGGCGCCCCGGTCCGCTCGTGCAGTTCCGCGGCGGCCTGACTGTGGTCGAAGTGCCCGTGCGTCACGAGCACCGTCGAGATCTTCGGAGCCGCTGCGAGCAGGTTGTCGAGGTGCACGTCATCGGTCTGGCCCGGATCCACGACCACCGTCTCGTCGGAGTCGGGCCCGCGCAGCACCCAGGTGTTGGTGCCGTCGAGGGTCATTGGACCCGGGTTGGACTGGAGCAATACAGCGGCAACCGGCGTCACCTGCCGCACCATTTCATACGCAGGATGAGTCACGGCAACATACTCCGAGGTATGGGGACGAGAGATCCATCCGGCAACTCCACGGCGACGGCTCCGTCCGCTCCGATCCGGATCTCGGGACGGACGGGGTCAAGCGAGCGCGAGTCCGAGGAGGCCAGCGCCTCGGACACCGTCCCGAACGACACCAGCGAGGCGAGCGTGGTCAGCGTGGGCGGCAGCATCTTGCGCTCGCCGCGCTGCGCCTGCTCGAGCGCGGCGCCGACCGGGATCCACGACGCCGCGCTCGATTCGCTCGTGACGTCCTGCGCCTCGGCGCCGTCCGGCAATGCGCCCACGAAGAAGCGGGTGTCATAGCGGCGCACCTCGCCGGCCGGTGTCACCCATCGCGACCAGGGATGAAGGGAGCCGGCGTCGATCGCGAGTCCGTTGGCCCGGAGCAACTCGCCGAAGGACACCCGTCCCAGCTCGACATCTTCGCGCGCGCCGCTGAGATCCGCGAGCGGCACCGTCAGCAGAACGCCGGTTTCCTCGAACGTCTCGCGGACCCCCGCTCCGACGAGCGCGCGGGCAGTCGACTCCGAACACCCGGACCGCGCGGCGAGTGCGCTCACATCACCCTGCAGCGGCAGGTCGGCGTCCGCGTCGTCCACCCGTCCGCCGGGGAAGACCGTCATGCCGGCGGCGAACGCCATCTGGGTCACCCGGGTCAGCAGCCACGCCTCGACGCCGTCCGTCCCGTCTCGCAGCAGCACCACCGTCGCCGCGTCCCGGACCGGTACCGCGTCGTTCATGAGACCTCCACGATCAGCTCGACCTCCACGGGCGAGTTGAGCGGCAGGGCGGCGACTCCCACGGCTGAGCGCGCGTGCTTACCGGCGTCGCCGAAGACCTGGCCGAGCAGTTCGCTGGCGCCGTTGACGACGCCCGGCTGTCCGGTGAAGTCGGGCGCGCTGGCAACGAAACCGACGACCTTGACCACACGCACCACCGCATCGAGGCCGACGACGGCGTGTACAGCGGCGAGCGCGTTCAACGCACATGTCCGCGCCAGGTCCACGGCATCCTCTGGGCTCACCTCGGCACCGACACCCACCTTGCCGGTGCGCGGCAGTTCGCCCCCCACCATCGGCAGCTGCCCGGACGTGAAGACGAGCGATCCGGAGCGGATCGCGGGGACGTAGGCGGCGAGCGGGGGGACGACGGGTGGCAGCACGATGCCGAGTTCGTCGAGACGCTCGAGCGGGGAGGACGGAGAGGACATAGCCGCGACCGTATCCGCTGCGCCCATCACACGCGACGAGTCCGGACGCAGGCCGCACACAGTCATCTCCTACCCTGCAAGATATGGTCGCCTCGAGCGCACTCGCGCCGGCCCCACTCGCCCCCGGCATCTCGGCCAGGGCGCGGCTGCACGTCGTCACCGGCAAGGGCGGCACGGGCAAGACCACGGCGGCCGCGGCGCTCGCACTGGCGCTGGCCGTCGGTGGACGCAAGGTACTGCTCATCGAGGTCGAGTCACGGCAGGCTCTCGCCCAGCTCTTCGACGTGCCGCCGATGCCCTACAGCGAAGAACGGCTGACCAGCGTCGGCAACGGTGGCCAACTCTTCGGGCTGGCCATCGATCCCGAGCAGGCGATGCTCGAATACCTCGAGATGTTCTACGGCCTCAAGCGGGCCGGCAAAGGGCTCAAGCGGTTGGGCGCGGTGGACTTCGTGACCACCCTGGCGCCCGGGCTGCGCGACGTTCTGCTCACCGGCAAGGTCAAGGAAGCCGCGGTGCGCATCGGCCGCGACGGCAAGCCCGTGTACGACGTCGTCGTGCTCGACGCCCCGCCGACCGGACGGATCAGCCGGTTCCTCGACGCCACCCAGGAGGTCGCCAAGCTGACGAAGTTCGGCGCGATCACCAATCAGAGCGAGGGCGTCATCAAGTTGCTGCACGGGCCGAAGACGGCGGTGCACATCGTCACCCTGCTCGAAGAGATGCCGGTGCAGGAGACGATCGACGCGGCCACCGAGCTCGGGTCGCTCGGGTTCAACCTCGGTGCCGTCATCGTCAACCGCGCCCGGCCGGCATTGCTCGACGCGGATCAGGTTGCCGCAGATGGTGCCGTCGATCTCAAGGCCCTGTCGGCCGGTCTGCGCAAGGCCGGCGTGGCCGTGGCGAACGCGCGGGCGCTGGCCCGGGAAATGGCCGACTACGCCCAGCGCCAGCGGGTCCAAGAGGAGAACGCCGAACGGCTCAACGCGCTCGATCTGCCCCGGATCGAGCTGCCCGACCTCAATCCGCCCGTCGCGCTGGGCGAGCTCATGGATCTCGCCGCCTGCTTCCTCGAAGTGCGCGCATGAGCACACCGAAGCCCACTCTGGACGTGGCCGCGCTGGTGCGCGACCCGAAGACTCGCGTCATCGTCACCTGCGGCAGCGGCGGCGTCGGCAAGACCACGACGGCGGCGGCCATGGCGCTCATCGGCGCGGAGGCCGGCCGCCGCACCGTTGTCCTCACCATCGACCCGGCCCGCCGGCTGGCGCAGGCGATGGGTCTCACCGAGCTGGACAACACCCCGCGCGAGGTCAAGGACGTCGAGGGCGGCCAGCTCTTCGCGATGATGCTCGACATGAAGCGCACCTTCGACGACGTCGTACTCGAGCACTCGACGCCGGAGCGGGCCGAACAGGTCTTCGCGAATCCCTTCTACCAATCGCTGTCATCCTCGTTCGCCGGGACGCAGGAGTACATGGCGATGGAGAAGCTGGGCCAGCTCGTCGGCGCGAACGAGTGGGACCTCATCGTCGTCGACACCCCGCCGTCACGGTCGGCGTTGGACTTCCTCGATGCGCCGAACCGGCTCGGCCGCTTCCTCGACGGACGCATGATCCGGTTGCTCACCGGCCCGGCGAAAGCGGGCGGCAAGGCGTATCTCAAAGTCGTCACCGTCTCCGTGGGCATGGTCGCCCGGGTGTTCACGCGGGTGATCGGCGGGGATCTGCTCAACGACCTGTCGACCTTCGTCACCGCGCTCGAGTCGATGTTCGGCGGGTTCCGCGAGCGCGCGCAGCAGACCTACGAACTGCTCAAACAGCCCGGGACCGCGTTCATCGTCGTCGCCGCACCCGAACCGGACGCCCTGCGCGAGGCGTCCTACTTCGTCGAGCGGCTCTCGGCCGAGCACATGCCCCTCGCCGGTGTCATCGTCAATCGGACCCATCGCGCGGCTCCGGTCGAGGGCGGCGCGCCGCTCAGCGCGGCGCGCGCCGAACTGGCCGCGGACGCGCTGGCCGAGAAGGCCCCGGACGCCACGCTCGCCCAGGCGGCGCTGCGGGTGCACGCCGAGATCGCCGCCGCCGCCGAGCACGATGCCCGGATGACGAAGCGGTTCTCGTCGGCGCACCCCAAGGTGCCGCTCGTGGCCGTACCGGCCCTGCCCACCGACGTCCACGATCTGGACGGTCTGCGGACCATCGGCGAACTCATCGGAAGCTGAGCGGCTTTGGCGACCGACCGGCCCGAGACCGCCTGCGGCTGAGCCGGGCCCGAGGATCCGACGGGGCTCCAAGGCGGGCCACGTACCCTGACTCTCCGTGGCACCCAACACCTGGAAGACGCTCAGCAAGCTCGTCGGAGCCCTGGTCGCCGTCGGCATCCTGAGTGCCGGGCTGCTGCTGCCCTACGTCGGCGGCCTGGGACTGGCCGCCGGGAGCGTCACCGGCAAGTTCCTGAACACCACCTGCACGCTGCAAGAGAGCAAGCCCCCGCAGAAGACGACGCTCTATGCCCGCGACGGCAAGACCGTCATCGCCACGCTCTTCAGCCAGGACCGGGTGCCAGTTCCGTTGTCGGATGTACCGCAGATCCTGCAGGACGCGTTGGTCGCGACCGAAGACCGCCGGTTCTACCAGCACCACGGCGTCGATCTGCGCGGCCTGCTCCGTTCGGCGATCAGCACCAGCAGCGGCGACACCCAGGGCGGCTCGACGCTGACGATGCAGTACGTCAAGCAGGTCCGCTACTACCAGGCCGGCAATGACGTGGCCAAGCAGCAGGCGGCAATCGACCAGAACCTGCAGCGCAAGATGGAGGACGCGAAGTGCGCGCTCTACATCGAGAACACGCTGCACGAGTCCAAGGGCACCATCCTCGACAACTACCTCAACATCGCCTTCTTCGGTGAGCACTCCTACGGCATCCAGACCGCGGCCGAGACGTATTTCAACAAGCCGGCGTCGGCGCTGACTCTCGCTCAGTCCGCGCTGCTGGTCGGTCTGCTCCGCGCCCCCTCGGCCTACGACCCGTTCGTGAACCGCGCGGCGGCCAAGGTGCGACGCGACGAGGTGCTGCAGAACCTCGTCAGCGTCGGCAAGCTGAGCCAGGCCGCGGCTGACACGGTGAAGGCGACGCCGGTCGCGCTCGCCACCCAGTCCCCGCCAACGGTTCAGCAGGGATGCGCACACGCGAACAGCACGGTCAACAACGCCGCGTTCTTCTGCGAGTACACGCAGAACTGGCTTGAGCAGGTCGGGGGCATCCGGTCGACGGAGCTGCAGACCGGCGGCCTGAAGATCGTCACGACGCTTGACGCGAAGCTGCAGAACAGCACTCAAGCCCGCATCTCCCAAGCCGTTCCGGCGTCGTCGCCGATGACGGCCGTTCTGCCTGTCGTCGATCCAAGAACCGGGGACATCCTGGCGATGGCGACGAGCAAGCGCTATGGCACGAAGACCAGGTCCGAGACCGAACAGCCGGTCTTCACCGCGTACACCGCTCACGGTGCCTCGACGTTCAAGCTCTTCCCATTGCTCGCCGCGCTGGAGACGGGCGTGCCCGAGCAGTGGCCCCTCGACACCGTCGGCAACTACGGGGACTACAAGACCAGCAACTGCGCCACCGTGAGCACGCACGTGACCAACGGTGACGCGAACGTCGTCTACAACCCGCTCGAGACGCTCGCCACGGCGACCGCGAAGTCGTCCAACACCTACTTCGTGGCGCTCGCCGACAAGCTGCTCAACTGCCATCTCGACCCGATCGTCGAGGTGATGCAGAAACTCGGGATGAACAGCCTGCAGAGCCACGATTCCGCCGACAACCCGAAGTTCACGATCGCGCAGAACGTCGTCAACAACCAGCGTGCACAGCAGCTCGTGCTCGGCTCCATCCCGACCAGCCCGCTGGAACTGACCGGCGCCTATGCCGCCGTCGCGAACGGCGGGAAGTTCAACGCGCCCGCGCCGGTGCTCTCCATCCGCGACAGCAACGGCAATCCGGTGCCGGTGAAGCGCCAGGCGGGCGTGCAGGTTCTGGCCCCCCAGGTCGCCGCGCAGGCCGCGCAGATCTTGGCCGGCGACACCAAGTACCCCGGCACATCCGCGTCGGCCTTCCAGAGCTGGTACGCCGAGAACCCGAGCGTCATCGCCGGCAAGACAGGTACGAACGAGTCCACCACGAAGAACCAGAACTCGTCAGTGTGGTTCGTCGGGATGACCCCTGACCTGGTGGCGACGAGCGGCTTGATCAACTTCGACCACTCGAGCGCGCCGTCGTCCGGACTGCCCGGCGTCGCGACCGGCCAGGCGTACGGCGACTACGCGTCGCAGGTGTGGCTGAAGGCGCTCAAGCCGAGCCTGGCGACGCGCAGCTGGACCTGGGAGGACCCGAACACGATCCGCGGCGTCGACGTACCCAACATCTCCGGCATGTCCCCGGCCGACGCCCGCAGGCAGCTCGCCGCCGCGAACTTCAAGATGCGATATATCGACACCAACGATCCCAACCTCGAATGCCCGAGTTCGCAGACCCTCGGGACGATCGGGTACTACGGGCCACAGCGGGCCACCCCGGGATCGACGGTCACGGTGTGCCTGAGCAACGGCATCGCCGCGTACGTCCCTCCGGTGATCGTCCAACCGCCGCCGAAGCCGCATACCAGCACGTCACCCGGCGGCGGCGGGGGCGGCGCCAGCTCGAGCCCCGGTGGTGGCGGTGGCGGTGGCGGTGGCGGCAGCACCAAGACCCACGGTCCCCCGGGCAGCCACTGACTTGACCGCACGCCTCAGCCGAGGCGCTGCCGTACCTCGTCGCTGACCCGCTTTCCGTCCGCACGTCCGGCGACCTTGGGCTGTACCAGCTTCATCACTGCGCCCATGTCGCGCAGGCTGGCGGCGCCGGACTCGGCGATGGCGGCCGTGACCAACGCGGTCAGCTCGTCGTCGTCGAGCTGAGCGGGCAGGTACCGGTCCAGCACCTTGCCTTCAGCGCGCTCACGCTCGGCCAGTTCGTGGCGATTGGCGGCGGCGAACGCCTCCGCCGCCTCGCGCCGCTTCTTCGCCTCACGGGTGAGGACCCGCAGCACTTCGTCGTCGGAGAGCTCACGCGCGGCCTTGCCGGCGACCTCTTCGTTGGTGACCGCCGTGAGCGCCATCCGAATCGTCGCCGTCGTCAGCTCGTCGCGTGCTTTCATCGCGGTGTTGAGGTCGGCGCGCAGTCTCGCCTTCAGCTCGGGCATGCACTGACGGTACCGGCGGCCGCCCCCTCGGTGATCCGTAAGCTTGGGGTATGCCGCGTCCGTCCCGAGCTGTCGCCGCGCTGGGGATGGCCGGAGTCGGCACGATCTTCTACGGCAGCGTCATCGAACGCAACGCCTTCACCCTGCGCCGTTTCGACGTGCCGGTGCTGTCCCCGGGCGCCGCACCGTTGCGTGTCCTGCACGTCTCCGACCTGCACATCACGGCCACGCAGCACCGCAAGCACGCGTGGATCCGGGGGCTGGCCGAGCTCGCGCCCGACCTGGTCGTGAACACCGGCGACACGCTGTCGGCGGCGAACGCGATCCCAGCCGTCATGACCGCCCTCGAGCCGCTGTTCGCGTTCCCGGGCGTGTTCGTCCCCGGCAACAACGACTACTACGCGCCACGGCCGAAGAACCCGCTGCGCTACTTCGCACCGCCCGAGCCGAGCCAGCCGAAAGGCGACCCGCTGCCGTGGCCGCAGTTGGCCACGGCAATGTCCCACGCGGGGTGGGTGGACCTCACCCACGTCCGGACGCAACTGCCGGTCGCGGGCGCGCAGGTGGCGCTCGCGGGCACCGACGACCCGCACCTGCACAAAGCGCACTACGCGTTGATCGCCGGACGGGCCGACGCCGATGCCGACGTGCGAATCGGGGTCACCCATTCCCCCGAGCCGGCGCTGCTCGCCTCGTTCGCGCAGGACGGCTACGACCTCGTGCTGGCCGGGCACACGCACGGCGGCCAGGTCCGCGTCCCGTTCGGGCCGGCCATCGTCACCAACTGCGGCATCGAGCGGACCCGCGCGCGGTGGCTGCACCAGTGGGACGAGCGGATGTACTTCCACGTCTGCGCCGGCCTCGGCACCAACCCCTACGCCCCGATCCGCTTCTGCTGCCGCCCCGAGGCGACCCTGTTGACGCTGGTGCCCCGTTCAGGCTGATTGCCCCGAGCCGGTATGCTTCACAGGTTGTCCGCCGGGGTGTGGCGCAGCTTGGTAGCGTGCTTCGTTCGGGACGAAGAGGCCGCAGGTTCAAATCCTGTCACCCCGACCACCCAATCCGGGGCCTTCGGGCATTTCGGTGGTGGCCTCTTCGCTGCTGAGTGACTATCTGCTTTCTGTCTCGCACTTCGGCGAAGGCGTCGCGCCCGACGAGGTCCCTCGCTGCGCGCAAACCCAGTTCGGCTGGTGCCGCGGAAGTATCCGTCCGATATCGAGCATGTCGCCGGCGCGGATGGGTCGCGCAGATCAGTCTGAATGCGCTCGGCAGAGGCGGCGCAAGTTCGATCACGGGAACGATGCGACAACCACGCCGATGGTCGCGCCTTCCTACGGCGTAGATGTATGCGCGCGGCCGCAACCACATGCATGATTGGACCCCGGGCCTGTGGCCAAATTCCGCGCCGTCGGCGAACGTTTGATCCGGACCGCGTAACGCTCACTATCTCAGCCTCCGCGGAGTGCTCGCGATAACGGCTCGGGGCGCGCCCAACGCTCATGAGCGGTTAGTCGGCGCTGCGTTGGACCCAATCTGGATCCGGTCCGGGTGGTCGGGTGGGCGGGCGTTGAGCGCGGGCTTCCAAAGGCGGGGCCGACGTCGATCTCATGAGTTGCTTCGGCGTAGCCGATGTCGATGGTGCCGCTGATGATCACCGCCCTCTAGGTCGGGGACCATGTCGCCGCCTTACGCGATGGTGTCCGCGATGTGCGCCGCCCACACCCTGTATGCGGCGGCGTTCGGGTGGAAGCGGTCGTGGCTGAGGTAGT
>JAVHVH010000211.1:0-5455 GCA_032160665.1 Pseudonocardiales bacterium
AATCTGGTTGGACTCGAAGAGCTCGTCGAGATCGTGCCTAAGCGACTGACCGAGCCGAAGCGCGCCTCCGCACGGAACGGCTGATTCGGCGGCAAGGAAGGCGATTCGCAAGCCGGTGATCAACAGCGAGAAGCGGCCGCTGGGGCAGCCGTTTCTCGGCCTTGATCAGGTGGAGCGCTGGCGCGGACACCCGCGCAGCGAGGGTTCGGGAGCGGCGCGTCCTCACGGGTCGGCTGATTCGGGCGAGGTCGCCTGAGCGGGTCTCGAGGACGATGTCGACTTCGTCGCGCCCGTCGCGGTAGTGGTACGGACGGACGTCAGTTCGGCCCACTGCGCCAGTTTGACAATCTCCATCGCGACGAAGTTCTCCAGGATGTTCCGGTCACCCGGTCGTCGGTGCGGATGCGGTCGGTGTCAGCGCCGAGCAGGTGGGCGAGCGACCCGGAGTCGACGGTCTCGAGGAGTTGCACGGAGCTCTAGCGTGTCCGGTGACGGCCACCGATCAGCGACGGAGTACTCATCGTTGCGTTACCCATATGCCCAGCGCGCCCGCCCCGACCGTCAAGGTCACGGTGCCGACGGCGTTACTTGCCGCCGACCAGACGGAGCCGCGCTGTATCAGCCGGATCGTTTCAAAGCTCGCTGCACTGAATGTGGTGTAGCCACCACAGAAGCCAGTACCGAGGATGAGGCGGAGGTCGTTGGGATCGCCGCGAAACAGCACGAGCCCCGTCAGGACGCCAAGCAGCAGCGAGCCGCTGACATTGATCGACATGGTGGCCCAAGGAAAGTCAGGTGCCCAGCGCGAGCGCACCACACCGTCCACAAGAAACCTGGCAAGCGCGCCCGCGCTGCCCGCGAGGGCTATCCAGAGGGCGGTCATGCGTGACTCCGTCGACGCCGCCAGTGGTGATGTCCGGTCGCGGCGGCGATGCCAGCACTAGTCACGACCAAGCCAGCGAACAAGCTCCCACCAAGGTAGGCGAGAGCCAGCCCAGTTTGATGATCGCGAATGAGTAAATCAGCCTCGACCGCGAGCGTGCTGTATGTCGTCAGAGCGCCGCAGAATCCAGTGCCGACCAGCAGGCGCACCCGTTGTCGCCAGCGGGCATTGGCGCCACTCCGCGCGAGCCCTTCCATGAGAACACCGAGAATGAAGGCTCCCGCGAGATTGACGGCTAAGGTGCCGATCGGCCAGCGACCCGTCGTTGTCGGCTCGGCCAAGCTGACGCCGTAGCGAGACAGCGCGCCGAAGAATCCACCTACCGCGACCAGAGCGAGTAAGTCTCCCCGCAGATGCACGGGTCGAGGCAGGTCGCAACTGCGGTCATCCACTGCGTCGGGATCGAGGGGCAGTTCAGGATGCTGATCGGGCGGCCGGGACACAGCAATCCTCCATCGCGTTACGAGGAGGAACCATCAGCCCGACGGTGGGCGGTTCAGGCGGTATCGCCTCGGCGGAGATCCATCGCCACCCCGAACGATAGCAGGCGGGTCCCCGCTGATCAGGGCCCCGTTTCTTTGGATCGGAACGGCGAGCCTGGTTGCGGAAGCCTGGGTTGCGGACGAAACGTCAGGCCGAGGACGAACGCCGGCACTACAGGCCTGGCTGTTCATGCGTTTGCCGAGCCGCACGAGTACGAGCGGCTGGCGCGATCTCCGACGACTATTCGGCACCTGGTCCAGGGCTCTCGTCGGGGCTTATAGTCACGCTACGGCCACCCTTGCGGGAGGTGCCATGACCGTGGATACCGACTCAATGACGAGCACCACCAGTCCTCAGGCGAGTTCGGCGTCCGCCAGCGCCCACCGGCCCGCGGGAGTCGCTTTGGTGCTCGGCCATGACGGCCACCCCGCCAGTGATGCCGCCTTCAGCGCCGCGATTGACCTCGCGAAGCGACTCGACGCCCATCTCCACGTTGTCCACAGCATCACCCTCGACGACTACGGCATCGACCCGGACAGTGACGCCTTCGAGCGAGAATCCGAGCGCAACCTCACCCGCGAGCGCGAATCGATCGCCGCCGCCTTCGCTGGCACCTCCGTCCGCTGGACGTATCACGAAGAACGCGGAGATCCAGCCGGCCGACTCAATCAACTAGCGGCCGCTGTCAACGCTTCGTTCATCATTGTCGGCGCTACGAGAGGTGGGATGCTGCACCACCTGTTCGGCGGCAACTCGGTACCGAAGCGACTGCTCCACCACCAGGGGTACCCCGTGATCGTTGTGCCACCGGTGCCCCGCGCATGAACTAGCGCGGCGACCGGCGCTCCCGACCATGAGGGTCTTGCCGCGCCATTGCGTGGCGTTTGGGCGTGATGTGAATGAAGCCGGCCCCCGGCTGCCTGCGGGCACCGCCATCGCCCGCCTGTCACTCACTGCATTGAAGATGTCCACATCGGCGCGCCAAACGCCCTGGCCATCACGGCGGAAGATGCACAAGGACTTTCCCGGTATGTCGATGCGCGAACCGTCCGCCGTTCGCACTCGCGTGACGAAGTCGGGGACCAGACCGATGTGAGTGAAGCGGATTTCGGTCTTGTCATCCTTCCTGGAGATATCAAACGCGACGTCCGTGCCCGTCCACTCCGTCTTGTCTTCGGTGAACTTGAGATAGCCGGCGAGGATGTGCCAGACGACCCTCGTGCCAGGAATGGACTCGACGATCTTCTGCTTGCTGAAATGGGCGTCCTGGTTACGACGCGAGCGGCTCGGCCACCACGAACGCGGCGTTCTCGCGCTCGAGGGCCTTGGTCGCACCGGTGCGCCAGCTGACGGCCATGGTTTGTGACATCGGATCCGGGAAGATGTCTTCTTCCCCGTTCTCCACTCCGTCGAAGATGGCTCGCGCGACGGACTCCGGAGATGCCTTCGCAATGTCCAGGCCTCGGGTCATATCCGTGTCAACCGGGCCGGTCAGGACGGCATGCACCCGCACGCCGCGCCCGACCAAGAGCGCGCGCAGCGACTGCGACAACGAGAACGCGGCCGCTTTCGAGACCGAATACGCCGGAATGATCGGCAACGGGGCAAGCGCCGTGATCGACAGAGCGTTGACGACGGCTCCCCGCGAGCGGGTCAGCAGCGGCAGGAACCCCTGGGTCACGCTGTAGGTGCCGAAGAGGTTGACGGCGAGGTGTTGCTCGATCACGGCCCGGTCGCTGAGGTCGTCATACAACGCCACGCCGGCGTTGTTGACCAGAATGTCGAGCGACTCGACGGCCTCGACCGCGGCCTGAATCTGAGCCGCATCGGTGATGTCCAGGATCACGGGCGTGACCCGCTCGTCTGGGTGAACCAGGGGCTGGCGAGTTCCGGCGTACACCCGCTGTGCGCCTCGCCTCAAGGCTTCCTCGACGAGCGCCTGGCCGATGCCGCGATTTGCTCCGGTCACCAGAACTGCTTTGTCTTCGATGGTCATACATCCTCCTGATAGGTACGGACCGTCCGCAGGCCGCGGTCCGGTGCTACCGATTGCCGGGGAATCCAGCAATCGCCGAGATGTGATCGGCACGCGCCTACCGTCCGTCACGAGAGAACTGGCGGACGGTCAGGCAACCGATTCGGCTGCGACGGCGAGCTCGGCCGCGTCCGCATGGTCGAGCAGGGGCAGTGCGGAATCGGCGCGCCGGCGCCGTGGCAGGGCTGCCGCGGCGACTATGCCGATCGCCGAGAACGCTGCGCCGAGCCACACGGCGTGCTTGAAGTGCCCGATAAAGGTGCTCGGCGAGGTGTAGACGCCGGGGTGGACGAAGACGGCGGCCAGGATCGCGATGCCGAACACGCCACCGATTTCGCGCAGCGCGCTGTTCGTGCCGGACGCGATGCCCATCTCTGAGGGCGAGACCGAGCCGACGACGGCGTTGGCGACGGTCGGGAAGCACAGCGATATCCCGACACCGGCAACGCCGAGCGCGATCGCTAGCGGCCCGTAACTCATGCCCGGTTTGGCGATGACCGCGATCCAACCCAGTCCGCCGGCCTGCAGGGCCAGTCCGACGAGCATGAACGGCCGGTTGCCGAACCGGTCGGCCAGCGCACCCGCGATCGGGGCAACCAGCATCGGTGCGCCCGTCCACGGGAGAGTGCGCAGGCCCGCCGCGAGCGGGGAGTATCCGAGCGCAGTCTGCAGGAACTGCATCATCAAGAACAGCACGCCGAACAGCGACGCACACATGAAGAAGCTGACGCCGTTGGCCGCGTTGAACCCGCGTGAACGGAAGAGTTCCGGCGACACCATGGGCGTGGCGGTGCGCCCCTCCCACCAGAGAAAGGCCGCGACGAGGACGCCGCCCAGGACGAGGGCGCCAATGGTTTCGGCGCTACCCCAGCCGATGCGGGCGGCGCGGATCAGTCCCCAGGTGATGCCGAAGAATCCGGCACCGGCAAGGAGCAGCCCACTTATGTCGAGTTGTGACCGCGGGCCGAAGCTTTCGGTGAGGCGGGAGATGGACAGCGGAATCAACGCGAGGCCGACCGGGACGTTGAGCCAGAAGATCCAATGCCAGCTCAACCCGCCGACAATTGCACCGCCGACGACCGGGCCCAGCGCGACCGCCAATCCGGTGATGCCACCCCACAGTCCGATCGCGGCACCCCGCTTCTCGGCTGGGAATGCCTCGCTGATCAAGGTCAATGTCATCGGCATGACGGCGGCCGCCGCCGCACCCTGCACTCCGCGCGCCGCGATGAGCGCTCCGACGCTCGGTGACAACGCCGCAGCGGCCGAGGCGACGGTGAACAGGAGCAGGCCGATCCAGTACATCCGTTTGCGTCCGTACCGGTCACCGAGGGCAGCTCCGGTCAGCAACGCGACCGCGAACGCCAGGTTGTAGGCGTTCACCGTCCATTCCAGATCGGCGAGGTTGGCGTGCAGGCTTTCCCGTAGTGCGGGCAGGGAATTCGCGACGACCAGCGTGTCCAGCGCGGTCATGAATACTCCGAGCGAGGCGAGGACGAGTGTCCAGGTCCTGTTCGCTGGCGCAGTGGCAGCCCGGTTCGTGGCTCGTGACGTTGACATAGCGCGTCGTTCTCCGTTCGGTTCCGCGATTGCGGATATCTCTGGGCGTCCGGGCGCCGCAACAACTCGGGACTGTTGCGGCGTCGGCTGCGTGTCTGGAGGCGTTCACAGGGATAGACACGGCGCGCGGCCGAAACTGGGCGCGCCGACTGCGACCAGTTCCGGTCGCCGCCGGTGTCAGTACTGGGAGAGGATCCGAGTGGAGGTGGCAGATGTCGGCAGAGCTGCTTGAGCGGGCACGGGCCGGTGACCGCGATGCGTTCGCTGCCCTGATCGAGGCGCACCGTGGCGAACTGCAGGTGCACTGCTACCGGATGCTCGGCTCGCTCCAGGACGCCGAGGACGCACTGCAGGAGACGCTGCTGGCGGCGTGGGTCGGCCTCGACGGGTTCGAGGGCCGCTCCTCGGTCCGGACCTGGCTGTACCGGATCGCC
>JAVHVH010000214.1:0-14374 GCA_032160665.1 Pseudonocardiales bacterium
GATCTGGTTCTGGATCAGCTCGCCGACCGTGCGCAGGCGCCGGTTGCCGAAGTGGTCGATGTCGTCGACCTCGTAGCCGTCCTCGCCGGCGTGCAGGCGCAGGAGGTACTCGATGGTGCGGACGACGTCATCCTCGGTGAGCGTGCCGGTGCTGATCGGGACGTCGACGCCGAGCTTCTTGTTGGCCTTGTACCGGCCGACCTTGGCCAGGTCGTAGCGCTTGTGGTTGAAGAACAGGTTCTCCAACAGCGCCTGCGCCGACTCTTTGGTCGGGGGCTCGCCCGGACGCAGCTTGCGGTAGATGTCGAGCAGCGCGTCCTCGGTCGTCCCGATGTGGTCCTTGTCGAGGGTGTCCATCATGACCTCGGACCACGCGAAGTGCTCGCGGATGCGGTCGGCCGACCAGCCGAGCGCCTTGAGCAGGACCGTGACCGGCTGGCGACGCTTGCGGTCGATGCGGACGCCGGCGGTGGAGCGCTTGTCGACGTCGAACTCGAGCCACGCGCCGCGGCCGGGGATGACCTTGACGCCGTACACGTCGACGTCGGACGTCTTGTCCAGCGTGCGGTCGAAGTAGACGCCGGGCGAACGGACGAGCTGGCTGACCACGACACGCTCGGTGCCGTTGATGATGAAGGTGCCCTTGCGGGTCATCACCGGGAAGTCGCCCATGAACACGGTCTGCGACTTGATCTCGCCGGTCGTGTTGTTGATGAACTCCGCGGTGACGAACAGCGGCGCCGCGTAGGTCATGTCCTTGTCCTTGCACTCCTCGATGGACGCCTTGACGTCCTCGAAGCGCGGGTTGGAGAAGGACAGGCTCATCGAGCCGGAGAAGTCCTCGATGGGTGAGAGTTCGGTCAGGATCTCTTCCAGACCTGACGTGGTCCGAGTCGCTGTGTCGGAGCGGACCGACCAGGCCTCATTGCCCACGAGCCAGTCAAAGGACTCGGTCTGCAAAGCGAGAAGGTTCGGCACCTCCAGCGGCTCTCGGATCTTGGCGAAGGAGGTACGGGGGGGAGCCCCCGGAATACCTGACCTAGTGCCGTTTGCGGATTGTGACTTACCGGAGCGCGAGACTGCCAAGATGCGTCCTTCCAAGGACTTGAACCGGGCCTATCGGCGCCACCCGCCCGCACCGAGCGGTTGTCCTTCGCCCGGGGGCGGGCGCAGGAAAGTAGGCCCTTGACGGGCCGCAGGGAGAAAGAGGGCAGCGCAAAGAAGAAGTCTAGCTCATACGGGCAGGCCAAGCAAACACACCGAAATCGGCGTGCGCTGCTGGTCCGCCGGACGCGAGTGCTTCGCAGTCACCGCCCGTATCGGGCGGCCGCGGGCGTCCGAACTGCCCAAGCCGTGCCCAGAAAGGGTGCCTCGCCTGGGCCGCGCCGTCAAGCCTTTGGCGTCCGTGTCGGCCCGGTTCTCGCGGTCAGCCGCCACTGGACACTGGCGATGAGACCGTTTTCAGCCCCGAGATCAGCCACTTCCCGTGCACCTGCTCCATGCGCGCAACCGCGCCGAATGGGTCGGTGCGACCGTTCGGATAATTCGAGTTGGTCACCTTGATCTGGCCGAAGATGAGCACGCTCCACTGCCCGCTCGTGGTGACTGACTCGATCGCCGCGGTGTTGATCTGCGTCGACTGCACGGCCTTCAGCGTCGGCGCGTTCTTCTTGATGATCTTCTCGACGGCCTGCGTGAACTGTCCGGTGAAGACGCCGGTCGCGCACTTGACGCCGGCGCGCTCGTAGGCGTCGAGGTCCTTGTAGTTGTAGGTGTTCGTCTGCGAGACGCACGTCTTCGCCGACGCCAGCACCTGATCGCGCACCGCGCTGCTCGACGGCCGTCCCCACCACACGCCGTGGCTGGCCACGACCAGCAGGATCACCATGAGCAGCGAGGCAATGGTCAGGACGGTGGCCGGCAGCCAGCGCAGCCATTCCGGCGTCCCGGTGACCGTGCCGGGCGCGTCGGGATCCGCCGGCGGAGCCGGCGCGGCCTCGGTGACAGGTTCGGCCGCGTCCTTCTTGTCCAGCCGGACCGGTGATACAGGTTTGACAGGTTCCGGCTTCGCGTCAGGAGTCGGCGCGGCGGCACCGACGCCGCGCCCCCCGATCCGGCGGGCCCGACTGGCGGCCGCGGCGGCGGCCGATGCCGGTGGCCGGGGGGCAACCGACCGCGCCGGCTCGGCCGCGGCGGCGTCGGCACCGAGGTCGGCGCCGTCCGTGCCGGGCTCCACAGTGGGGTCGTCAGCCATGTCGGTCCAGATCCTTGAAACTGTCAAAGACGCGGGCAACGGTCATGACACGGCCACATTCGTGACGTCTGCGGCCAGCCACTTGCCCTTGACCTGCACCATCGTCATCTGCAGGTTCTGCTGGATCGGTACGTCCTTGGCCGTCGAGCGGAAGCCGTTAATGGTCACCAGGACGACGTAGCCATTCGTCTTGTTCTTCTCGGACGGCCCGACCAAGGCCGCGTGGGTCACCACGCCGCTCGCGTCGAACTTGCCTGACGTGATCGTCTGCTTGGTCACCGTCCGCTTGCCCACGACATCGGTCCGGAGTGCGCCCGTGGTTCCGTCGATGGCGCGCTGGTAGTCCTGGTCGAAGTGGGCCCGGGAGTAGGTGATGAGGTTGGCGGCCTCGGTGCCGGCCGCGGTGATCGCCGCCTTCTCGGAGGTGGTCAACTCGCCGACGACGGCCTTCATGTCGTCGCGCAGGAACAGGAAGTAGGCGAGGAGCAGGGCGACGAGGACGACCCCGGCAACAGCAGCGCTTATCCAGGGCGCGATGGACGCGCGTCGTGACTCAGGCATGGCGATGTGGAGCTCTCCCGATCTTCGTCGGCCTGGGGGCGGCGCGGACGTTCCGGCCTACGCGGTACGCGTGCTGGAGGCAGGTTACGCCGCCCCGTTGAGAATCAATGAAGGGCAGCCGTCATCAGCGACAGCCAGGATCCGTCACTCTGCACGGTCGGGTTGGCCAGCGACGGACCGACCCGCAGGGTGTTCTTGGTGACGACCCGCGGGTAGGCGTAGCCGCCACCGGAGATGCTGATCGGGTCACCCCCGGGGACGTGGGCCGAGCCGCGGATGTTCGTGCCGCTGCTGGCCGGCGCGGTGCACCGGGCCGCGACGTTCGGGGCGATCGGCGCGGTCGCACCCGGTTGGCGGCGGACCGTACCGACATAACCCTCGCGGTCCTTGTTCGGCTCGCCGCAGTCCTGGGGCATCGGTTTTGCCTGCAAAATCAGGCCCAGGGCGCCCGCTCGGTCGTGCAGGGCGGTGGGACCCCCGGCGGCCAGTGCCGGGTAGAGCTCGAGCACCTGCTCGATGCCGTTGATGTGGCGAACCAGCAGGTCACCCGTCGTGATCAGGTTCGCCAGCGTGACACCGAGGTCGGTCTGGTTGTTCTTGATGAACTCGGTGACGACGTCGAGGTCGGACGGAGCCTTGTCGAGAAGGTGCCGGATGTCCCCGTCACTCGCCTTGAGTTGCTGGGAGATCAGGTTGAGGCTGTGGGTCCAGCTCTGCAGCGGATCCCGATCGTCGAGCTGGGTCTGCAACACCGACGAGGAGTCCTGGATCAGGGCGATCGTGGCTTGCAGGTTGACCGGATCGTTCGCGGCCGCGAGGAACGCGTTGGTCGCGTCGAGCAGGTTACCGAGGTCGCTGCCCTTGCCGCTGACCGCCTGGCCGAGCTCGCTGACCGTGATCTGGAGGTTCTGCAGATCGACCGAGTTCACGAGACGGTCCAGGTCGGTGAGCAGGACCTGGGTCGCGGTCGGGATCGCGGTCCGCGATATCGGGATGTTCGACTTGGCGTGGAGGTACGGGCCCACGCCGGTCTTGGTGCCCGCGGGCGGGCGGAGGTCGACGTACTGCTCGCCGACCACCGAGCGGTCGGCGATCGTGGCGCCGGTGGTGGCCGGGATCTTCGGCGAGCCGCAGTTGTCGAGGTCGAGATCGACCTCGATGCCTTCCTTGCGCAGGTGGATCGCGCCCACCTTGCCCACCGTCACGCCGCGGTAGGTGACCTCGGCGTTGGTGAAGATGCCGCCCGCGTCCTTGAAGTCGGCCGTGACCGTGCACCCGTTGTCGCCGATGACGTACTTGGCGAGTCCGACGTACTTCGCCGATACGTACGAGACGCCCAGCAGCGTGATGAGCACGAAGAGCCCGAGCTGGATCTTGGTCGTTCGCCTCAGCACGGCCGCCTCACTTCCCCGAGCCGACGAGCATCGGCCCCAGCTTGGCGGTGTTCTGGGAGTTGGTCGTGAGCTTGTTCGCCTTCGCCGTCGACGTGCTGGCCGGCAAGAGTTTGCACAGGGTCCCGGTGGGGTCCAGCCCGCACAGTTCGTCGGTCAGGTTGAGGTTCACGACGGCGTCGAGGTTGGCGTAGTCGCCCTTGACGAACTGCCGGGTGATGCCGAGCGGGAACGGGAAGGTGCCGAGGATCCGCAGCGCACCCGGCAGGTCGTTGCCCGCCGCCGCCAATTGCGTGACGACCGGGTCCAGCACCTTCAGGGACTTGACGAATTCGACCTGGGTCTCGTTGATGACCCGGCTGGCGACGACGCCCAGCTTGGACAGACTGGTGAGCAGCGTGACGAGCTTGCCGCGCTCCTGGCGGAGCACGCTCAGCGCCGCCGGGAACGTGTCGAGCGCGTCAGTGATCACCTTCTTCTGTCGGTTCAGCGTCGAGGCGAGCGCGTCGATGCTCACCAGGGCGTTGGTGATCTTGTCCTTCTGGTTGTCGAGCGTGCCGGTGAACGTGGTCAGCTGCGTGATGAGGTCACGGGTGGCGGCCTGCCGCTGCGGCGTCCCCAGCGCCTTGTGCAGTTCCTGGGCGATCGACCGGATCTGCTCGAGGCCACCGTGGTTGAGCAGCAGCGAGAGCGCACCCAGAACGTCCTCGGCCTCGGGGGCCGAGTGCGTGCGCGAGATCTGGATCTCCGAACCGTTGCGCAGGCGGCTGGACAGCTCCGGGCCGGGCGGCTGGATCAGCTGCACGTACTTCTCACCGAGCAGGGACGTCTGCTGGATCTCGGCGCGAGCGTTCGAGGGCAGGTTGACCGTGCCCTGGACGCTGAACGTGACCTTGGCGCACCAGCCCTTGCCCGCGGGTGCGGACGGCACGTCGCATTCGGACAGCGAGATCGCGGTGACCTTGCCGACCGGCACGTCGTTGACCTTGACCGCCGACTGGGGCACGAGATCGAGGACGTCGGTGAAGTACGCCGTGACGCTGTACGGGTGGTTGCCGAGGTCGGCGCCGCCGGGCAGCGGAGCGCTGTAGAGGCCCTTGAACCCGCAGCCGCTGAGGACCACGATGCCGGCCGCGATCACGGCGACGACCCGGGCGCGCGTCATGGTGTGCTCCCGACGAGCTGCCCGCTGGGAATGCCGCCGTTGAGGATCGTCCCGAGCAGGTTCGGCGACCCGGGTGTGCTCGGCGCCCCGGCCGTGCCCGTCGCCGTACTGGTCTTCGACAGCGCCGGCACCTTCTTGCACGCATTCGTCAGCCCGGGAATTCCGAGGTTCAGCTTGCCGAGCACCTTGCATGTCACCTGTTCGAGCAGCGTCTTCAGGTCGAGGTTGGACGCGCTGGTGAGCGAGAACAGGTTGCTCCGGGTGGCGATCACGCCGACGTCCGGGTCGTAGGCGTGCACGATGTTAGCGAGGGCAACCGGCGCGATGGCCAGCGTCTCGTTCAGCGAGGACTTCTCCTTCACCAGGATCCCGGTGATCTTCTCCAGACCCTTGATGTCGACGTGGAACTTGTTGGCGTTCTTCTTGACGAAGGAACCCACGTCATCCAAGGCCAGGCCGAGGTCGTGCAAGGCGTTGCCGAGGTCGGCGCGCTCGGCGGCGAGGTCACCGGCAACCTGAGCCAGCTGTTGGTTGAACAGCCGGACCTGCGTGTCGCTCGCCTTCAGCGTCGCGGTGAACTTCTGCAGATTACGGACCGTGCCGAAGAGGTCGTTGCGGCCGTTGGCCAGCGTCTGGGCGGCCTGCGACAGCTTGGTGATGCTATTGCCCAACGCCGCGCCGTTGCCCTTGAGATTGGCGGCCGACACGTTGATCAATGCGCTGAGCGCGCCGCTGGTCTTGCCACCCTTGTTCGCTCCGTTCGGCCCCAGAGCCACCGCGAGTTTGTCGAGTTCGCGGTAGATGTCGTCGAGTTCGGCGGGTGACTGAGTGCGGTTCATGGGGATCGTCGCGCCGGACGCGAGGACCTTGTCCTTCTGGTTCTTGGGGTTGTAGAGCGGGGTCAGTTGAATGAACCGGTCGCTGACGAGCGAGTTGGCCACCTCGAGCGCGCCGACGTTCGCCGACAGCTTGTACTTGCTGTCGTAGGACATCGTGATGGCGACGTACCCGCCGGTGGGCTTAACCTTCGTGACCTCGCCGACCCCGACGCCGAGGACCTTGACCGGGGTGCCCGGGTAGACGCCGACCGCTGAGGCGAAGCGTGCGGTGACGATCTTGGTCGAGGATCCGCTGAAGAAGATGTAGTACGCGCCGCCGCCGACGATCGCCGCCACGATGACGCCGATCACGATCTTCGCCGCGCTGAAGGGGAGCTTGGCCATCAGCCTGCCCCCAACTGTCCGAGAATGATCTCGAGGGCACCGGTCGGGCCGAGGTTCTGGATGTAGTTGTCGAACCAGCGGCCGTTGCCGATGACGTTGTTGAACACCCGGTAGAACGGGCCGAGTAACGCGAGTCCGCGATCCAAGCTGTCCTGGTTCTTCTGGAGCAGGGTGAGCACCTTGTCGAGGTTGTCGAGCAGCGGGCCGATCGTCTTCTGGTTGTCGGCCACGAGCCCGCGCAGCTGCACGGACAGGATCGAGGTGTTCAGCAACAGCGAGTGGATGGCATCGCGGCGGGCGTTCAGCTCGTTGAGCAGCAGGTTGCCGTCGGTCAGCAGTCGCTGCAGCTCCTGGTCGCGATTGGCCAGGACCCCGGTGACCTGATTGGCCCGCTGCAGCAGCGTGCGCAGCTCGGCATCGCGCGAGGCGATCGTCGTCGACAGCCGGGCCAGACCGGTCACGACCGGCCGGACGGTTGCCGGCGTGCCCTGGAAGTCGTCGGCCAGGGTCTTGAACGCGGCCGTGAGGTCGGTCGTGTTGATGTTCTCGACGGTGTTGGTCAGGGCCGTGAAGGCCGGGTAGACGTCGTACGGCGACCGGGTCTTCGTCATGGTCTTGTGCGGGTCCTGGGCTTTGGTGCCGACCGAGTTGATGCTCAGGTACTTTGCGCCCAGCAACGTCTTGAGCTTGATGTCGACTTCGCTCTCGTTGCCGACCCAGCCGTCCTTGACCGTGAAGGTGACCTTCACCAGGCGCTTCTCGGTATCGATCGCGACGCCCTGGACGTCGCCCACCTTGACGCCGCCGATGCGGACGTCGTCGCCGGCCTTCAGGTTGGCCGAGTCCGTGAACAGAGCGTTGTACTCGGTCCCCCCGCCGATCAGCGGCAGCTTCGACGCGTTGAAGGCGGCGACCAGGAGCACGAGGATGAACACCAGCCCGATCGCGCCGATCGGCGTGGGGTTGCGCGACGAGAACGACTTGCCGATTCGCGGCGACTTGCGCGTCTTCACCGGTGCCGACGATTCGTCGCCGGCGTGCCGGGGCGTCCGGTCGCTCATCACTTGCACCTCGATGCGACGGGCTGAGTCAGGTTGAGTTCGGTCGAGTGGCCGGCGATGGTGATCGTCCCGCTGAGCGAGCAGAGGTAGAAGTTGAACCACGACCCGTAGTCGGCGGTGCGGATCAGACCGGCGACGGTGGGCGGCAGCTGCTGGATGACGTACTGGACCGTGTCGCTGTGCGCGTTGAGGCTGCTCACCAGGCCGGTGATGCTCTTCACGTCCTTCGCCAGCGGCTCGCGGACCTGCGTGAGCAGCCCGGCGGTCGACGTGGAGAGCCGGTTGATGCCGTCGATGGCGTCACCGATCGTGTTGCGGTCGGTGGCCAGGCCGTGGACGAATCCGGCGAGTTGGATGATGAGCTGGGAGAGTTCGTTGTCCCGTTGGCCGATCGCCGTCAACACCCCGGTCAGGTTGGTGACGAGGTCGCCGATCACCTGGTCCTTGTCGGCCAGAGCGTTGGTGAGGTCGGCGACGGTCCGCAGCAGGTTCTCGAGCGCGCCGCCCTCGCCCTGCAGGGTTCGGATGATGTCGAAGGACAGGTTGTTGATGTCGCCCGGGTCGAGGCCCTGGACCAGGGGCCGGAAGCCCTGGAACAGCACGGTGAGGTCGACGGCGTCGAACGTATGCGCGTTGTTGATCGTGTCGCCGGACTTCAAGATGTCGTTCGGGTTCCCGGCGCCCTGCTCGATGTCGATGTAGCGCTGACCGACCAGGTTGCGATAGCGAAGGTGCGCGGTGACCGACTTGGGCAGCGTGCGCGACTTCTGCACGGTGAAGCTGACGATGGCGTCACTGCCGCTGGCCTTCTTCTTGATCGAGATGCCGGTGACGGTCCCGACCCGCACGCCAGCGATCCGGATGTCGTCGCCGAGGTTGAGCCCGGTGACGTCGGTGAACTCGGCCTTGTAGCTGACGGCGGCGCCGTAGGACGAGTTGGCGATCGTCGCAGCCAGCACGTACGTGGCGAGTGCGGTGATCACGAGGAAGGTGATCAGCTTGATCAGCGGGGCGAGCAGACCTCTCATTTGACGACCACCTGCTGACCGCGCAGGAGTGGCCCGGCCAGCAACGTCGCCGCGCCCGGGACCTTGTCCGGGGTGGTGCCGAGCTCGCTCGAGATGATGCTGTTCACCAGCGCGTTCTCCTCAGGCGATCCGATCGCGCTGGTGTCCTGGGCCGACGTCGACGCGCCGCATCCCCCGTCCTGGCCCTTTTTGGTCAGCCAGGCTCCGTCGTTCAGGCACTGGTACTTCGCCGGGATCTGGAAGTGGCCGTTCTTGTCCAGCGGGATGTTGTTCGGCAGGCCGAAGCAGTTCGGGCCGAGACCGGTGATCAGCGTCGGCTCCTCGCCCTGCTTGTAGGGGCCGAGGTTGCTGTTGTCGACGGTCGCGCTGAGGTGGATCTGGTTGTCGTAGATGGCCGAGTGGGCCAGGTCGTAGAGGTGGTTGACGCCGGCCAGCAGGCAGGTGAATTCGGGCGAGTACTCCGCGAGGAGCGAGTAGATCTTGTCCGTCTGCCCGGTGATCGCGATCAGCCGCTGCTCGTTGGCGCTGAGGAAGCTGGTCAGGACGCCCGCGGCGCCGTTGCCCGTCGTCAGCAGGTTGTCGAGCGCGGCCCGCTTCTCGACGACCGTCTTGGCCGAGGTCTGCAGGTTCTGCAGCGCAGCCAGGATGTCCGGAGCCAGGTTGTTGTACTCGAGGGACACCTCGCCGAGCTTGCCCAGGTCGTCGACCAGCTGCTGGGTGTGCGGGTTGAGGGCCTTGAGGTAGCTGTCGAAGTTGACCAGGGTCTGCCCGAGCTTCTCGCCCCGGTTGTGCAGCGCATCGGACAGTGCCGTCAGCGTGGCGTTGAGCTCGGCCGGTTGCACCGCGGTCAGCAGCGGCAGCATGTCGGCCAGCACGGTCTGCGTCTCGAGCGCGCCCGGCGAGGTGTCCTGACCGATCGTGTCGTGTGCCTTGATTGCTCGCGCCGGGTTCTTCGGGATGACCAGTGAGACGTACTGCTCACCGAAGAGGGTCTTGGGCAGGATCTGGGCGGTGACGTTGCTGGGGATCTGCTCCACGAGGCTGGGGATGAGCTTCAGTTGGACCCGGGCGCCGTTCTTGCCGTCGGAGGCCACTGACGCTACGGAGCCGACGATGAGACCGCGTTCCTTGACGTCGGAGTCGACGATCAGCTGGTTGCCGGTGTGATCAGCCAGCAACGTGACGTCGACGGTCGGGGTGAACGCCTTGTTGTAGATCGCGATCGACAGCCCGATGAGCGACGCGACGAGGACGATGAACAAGACGCCGAGCAGTCGGCGCTTGACGACCACCATGGGGGCTTCCTTCACCATGGCTAACCCGCCAACCTGACGCTGGTCGTGGATCCCCAGATGGCGAAGGACAGGAAGAAGTCGACGACGTTGAGGGCGACGATCGCGAGGCGGACCGCCCGACCCACAGCTACGCCGACGCCGGCCGGTCCACCGGACGCGGTGTAGCCGTAATAGCAGTGGGTCAAGATGATCACGACGGCGAAGACGAGGACCTTGAAGAAGGACCAGACGACGTCTTGCGGCGGTAAGAAGAGATGGAAGTAGTGCGAATAGGTGCCGGCGGAGTCGTGGAAGTAGAAGACGACGATGGCGTAGGACGCCATGTAGGACGACAGCAGGCCGATGACGTAGAGCGGGATCACCGCGATGAACCCGGCGATGATGCGCGTGGTCACCAGGAACGGCAGGCTCGGCACCGCCATGACCTCGAGGGCGTCGATCTCCTCGCTGATCCGCATGGCACCGAGCTGGGCGGTGAAACCACAGCCCACCGTCGCCGACAGGGCGAGCCCAGCGACCAGCGGCGCGATCTCACGCGTGTTGAAGAACGCCGTGATGAAGCCCGCGTAGGACGCGACGCCGAGCTGGTCGAGCGCCGCGTAGCCCTGCAGGCCGACCTCGGTGCCGGTGAAGAAGCAGAGGAAGGCGATGACGCCGACGGTGCCGCCGATGATCGCCAGCGAACCGCTGCCGAACGCGACCTCGGAGAGCAGGCGCAGCGTCTCCTTCTTGTAGCGCCGCAGCGTCTTCGGCGTCCACGCGATGGCGCGCAGGTAGAACGACATCTGCTCGCCGAGCTGGTCCAGCGCGCCGAGAGGTGCCGTTACCGCCTTGCGGGCGGTCGCGATGATGTCGGTGGCCACCCTACGAGCCCTTCGCGGGGACGACCTGGAAGTACACGGCCGTGATGACGAAGTTGACGGCGAACAGCAGCATGAAGGTGATGACGACGGACTGGTTCACCGCGTCGCCCACGCCCTTCGGGCCGCCTCCTGCATTGAGGCCCTTGTAGGCCGCTACGCACCCGGCGATGATGCCGAAGATCAACGCCTTGAGCTCGCCGGTATAGAGGTCGGGTAACTGCGCCAGGGCCGAGAAGCTCGCCAGATAGGCCCCGGGCGTGCCGCCTTGCAGCACGACGTTGAAGAAGTAACCGCCGGCGACGCCGACCACGCAGACCAGGCCGTTCAGCGCCACAGAAACGAGCATGCAGGCGAGGACGCGCGGCACGACCAGGCGCTGCACCGGCGAGATGCCGAGCACCTCCATGGCGTCGATCTCGTCGCGGATCTTGCGGCTGCCGAGGTCGGCGCAGATCGCCGAACCGCCCGCGCCGGAGATCAGCAGGGCACAGACGATCGGGCTGGCTTCGCGGATGATCGCGAGCACGCTGGCCGAACCGGTGAAGGACTGGGCACCGATCTGGCGGGCCAGGGTGCCGAGTTCGAGCGCGATGACCGCGCCGAACGGGATGGACACGAGCATCGTCGGGAAGATCGTGACGCTCGCGATGAACCACGCCTGCTGGATGAACTCGCGGGCCTGGAACGGCCGCTTGAACAGGTAGCGGAAGACATCCAGGAACATTGCGAACAGGCTCCCGGCCTGTCGCACCCCACCGATCGGTGACAGTGAGGGCATTAGCTCCGCCCGGCCCGTGCGGCCTGCCTGGATTCCTGAACCTCCCGGTCCTCCTGCTCCATGAGCTCCTTGATCGCCTCCTGCGCGGGAAGCGGCAGGGTGTGCAGCAGTTCGAGGACGCGGGCGCGGCGGCGCCCGGCGGCCTTGCGTTCGGGCAGGCCCGGCGACGGCTGGATCTGGGGCGGAACGCCCAGCCCGCCACCGCCCTTGGGTCCGGTGCCAGGTGCGGGGGCCGCGTTCTGGTCGATCGAGGCGAGCTCGGCCGCGACCTGCGCGGCGTCCTTCTCCTCGGACATGCCGATCGGGCCTTCGCGGCGGCCGTTGAGGAACTGCTTGACCACCGGCTCCTCGGACGTCAGCAGCACCTCGCGCGGGCCGAACATCACCAGCTCGCGGCGGAACAGCATGCCCAGGTTGTCGGGCACCGTACGGGCGGTACCGATGTCATGGGTGACGATGAGGAACGTCGCGTCCGTCTGCGCGTTCAAGTCGATGATCAACTGGTTGAGGTAGGCGACACGGACGGGGTCCAAGCCGGAGTCCGGCTCATCGAACAGGATGATCTCGGGATTGAGGACCAGGGCGCGGGCCAGCCCGGCGCGCTTGCGCATACCGCCCGAGATCTCGCCCGGCAGCTTGCTTTCGGTCCCGGCCAGCCCGACCATGTCGAGCTTTTCGGTGACGATGTCCTTGATTTCCCGCTCGCCCTTCTTGGTGTGTTCGCGAAGGGGGAAGGCGATGTTGTCGAAGAGGTTCATCGAGCCGAACAGGGCGCCGTCCTGGAACAGGACGCCGAAGAGTTTGCGCGTCTCGTAGAGCTTGCCCTCACTGCAATGCGCGATGTCGACGTCGCGGATGATGATCGAGCCCTTGTCGGGCTTCAGCAGCCCGATGAGTGACTTCAGGAAGACCGACTTCCCCGTGCCCGAAGGGCCGAGGAGAACAGAGATTTCGCCCGGCGGGAGCGTCAACGTGACGTCGCCCCAGATTGTCTGCCGTCCGAAGGACTTGGTCAGATCGTGGACTGCAACCTCCACACCCACCGGGTAGTCCCCTCTCGAGCCTGGACGCGACGCCGCTGCAGCACGGCACTGCCGGCATCATCCAAATAACGAGTTTGGTACTCGTTGGTAACGCTGCGGCGCCATAGCGTTGCACATTCTGTCGTTCTTCGCTCACGGTGTCGCGCCAGGGTCGCGCGCGCCTTGCCGGTGGCTGCGAGCCGGCCATGTCGCGGCTGTGAACGCGGTTAGTTCCGACGCCGCGGGCCATGGGTAGGGTGCGGGTCTCGCCCGATGTGGCCCGGAGGTGCGCTGCATGACCGACGCCGATGATCGTCTGTGCGCTTTGCTCGGCGCCGATCCGCCTGAGTCCGTACAGACCCTCGACGACGACACTCGCCGGGAGCTCGCAGATCTCATCGCTGACTCCCGCAAGCGCCAGGCCGAGAGCCTCGAGGAGGCGTTCACCGCCACCCTCAAGCACGTGCCGTTCCCGGTTCGCGGGATCGTCAAGAAGGTGCTGATCGGATGAGCACGGGGGCGGAAGTCACTGCCGAGCTGCGCAAATTGGCCCACACGCTCGATGTGGAACCGGACCGCCTCACGATGCTCGTCGGCCTGCCAGCACCGGATCTGCGGACCTTGCGCAAGCAGGTCGGTGAGGCACTGTTCCAGGCCGACAAGCACTACTTCAGCCGGGTTGCGGCGCTGACCAGGACGGTGCCCGCAGCGGTGTCGGCGAAGCTCGCCGAAACCGTCCTGCCCCCGCTGATCGCGGCGCGCACCGCGGAACTGCTCGAACCCAAGCGGGCGGTGGAGCTGGTGGGACGGATCTCCGAGCGTTACCTCGCCGACGTCTCGGCGGTCATGGACGCGTCCCGGGCGCCCGAGGTGGTCGCCGCGCTGCCGGCGTCGAAGATCGCGTCCGTGGCCCGCGAGCTGGCGCGGCGTGAGGAATGGATCGTCATCGGCAGCTTCGTGGCCGAAGTGACGGACGAGGCGCTCGCGGCGTCAGTCGAGGAGTTCAACGGCGAGCAGCTGTTGCGGATCGGCTTCGTCCTCGATGACATGGACCGCCTCGACGACATCGGCGGCATGCTCACCGGTGACCAGATCGACGAGATGCTGGCGGCGGCCGTCGAGTTCGACCTGTGGCCCGAGCTGCAGGAGTTGCTCGAGCACCTGACCGGGGAACGCGTCGCCCGGATGGCCGGCCGCTACGCCGCCGCGCCGAAGCCGGTCCAAGCCGCATTCCGCAAGGCGGCCAAGGGAAACCCGGACGTGGCGTCAGCCCTGGCCAAGCTCGCCGGGGAATCGCCGGCAAGTTGATCTTCCTGCGCTGAGTACCCGGAAGCGCACCCAGCGCCGGAAGATCCGGACCGACAAAGGGGCGGCCGCATCAGCGGACCGCCCCTTCGGCGTGGTGCGAACTACTTGACGGTGACCGTGGCGCCGGCGCCCTCGAGGGCCGCCTTCGCCTTCTCGGCGTTCTCCTTGTTCGTCTTCTCCAGGACCGGCTTCGGCGCGCCGTCGACCAGGTCCTTGGCCTCCTTGAGGCCCAGGCTGGTGAGCGTGCGCACCTCCTTGATGACCTGGATCTTCTTCTCGCCGGCCGCTTCGAGGACGACGTCGAACTCGTCCTGCTCCTCGGCCACCTCGGGGGCAGCCGCAGCCGGACCGGCCGGGCCCGCTGCCGCGACAGGTGCGGCGGCGGTGACATCGAAGGTCTCTTCGAACTGCTTCACGAACTCGCT
>JAVHVH010000226.1:0-33022 GCA_032160665.1 Pseudonocardiales bacterium
CTCGTCCAGTGTCGCGGCGTCCGCTTGCAGCGGCGGCGTGTGCTGCGGATCGAGTCGCCCGTAGACGAGTCGGATGAAGCACTCGGCGGGCATCTCCACGTCCGGCGGGCTCGCGGAGTCGGTCGGCTCGACAGTCACGCGGTCCGGCTGGAGGCCGATCCCGAAATGCCTAACGGGTTCGATGGTATGGACGATGACGGTCTTGCTCGCGCCCGACGGCTTGGCGGTGTACTGAGCGATGAGCGCGAGGTTGTCGACGACGTGGGGCACCGATTCGGCCGCCAGCCCGGCAGCGGGATCGAACACGACGGCGACGTCCCAGGAGTGCAGGGCATGCTCATTGAGGCGCAGGCCGACGAATCCTTCGAAGTCGGTGACGATGGGTCCGAGGCTGAAGCGAAACCGTTCCCGCGCCGGGACGTCGAGATGGTCGATGCGTGTCTGTAGCTGCCGGTCGGCATCGAGGCCGTCCAGCACCTTCGCGCGCGGACCCTTCGCGTTCCACTCGTCCCACACCGTTGGTGCGAAGTCGTCCGGGGGCGTTGTGCCGGCCAGCGCGTCCTGCATCCGGCGCTCCATGATGACCGCCCCGGAACCGAGGTGGGACAGCACGTCGGCGACCGACCACTCGCGCGGGTACGCGGGGTAAGCGAACTGGTTCTCGCTCAGCCCGGCGACGAGGGCCTGCAGCCGCGCGACCGAGGAGCGCAGCGCGTCGACGACGTCACCCATCGATTAACTCGGCGTCGATCTCAAGCACGATGTGGACCCTATCGCCCAACGCCTTACGCCGATTGCGTGGTGGCCGACAGCCACTCGATCTCGGCGGGTGTCAGCGTCAGCGTGGCGGCAGGCAGGATCTGCTCGAGCTGCTCGATGGTGCGCGCGCTGGCAATCGGGGCGACGATCCGCGGGCGGGCGAGCAGCCAGGCGAGCGCGACGGCGGCCACTGTGGTGTCGTGCGCCGCGGCGATCTCGTCAAGCACCGCGAGCACCGCGGCGCCACCCTGATCGAGGTACGCGCGGGCGCCTGCGGCACGCTGGGACTCGACGACCTCGGTGCCTGGCCGGTACTTGCCGGTCAGGAAGCCCTTCGCCAGAGCGAAGTAGGGAAGCACGACGAGGTCCCACGCGTAGGCGACGGGCAGCAGCGCGCGCTCAAAGTCCCGTTCGACGAGGTTGTAATGCGGCTGAAGGGCCGTGAACTCGGCGAGCCCGTGTTCGCGCTGGAGTGCGAGGGCGTCGGCGAGCCGCTCCGGCGAGTAGTTGGACGCGCCGAGGTGGCGCACCACGCCCTCTTGGACGAGCGCGTCGAACGCGCGCAGCGATTCTTCCAGCGGCGTCGCTTCGTCGTCGAAGTGCGCGTAGTAGAGGTCGATGCGGTCGGTCTGCAGGCGCTCGAGCGAGGCGTGCGCCTCGCTCTTGATCGTCTCTGCGCGCAGGTTGCGGACCGGGCCGCTGCCGCCTCCGACCTTCGTGGCCACGACGATCTGGTCGCGGTTGGCGCGCTCGGCCATCCAGCGTCCGATGATCGTCTCGGAGCGTCCGTGCTCGACCAGGTAGGAGTTCGCGGTGTCGATGAAGTTGCCGCCCGCCGCGGTGTACGCGTCGAGTACGGCACGGGACTGTGGCTCGTCGGCGGTCCAGCCGAACACGTTGCCGCCAAGGCAGAGGGGAAAGACGTCGAGGTCAGTGCGTCCGAGAGAAACCATGTCACCCGACGCTAGGCGCCGCCCCTTGGCCGCGCGTCCCGGCTAGCGGGCGGGCGGGGTACCCGGTAGCGGGAAGATGCGGGCGGCCGCCCGTTGGGGAAGCGTTCGCTGCCCACTCGGCCGCCCGGACGGTGGCGCCGAGTGATAGCGGTCGGACGAGATTGGTCCTCGTCGAGCGAGCGGAAGGTGGCGGAATGACCGGTTTCGTGGAGGGCGCGTACATCGACGATGAGCGGACTGTCCGCAAGTCGGACGGATCACCGGATGACCTGGGACGATGGGTCGACGATCGGGGCTACGTCCACCTGCCCAACAGTGAACTGGACGAGAACTGGTTCATCGATGCGGACGGGCAACCGCACGATGGACTCGGGATGCCGCAAGGACAGAAGGTCGGCATTCCGCAGACCTGGAGTGTCGAGCTCCCGCAGTCTGCGGACACGGTCTCCTGGCAGGGCGCGGCCACGACTCCCGGCGACGGCGAGGCGATGGCCGACGCAATCTTGCAGCGGCAGATCGCCGAACGGAACGCGGGCCTGTCGGCCACGCAAGGCACTTCGCCCGGCCCGGGGATGCTCGATGCGTTCACGAGCAACATCCCGCACACAGCACCGGCAACCGACGCGGTCGGAGGCGACCTCACCTGGGCGGGCGGCACAATCGCCGCTGACACGCCCCTTCCGGGAGGGCGCGAGCTGAGTCCGGAGTACGTCGGCGAGAACGAGCGATCGACCGCCTTCAAGCCGGACACCATGCGCGGCAAGCTTGACGCGACCAACAATCAGTGGACCACCGAGTACGACCGCACCCAGACCGACTCCATCGCCGAACAAGAGGTTGCCGGCGGCCTGCTCTGCGATGACCGGGGCGCTCCGCTCAACGGAACGTTCGGCTACGTCGTCGATCCGTCGGAAGGAAGCATCTACACGTTCGACCAGGGTGAGGGCTACGTCTCGAAGGGCGGTGACTGGATTCCACTCAGCGGCCTGGACCGAAACCAAGTCATCGCCCTCATCCAGAAGGCCCTCACCGATGGCGAGAAGGTCTCGTACGTGCACCACAGCTCACCGCTGGCCGGGCAGCCGGTCGCCGGCGCGGGGCAACTCACCGTGGTCAACGGCAAGATCACGGCGATCAACGACGAGAGCGGGCACTACAAGCCAGAAGGCGAGTACCTCTGGCAGACGATCACCTGGCTCAAGCAAGCCGGTATGCCGATCGACGACATCGACGTGAAGCTCATCGCAAAGGGCCAGGAACCGGAGTTGATCCTCGAAGGCTGGAAGTTCGCGCAGACCGGAGGCAACCAAGCGCAAGCACGGCTCAAGCAGGGCGTCATCAACGAACTCGACGAGAAGGCCCGGGAGGACGAGAAACAGCGCAAGGTTGCGTCCTTTGCTACGGGTTCTCGGGAAGCGGTCCACTACGCGCGTTTCAAGTGCGCCGACCTCGACCCCGACGCCGGGCGCAGCTATTGCATGAGTTGCGACAACGACCTGTAGCCCGAGCCGTTCCGGTGGCCGCGCGCACCTCCTTGGCCGTTCGCTGAGCCTCGTTATGGATTGATCGAGCGCTGCGAACGCTCGGGTCAACTCGACTCACCACCTCGTACCGTGGTCTAGGACCACCGCGGCCGTGCGGACCATAGGGGCCCGCTCCCGATGTAGCGCGGCACCGCCGCTGAACCCTGCTCGTCGGGGTTCGCTCCGGGCGTCCATCGGACTTCGTTGGAGATTGTCGTGCGCCTCCGTCCCAGTGTTTTACTCAGTGCCGTAGCAGTTGCCGGTGTCGCCACCGCGCAACTCGCGATTCCCGCCTCCGCCGCCACCGCCCCGCTGAGCGATGCGCGGGAGGTCGCCCACTTCGACGTCACCGCCTTGCAGCAGCCGGAGAACATCACGCTGGAGCCCGGCGGAGCCGCCGACGTCACCTTCAACCGGGCTCGGCAGGTCGCCCGGGTCGGCACGGACGGCTCGGTCTCGATTCTGGCCACCTTCCCCGCACCGGCCACGGGCACCGCGACGCTGTCCGGCATCGTGCGCGGCAAAGGCGGTTCCCTCTACGTCAATTACAACGCGGGCAGCCAGTCGGGTATCTGGCGGATCCCCCGAGGCGGTGGCACTCCCGTACCGGTCGCCGCAATGCCCGCCGTGAAGGTCATCAACGGCCTGGCAATCGACCGGGGTGAGGACGCGTTGTACGCGACCGATTCCACCACCGGCACGGTGTGGAAGGTGTCGCTCAGGAGCGGAACGGCGTCGGTCTGGGCCCAGGGCGCGGAGCTCGAACCGTTGAACAGCCCGGGGTTCGGCGCGAACGGGATCAAAGTCCACGACGGCGCGGTCTGGGTCAGCAACACCGACCAGGGCACCCTGCTGCGCATAGCCATCGGCGCGCACGGCACGGCGGGTGCGGTCACCACCGTGGCGCAGGGCCTCACCGCCATCGACGACTTCGCGTTCACCGGTGATGGCAACACGGTGTTGGCCGCGCAGAACTTCGTGAGCGAGGTCAGCCTGGTCCATCCGGACGGGACGCATCACGTCGTCCTCACCTCGACCGACGGGCTGTCCAACCCGACCTCCATCGCGGTCCGCGGCTCGACCGTGTATGTGGCCAGCGCGGCGTACTTCACCCACGTCGACCCGAATCTGCTGCTCGCGGAGCTCAACTGAGTCACCCGCAATCGCCCCGGCGCGACCCACTGACAAATCGGACGCCCCGCGTGCCCGGTAGGTTGCCAAACATGACCAGCTCGCACGCGGCGATCGTCCCGATCACGCTCACCGTCAACGACCGCACCGGTCTCACGCTCTACGCGCCGCCCTGGGAGGACGAGGACGGCGAGGAGTGGCAGGGCTTCCTCGGAGACGGCGCCAAGATCCTGCTCTACCCGAGCACCGCCGAGCTAGCCGCATTCGTCGCGTCCGGCGAGGAGAACGACCTGTCCGACCACCCCGGCTGGGGCCAGGTGCTCAAGGCGACACCGGACGACCTGCGTCCCGGCAGCGAGGACCACTACAACCTCGACGAGGTCTACGAGTGGGCGTCTGGCGAGCCCGACCCGGTGCACGTGTCCGCCCTCGCCAACGTCGTCGACATGGTGGCCAAGATCGCCGACTGCTGCGACGACGGCGCGCTGCGCGGGCTGGTCACGGGCACGCCGGCCTTCGTCGAGCTCGTCGACGAGGACGTCAGCTACCAGGGCAAGGACGGCCGCAAACGCTGGAACGAGCTCGGCGACACGATCGCGAAGTCGTGGGAACGTGCCATCAAGCGCGTCGAGGACTGGTTGGCGTGGCAGGGCGACTTCAGCGCCAGCGAGTTCGACGGGGAGGAGTCGATCTGGGAACGCGTCGGCGCGCAGCCGATCGAGATCCGGCTCCCGGACGTGACGTACTTGACGGTCCGCGGCGAGGTCGCGCGGGACGCCGAGGGCGACGACACCGAGATCGTGTTCCTCGGGGACGAGGACACCGTTGCCGTCTTCACCGAGGTCGCCTCGCTGGCCCGGTACTGCCGGACCGCCAAGGCGCACCGGCTGCACAAGCTGGAATGGTGGACCGAACTGGAGGACGTCGAGGACGACGACGCGTTCGCGCCCGCTGACGACGCGCACTTCGACCTGCGCAAGCCGTCCGCGCGAGGCGCGGAGCTGGTCCGCCAGCTGGCCGACTTCTGCGGCCTCGAAGCCGACACCGACGTCCTCGACGGTCCATCCATAGACAAGGACGACTGGTCGGCGTTGATCATCGAGATCGAAACCTGCTTCGACCCGCAGGACTGACCCGATTCAGACCCGCACGTCCGTGTGCAGGTGCGCGCGCGCCTCAGGCGCGGCGGTGCGGACCGCGTCCGCCGCCTCGTCGTCGAACCGGCTCTGCGACTCGCGCTCGGCGTCGACGCGCGCGACGTAGTTGGCGACCTCCGTGCGCCGCTGGTCGGCGTCCCAACCGAGGACGTCGCCGACGACGTCGGCGACCGACGGTGCGGACTCGACCCCGCGGTGCGGGTACTCGATCGAGATGCGGGTGCGCCGGGTGAGAACGTCCTCGAGGTGCAGGGCTCCCTCATGGGTGACGGCGTAGCGGATCTCGGCCAGCAGGTAGTCCGGCGCGCCGGGCACCGTGCCCAGCAGGGACGGATCGGCCAGCGCCGGCTCGAGCAAGTCGCGGATCATCGAGCCGTAGCGGTCCAGGACGTGCCGGACGCGGTGCGGGTGCAGGCCGTACTCCGCGGCCAGCGTCTCGACCTGGTTCCACATGGCGAAGTAGCCGTCGGCGCCGAGCAGCGGGACCCGGTCGGTGCACGAGGGTGCGACCCGCTTGGGCAAGTCCTCGGTGCCCGCGTCCACCGCGTCGGCGGCCATGACGCGGTACGTCGTGTACTTTCCGCCGGCGATCGAGATCAGCCCCGGCACCACCCGGGCCACGGCGTGCTCGCGCGACAACGCCGACGTCGCCTCGGACTCGCCGGCCAGCAAGGGCCGTAGACCGGCGTACACGCCGTCGATGTCGGCGTGCGTGAGCGGTGAGACGAGCACCGCGTTGACACAATCGAGCAGGTAGTCGATGTCGGACTTCGTCGCGGCTGGGTGGGCGAGGTCGAGGTTCCAGTCGGTGTCGGTCGTGCCGATCAGCCAATGGCTCTTCCACGGAATCACAAACAGGACCGACGTGGCGGTGCGCAGGATCAGGCCGGCGTCGCCGACGATCTTCTCCCGCGGCACGACGATGTGCACGCCCTTCGAGGCCCGGACCCGGAAGCGTCCGCGTCCGCCCGACATCGCCTGGATCTCGTCCGTCCATACGCCGGTGCAGTTGAGGACGACGCCGGCCCGCACCGTCGTCTGCCTTCCGTCTTCGGCGTCACAGGCGTCGACGCCGACCACCCGGTCGGACTCGCGCGTGAAACCCGTGGCCTGGGTCGAGGTCCGCACCACTGCGCCGTAACGGGCGGCGGTCCGGGCGATGGTCATCGTGTGGCGGGCGTCGTCGACCTGGGCGTCGAAGTACCGGACCGCGCCGACGAGCGCGTCGTCCCGCAGCCCGGGAAACATCCGCAGTGCGGCGCGGCGCGACAGGTGCTTCTGGCGCGGCATGCTGCTGTGCCCGCCGATGGTGTCGTACATCGCCAGCCCGGCCGCCACGTACGGGCGTTCCCAGAGCCGATGCGAGAGCGGGTAGAGAAACGGCACAGGCTTGGCGAGGTGCGGTGCCAGCCGGGTGGTCATGAGTTCGCGTTCGTGCAATGCCTCTCGGACCAGCCCGAACTCCAGCTGCTCGAGGTAGCGCAGTCCGCCGTGGAACAGCTTCGAGGAGCGGCTCGACGTCCCCGAAGCCCAGTCCCGCGCCTCGAGCAGGGCGACGGACAGGCCGCGAGTCGCCGCGTCCAGCGCCGCGCCCGCACCGGTGACGCCGCCGCCGATGACGACGACGTCGAACTCGTCGCTCGCCAACCGGCTCCACGCGGCCTCGCGGTACGCGACGTCCAGACGTGAGGCCGCACCCCCGCGGGGCATCTGCACGGGCTGCACTATCCGGACGGTACTGGAACACAAAGGCCTCCGCGGGCCTTGAGATACGAAGTGACCAGGCTTTCACCAGTGCCGCTGTCCGTCCTCGATCTCGCGTCCGTCGGCGAGGGCAACACGACAACCGACGCCGTTCGCGCCAGCATCGCGCTTGCCCGCCGCGCCGAAGAATTGGGCTACTCGCGTTTCTGGCTCGCTGAGCACCACAACATGCCGGGCATCGCGAGCTCGTCCCCCGCGGTCCTGATCGCCGCGGTCGCCGCGGCCACCGAGCGGATCCGGGTGGGCTCGGGCGGGGTCATGCTGCCCAATCACGCGCCGCTCGTGATCGCTGAGCAGTTCGGCACGCTCGCCGCGCTATATCCGGGGCGCATCGACCTGGGGTTGGGCCGCGCGCCCGGTAGCGACCAGCTGACCGCGGCCGCGCTGCGCCGCAGCTCCGGCCCGCAGGGTGCTGACGATTTCCCGGAGCAACTCGGGGAGCTGGCGTGCTTCCTCGCCGACGATTTCCCCGCCGGCCACCCGTTCGCCCGCATCGTCGCCGTTCCGGCCGGCGAGCAGCAACCGCCGTTGTGGCTGCTCGGCTCGAGCCTCTACAGCGCCGAGCTCGCCGGGCTGCTCGGCCTGCCGTTCGCGTTCGCCCACCATTTCAGCGGCACCCACACGTTGCCCGCCCTGGCTCGCTACCGAGAGGCGTTCCGGGAAGGCGGCCTGCTGACCAAGCCGTACGCCATGGTCACGGTCCAGGCGGTCTGCGCACCTTCCGACGACGAGGCCGCCCGGATCGCGCTCCCGGCGGCACTGTCGTTCCTGCGGCTGCGGCAGGGACGTCCCGGCCGGCTGCCGACCCCCGAGCAGGCGGCCGCGCACCCGTGGACGGCCGAGGAGCAGGCATTCGTGCAGCAGCGCCGCGCCGGCCAGGCGATCGGCAGCCCCGACACCGTCCGGGCATCGCTGGCCCGGCTACTCGCGGACACCGAGGCGGACGAGCTGATGATCACCACCCAGCTGCACGACCCGCAAGATCGGATCCGATCCCTGGAGCTCGTCCGCGACCTGTTCGACGACACGCCTCTCGGGCTGCAACAGGGTTAGCTGGCAAGCTGGCGCCTATGCTTTCCGTGGTGGCAGCGATCGACCAAGGCACGACGTCGACGCGCTGCATGCTCTTCGACCACGACGCGCACGTCGTCGCGATCGAACAGGTCGAGCACGATCAGCACCTGCCCCGCCGCGGCTGGGTCGAGCACGACGCCGCGCAGATCTGGGCGAACACGCGCACGGTCATGGGCGGGGCGCTGGCGAAGGCCGAGCTGACGTCGTCGGACGTCGCCGCGATCGGGATCACGAACCAGCGTGAGACGACGGTGGTCTGGGACCGCGCGACGGGCCAACCGGTGGGCCCGGCGATCGTGTGGCAGGACACCCGCACGCAGCAGATCTGCGACGACCTGGCCGCGCTCGGCGGCGGCGCGGACCGCTACCGCGAACGCGTCGGGCTCCCGCTCGCCACCTACTTCGCCGGACCGAAGGCGCGTTGGATCCTCGACAACATCGACGGCGCCCGGGCCCGGGCCGACGCCGGCGAGCTGGCGTTCGGGACGATCGACTCCTGGCTGGTGTGGAACCTGACCGGCGGGACGGACGGCGGCGTGCACGTCACCGACCCGACGAACGCGTCGCGGACGATGCTGATGGACCTCGACACTCTGCAATGGGCGCCCGACATCGCCGACGAGATGGGCGTGCCGGTGTCGATGCTGCCCGGGATCCGGACGTCCTCGGAGGAGTACGGCACGGTCCGCGCACGGGGCCCGCTGGCCGGCGTCCCCATCGCGGGCATCCTGGGCGACCAGCAGGCGGCCACCTTCGGGCAGGCCTGCCTCGAGGTCGGCGAGGCGAAGAACACCTACGGCACCGGCAACTTCCTGCTGCTCAACACCGGTACCGCCAAGGTGCTCAGCCAGAACGGGCTGCTCACCACCGTCTGCTACGCCCTCCCCGACCAGAAGCCGGTCTACGCGCTCGAGGGTTCGATCGCGGTCACCGGGTCGCTCGTGCAGTGGCTGCGCGACAACCTGGGCCTGATCTCGTCGGCCGACGACGTCGAGACGCTGGCCCGCACCGTCGACGACAACGGCGGTGCTTATTTCGTACCTGCCTTCTCGGGGCTGTTCGCGCCCTACTGGCGACCCGATGCCCGCGGCGCGATCGTGGGGCTCACCCGGTTCGTCAACCGCGGGCACCTCGCCCGCGCCGCCCTGGAGGCGACGGCGTTCCAGACCCGCGAGGTGGTCGAGGCGATGAACGCCGACTCCGGTGTCGCGCTGACCTCGCTCAAGGTCGACGGGGGCATGGTCGTCAACGAACTGCTGATGCAGTTCCAGGCCGACGTGCTGGGCGTTCCGGTGGTCCGCCCGGTCGTCGCGGAGACGACCGCGCTCGGGGCCGCGTACGCCGCTGGTCTGGCGGTCGGGTTCTGGTCGTCCACGGACGAGATCCGGGCCAACTGGGCCGCTGACCGCGAGTGGCAACCGCAGATGCCCGAGGGCCCGCGCGACGAGCTGTTCGCGGAGTGGAAGAAAGCCGTGACCAAGACCTTCGACTGGGCCCGATGATGCGCCTCGTCCTGCTCGCCGTGGCCGGCCTCGCCCTGACCGCGTGCACGTCGAGTGCCAGCCCGCCCGGCACCTCGGCAACCCCGAGTGCGCCGGCCCGCACGACGCCGCGCACGGCGAGCGCACCGGCCACGACCGCGCCCCCGACCACGTCGACGGTGCACTCGTCCACGCCGCCGCGGGCCTCGACCGCGCAGCGGGCGCTGGCCGCGATGAGCGAACGGGAACGCATCGGTCAGTTGCTGATGGTCGACTGTTCGACGACTGGTGTCTCGTCGGCGACCAGCCAGGCGATCACGCGGTACCACGTCGGCTCGGTCATCCTCGACGGCACCAGCCAGGCCGGGCTGCAGGCGACCCAGTCCGTGACGTCGACCCTGCAGACTCTGGCCCCACGCGGGCTCGGCCTGTTCATCGCCACCGACCAGGAGGGCGGGCTGGTCCAGCGTCTGCAGGGGCCCGGCTTCACGCAGATCGTCAGCGCGGTTCAGCAGGGGCGGATCGCGCCGGCGACTCTCCAGGGCTACGCCCAGGGCTGGGGGATGCAACTGCGCCGGGCCGGCGTCAACGTCAACCTGGCCCCGGTGCTGGACATCGTCCCGGCCGGCTTCGGCCCCAACCCGCCGATCGGTGACCTGGACCGCGAGTACGGCCACACGCCGGCGGCCGTCACCGCGCACGGGCTCGCGGTCGCGCGCGGCATGAACTCCGCCGGCATCGACGTCACCGTCAAGCATTTCCCCGGGCTCGGCCGGGTCAGCGGCAACACCGACACGACAGCCGGTGTCCGCGACATGGTCACCACACGCAACGACCCCTATCTGGCGCCGTTCCGGGCTGCGGTCCGCGCGAACGTCCCCTTCGTGATGATGTCGACGGCGATCTACACCCGCATCGACCCGGCCCACCCGGCCGCGTTCTCGCGCACGATCGTCACCGGCATGCTCCGCGGCGACCTCGGCTTCCGCGGTCTGGTCATCAGCGACGACCTCGGCGGGGCGGCGCAGGTCAGCAACCTGACACCCGGTGCGCGCGCGGTCGCGTTCGTCGCCGCCGGCGGGGACGTCGTCCTCACCGTCGACGCCAACCAGACGGCGGAGATGACCGCGGCGCTGCTGTCGCGGACGAAGGCCAGCGCCGCGTTCAAGAAGCTGGTCGACGCTGCGGCGCTGCGGGTCCTCGAGCGGAAGCAGGCCATCGGCCTGCTCAGCTGACCGGCTAAGCCCGCAGCGCCGCGTAACCGGGCTTGATGGCCGTGTTGATGATCGCCAGTCGCTCGTCGAAGCCGATGAACGCACTCTTCATCGCGTTGATCGTGAACCACTGCAGGTCCGACCACTGGTAGCCGAACGCGTCGGTCAGCAGCGTCATCTCCCGGCTCATCGACGTCCCGCTCATCAGCCGGTTGTCGGTATTGACGGTGACCCGGAACTGCAGGCGGCGCAGCAGCCCGATCGGGTGCTCGGCGATGGACTTGGCGGCGCCGGTCTGCACGTTGGACGAGGGGCACATCTCCAGCGGGATGCGCTTGTCCCGGACGTATTGGGCCAGCCGGCCGAGCCGGCCGCCGGCGGTGATGTCGTCGACGATGCGAACGCCGTGGCCGAGCCGGTCGGTGCCGCACCACTGGATCGCCTCCCAGATGGACGGCAGCCCGAACGCCTCGCCGGCGTGGATGGTGAAGTGGTAGTTCTCGCGGCGCAGGTACTCGAACGCGTCCAGATGACGTGACGGCGGGAAGCCCGCCTCGGCCCCGGCGATGTCGAACCCGACCACGCCGTCGTCGCGGTAGCGCACCGCCAGCTCGGCGATCTCGCGCGAGCGGGCCGCGTGCCGCATCGCGGTGGCGATCGCGCCCACCCGGATCGAGTGCCCGCCGGCGGCCGCGATCGCCTCGCCCTCGCGGAACCCGGACAGCACCGCCTCGACGACCTGTTCCAGGGTCAGCCCCCCGTCGGTGTGCTGCTCGGGGGCCCAGCGGATCTCGGCGTAGACGACGCCGTCCGCGGCGAGATCCTCGACACACTCGCGGGCGACCCGGGTCAGCCCGGCCACCGTCTGCATGACCGCGACCGTGTGCGCGAACGTCTCGAGGTAGCGCTCCAAAGAACCGGAGTCGGCGGCGTCCCGGAACCACGCGGCCAGCTCGACGGCGTCCGTGCTGGGCAGCGCGAGGTACCCGATCCGCTCGGCCAGGTCGATGATCGTCGCCGGGCGCAGACCCCCGTCGAGATGGTCGTGTAACAGGACCTTGGGTGCGGTTCGGATCGACGCGGCGTCGAGCGCAATCGGCATGGTGCTCACCGTAGCGAGCCGCGCCGGATGATCGTCGGGCCGTCGTTCTCTGGGCGCAAACAGGACGAAGTGGTAGGCCTGTAGGAGAACACCGTTCAGATTGGGGACGCATGGCGGAATCCGCGGTCATCGCGACCGGACTCGTCAAGCACTTCGGCGACGTCCAGGCGGTCCGGGGCGTGGATCTCGAGGTCGGCCGGGGCGAAGTGTTCGGATTTCTCGGCCCGAACGGCGCGGGCAAGTCGACGACGATCAGCATGCTGTGCACGCTGTTGACGCCGACCGCCGGCTCGGCCCGGGTCGCCGGCTTCGACGTCGTCACCGAACGGGCCCTCGTGCGTCGCCACATCGGCCTCGTCTTCCAGGACCCGACGCTGGACACCTACCTGACGGCCGAGCACAACCTGCGGCTGCACGCCGAGCTGTACGGCGTGCCGCGCGCGGCGTTCCCCGACCGGATGCAGCAGGTCCTGCAGATGGTCGGGCTGTGGGAACGCCGCGAGGCGAAGGTGTCGACGTTCTCCGGTGGCATGCGCCGCCGGCTCGAGATCGCGCGAGGCCTGCTGCACTCGCCGCGGGTGCTGTTCCTGGACGAGCCCACGGTGGGGCTCGACCCGCAGACCCGGGCGTCGATCTGGGACTACATCGAGCAGCTACGCGCTACCGAGGACATCACGATCTTCCTCACCACGCACTACATGGACGAGGCCGAGTACTGCGACCGGATCGCGATCATCGACCACGGATCGCTGATCGCGCTGGGCTCGCCGGAGGACCTCAAGGCGAGCGTCGGGACCGACCGCGTACGGATCCGGACCGAGGACGACGAGCGCGCCATCGCCTTGTTGCGCGAGCACTTCGGCCTCGACCCGAGCATCAGTGAGGGCGCCGTCACGTTCGCGGTGGCATCCGGCGAGCAGTTCGTACCCCGCCTGTTCGCCGAGCTGCCGGTGTCGATCCGCTCGGTCAGCGTCGCCCGTCCGTCGCTGGACGACGTGTTCATGTCCTACACCGGGACGTCGATCCGCGACGCCGAGAGCGGGGACGCGGCGAACCAGCGCCGCAGCGCGGCCATCTTCGGACGGTCCCGCTGATGGCTTCCTCCGTCGCGACGCCGCAGGCGGTGCGGGTGCCCGAGCACTCCTTCACCGGTGAGCTGCGCGCGATCAGAGTGGTGTGGGAGCGCGAGATCGTGCGCTTCGCCAGCGACCGGCTGCGGATGATCACGTCCCTCGTGCAGCCGCTGCTGTTCCTCTTCGTCCTGGGCACCGGACTCTCCCAGCTCGCGTCCGGCAGCACGCACGGCACCAGCTTCCGGACCTTCCTCTATCCCGGCATCCTGGCCATGGCGGTGCTGTTCACCGCGATGTTCTCCGCGGCGTCGATCGTGTGGGACCGCGAGTTCGGCTTCCTGCGCGAGATGCTCGTGGCGCCGATCCGGCGCAGTTCGATCGTGCTCGGCAAGTGCCTGGGCGGCGCCACAGTGGCGACGTTCCAGGGCGTGCTGGTGATCCTGCTGGCCGGGCTGGTCGACGTCCCGTACTCGGTGTCGCTCATCATCGAAGTATTCGTCCTGCAATTGCTGCTCGCGTACACGATCACCGCGTTCGGCGTGATGATCGCCGCCCGGATCACCCAGATCCAGTCGTTCATGGCACTGACGCAAATGCTGGTCATGCCGCTGTTCTTCCTGTCCGGCGCGCTGTTCCCCGTGCGGAACCTTCCCCCGTGGCTCGCCGTGCTGAACCGGCTCGACCCGATCACCTACGCCGTGGAACCCATCCGGCACGCCGTGTTCGGACACCTGAATCTGTCGGCCGAGACCCGCGCCCAGCTGGATCCGGGCATCACCTGGTTCGGGTGGCACGTGCCGACCCTGTTGTGCGCTGGGGTGATCGTCGCCATCGGCGCGGCGATGACGCTCGTCGCGATCGCGGAGTTCGAGCAGCGCGACTGACCGGATCAGGCGATGCGGTCGAGCACGAGCGGCGTCGGCTGGGCCACGTCGCCGATCTCGTAACAGCCGACGAGCGCCTCGAGCGCCCGGGCGAAACGGGCCGGCTCATCGGCGTGCAGTTCGAGCAGCGGCTGACCCGCGGTCACCGAGTCGCCCGGTTTGGCGTGCATCACCACGCCCGCGCCGGCGGACACCGGGTCCTCCTTACGTGCCCGCCCGGCACCCAGGCGCCACGACGCGACGCCCACAGCCAGCGCGTCCAGCCGGGTCAGCACACCGGACGATTCCGCGGTCACCACGTGCGTCTCGCGCGCGACCGGCAGCGGCGCGGACGGATCGCCGCCCTGTGCCGAGATCATCGCCCGCCACACGTCCATGGCCCGGCCGTCGCTCAGGGCATCGAGCGGATCGACGTCGGTCAGCCCGGCGCAGTCGAGCATCTCGCGGGCCAGCGCGAGGGTCAGGGCAACGACGTCGGTTGGCCCGCCGCCGGCCAGCACCTCGACCGACTCGGCGACCTCGAGCGCGTTGCCCGCAGTCAGCCCCAGCGGAGTCGACATGTGGGTCAGCAGGGCAACAGTCTGCACGCCGTGCGCGGTGCCGAGCTCGACCATGGTCTGGGCCAGCTCACGCGCCTCGGACAGCGACTTCATGAACGCCCCGGTTCCGACTTTGACGTCGAGCACCAGTGACGCCGAGCCCTCGGCGATCTTCTTGCTCATGATGGACGAGGCGATGAGCGGGATCGACTCGACGGTGCCCGTCACGTCCCGCAGCGCGTAGAGCTTGCGATCGGCCGGCGCCAGACCGTCCCCGGCCGCGCACACCACCGCGCCAACCGAGTCCAGCTGGGCGAGGAACTCGGCGTTGGTGAGGTTCGCGCGCCAGCCCGGGATCGACTCGAGCTTGTCCAGCGTGCCGCCGGTGTGCCCGAGCCCGCGTCCGGACAGCTGTGGCACCGCCACGCCGCACGCGGCGACCAGCGGGGCGAGTGGCAGCGTGATCTTGTCGCCGACCCCACCGGTCGAGTGCTTGTCGACGGTCGGCCGGCTGACCACCGAGAGGTCGAGACGCTCGCCTGACGCGATCATCGCCGCCGTCCACCGGGCGATCTCGGCCGGTGTCATGCCCCGCAGCAGGATCGCCATGGCCAGCGCCGACATCTGCTCGTCGGCCACCGCACCCCGGGTGTACGCGTCGATCACCCAGTCGATCTGCGCGTTGCTCAGCGCGCCGCCGTCGCGCTTGGTCTGGATGACGTCGACCGCGTCGAAGTTCGCGTCGTTGACCTCAGCCAAGGGGCATGTCCTCGCGCCCGAACGCCAACGGGAGGACCTCGATCATCGGCCTGATGCCCTCGGCGGTGTCGACCAGCAAGTCGGGTCCGCCGTGCTCCCACAACAGCTGCCGGCAGCGCCCGCACGGCATGAGCACCTCGCCGCGGAAGTCCACGCAGGCGAACGCCACCAGATTGCCGCCGCCGCTGCCGTGCAGCGCCGAGACCAGGCCGCACTCGGCGCACAGCCCCAACCCGTACGACGCGTTCTCGACGTTGCAGCCGGTCACGATTCGGCCGTCATCGACGAGCGCCGCGGCCCCCACCGGGAACTGGGAGTACGGCGCGTATGCGTGTCCCATGGCTTCGAGCGCCGCTCGGCGCAGCAGCGGCCAGTCGATGTCGGGCATCGTTTATCCCTTCTCGTACGGGACGCCGTCGGCGGCCGGCGCCTGGACCCGACCGACGACCCCCGCGACGGCGAAGACGGTAACGAGGTAGGGCGCCATGCTCAGGAACGCCGACGGGATCGTCACCGGCGTGCCGACGATACCCAGCGTGATCTGCAGCTGGTCGGTGAACCCGAACAGCAGGGCGGCGGCGATGGCACCCCGCGGGCTCCAGCGCCCGAAGATCACGGCGGCCAGGGCGATGAAGCCCTTGCCGGAGGAGATGTTCGTGTTGAACTGCAGCGAGCCACCGATGGTAAGGAACGCGCCGCCCAATCCCGCGATGAGACCGCCGATGATGACGTTGCGGTAGCGGGTCCGGTTCACCTTGATGCCCACGGTGTCCGCGGCCTTCGGGTGCTCACCGACCGCGCGCGTGCGCAACCCCCACCGGGTGCGGAACAGGGCGACGTCGACGGCGACGATCAGCCCGTAGGTGATGTAGACGATGATGTTCACGTTGAACAGCGCCTGGCCGATGATCGGGATGTCGGCGAGGAGCGGGATCTTGATCGGCGGGAGCGACGTCAGCCCGTTGTACTGGTCCGGGTTGCTCTGCATGATCGAGTGGTAGCCGAGGTTGGTGAGCCCGAGGGCGAACGTGTTGAGCACGACGCCGAGCACGACCTGGTTCACCAGGTAGCGGATCGCGAACACCGCCAGCAGCACGGCAATGAGTCCACCCGCGAGCACGGCCGCGATGATGCCGATGCCGACGTTGTGAGCCGACGACGCGAACAGCGCGCCCGCGAACGCCCCGACGAGCAGCTGGCCCTCGATCGCCACGTTGATCACGCCCGAGCGCTCGCAGACGATGCCACACAGCGCGCCCAGAATGAACGGGATCGAGGCGATCACCGAGTTGCCGACCAGACCGCTGAGGCTGATCGGGTTGGACGGATCACCCGTCGCGGCCCAGCAGAGGAACGCGAGCACGAACAGGAGCACGGTCACCGAGATGACCCAGCGCATCTGCCGCTTGGAGTAGCCCCGCACGACCTGGCCGACGCCGAGGAGCACGATGACCGCGCCGAGCACCATCGCCGCGCCGCCCCCGGGGAAGCGCATGATCGGGATCTGGTACCGGTCGGTGCCGACCTGCGAGATCAGGAAGGCAGCGTCGCCGTTGCGCGCACCGAGTCCCCACGCGAGGAAGCACACGACCCCGGCGAGGACGATGCCTCCGCCGGTGGCGAGCCGGCGGCGGGCCGATGCCCGGACTTCGACGACCTCGTGCAAGACGACGAGCGCGTCGTCCGGAGCTTCCGTGGTTGGCGCGCTCACCCGTTCCATCCCTTCGCCAGCTGGCCAATTCCGCCGGCGCGCGAAGCGCGCAGCCGGAAGATGCCGCGGATCAACGCCGGGGCGGCGATGAACAGCACGATCACCGGTTCCATGACGGAGACGACGTCGGACGGCGTCGTGGTCTGTGACGCCATGACCACCCCACCGGCCCGGAACGCGCCGAACAGCAACCCGGCCAGAACCGTCCCCAGCGGCGAGCCGCGCCCGAGCAGCGCGACGGTGATGGCATCGAAGCCGAAGCCGGCGTCGACGTCCTGCGTCACCACCAGCCGGGTGCCGAGTACCTGCGAGCAGCCGACCAGGCCGGACAGGGCGCCGGAGATGATCATGACCGTGGTGAAGTTGCGCGGAATGTTCATGCCCGCGGTCCGCGCGGCGAACGCGTTCGCGCCCACGGCCCGGATCGTGAAGCCGAGCGTGGAGCGCGACAGCAGCCACCAGCATGCGATCGCGGCCAGGATCGCGATGATCAAGCCGGCGTGCAGGTCGCCGAACAAGTGTGGCAACCGCGCCGTGCTCAGTACGGTGCTCGACGTCGCCTCGGTCTGGTGTGGCGCCTGGAAGCCGTTCACGCCGAGCAGGTACCCGAGCAGGTACACCGCGACGTAATTGAGCATGATCGTCGTGATCACCTCGTGGGCGCCGGTCCTGGCCTTGAGCAGCCCGACGATCCCGCCCCAGATGGCGCCACCCACCGTGCCGGCGACGAGTGCAGCGAGGACGTGGATCCCCGGCGGCAGGTGATACGTGAACCCGACGTACCCGGCGCAGATCGCGCCGATGATCAGCTGGCCCTGGACCCCGATGTTGAACAGGCCGGCCCGGAAGGCCACGGCAACGGAGAGTCCACCGAGGATGAGTGGAGCCGCGTTGACCAGCGTGTCCGAGATCGGCCCGAACACGGCGACGTGGCCGTTGGAGTACAGCGAGTCGGTATTGAAGATCGAGCCGCGGAACAACGCGGAGTACCCCGCCGAGATCGCTTTCCACGCGTTGCTGAACGTGTCGCCCGGGGCACTGGTGAAGTATCCCAGCGACTTCCGGGTGGGGGCGTCGGCGATCGCGATCAGGAACGCTCCGAACACGAGAGCGCACAGGAACGCGAGCGCGGTGACCACGATCTCGTTGCCGTACAGGTAGGCGTCCAGGGCCCGGCGCCACCAACTGCGGTGGCCGTCCGGCGGCCGTTCCGTGTCGTCCTGAACGACGGTCTCGGCGGTCACGCCGCACCACCTGCTTCCGGATCGCTCGTGGCCGCCGAACCGAGCGGCGGGGCATCGGCCTTCGCTTCAGCCGCGCTCGATCCGGTCATCAGCAGCCCGATCTCCTCGGCGGCAGTACCGGCCGGGACTTCGCCGGCAATCCGGCCGCGGTACATGACCGCGATCCGGTCGGCGAGGCCAAGTACCTCGTCCAACTCGGTCGACACCAGGACCACGGCGGTCCGTTCGTCGCGTTCGCGGACGATCCGGCGATGCACGAACTCCATTGAGCCGACGTCCAGGCCGCGGGTCGGCTGCGCGACGATCAGCAGCTTGAGCGGACGCGACAACTCGCGGGCGAGGACGACCTTCTGTTGATTGCCGCCGGACAGGGTCCTGGCCGCGGCCTGCGGCGTCGGAGGACGCACGTCGAACTCCTCGACGCGCGCCTCGGCGTTACGCGCGATCTCGCCGAGGTTCAGCGAGCCGCGGGCGGCGAACGGCCGCTTGTCGAACACGTCCAGAACGAGGTTCTCGGCAACGGTGAACGAGCCGACCAGACCGTCGTGCAGTCGGTCCTCAGGCACGTAGCCGACCCCGATGTCCAGCACCTCGTTTGTGGACAGGGTCGTCACCTGCTGCCCGTCGATCGCGATCGTGCCGCTGGCCGGAATCGTCAGGCCGACGAGCGCCTCGACGACCTCGGTCTGGCCGTTGCCCTGGACGCCGGCGATCGCGTAGATCTCGCCGGCCCGCACCGAGAAGGAGATGCTGTCGACGAGGACGACCCCGTTGGGATCCACCACCCTCAGGTCGCGGACGTCGAGCACGACATCGCCCGGTTCGGCCAGGTCCTTGTCGACGACGAGTTGTACGGGCCGCCCGACCATGAGCGATGCCAGTTCGCCGGCCGACGCGCTCGGCTCGGCCACACCCACGACGGCGCCACGGCGGATCACGGTGATCTTGTCGGCGATGTCACGGACCTCGTGCAGCTTGTGGCTGATGAACACGATGGAGGTGCCTCCGTCACGCAGGGAGCGCATGACCGTGATCAGTTCCTCGGTCTCCTGCGGCGTGAGCACCGCGGTGGGCTCGTCGAGGACGAGTAGCTTCGCATTGCGGCTGAGCGCCTTGAGGATCTCGACGCGCTGCTGCACCCCGACGGGAAGGTCGGCGACCAACGCATCGGGCGGGACGTCGAGTCCGTACCGCTTCGAGATTTCGATGACCTGGCGCCGGGCGCGCCGGCGGTTCAGGAACCCCGCCGGGTTGATCTGCTCGTGCCCGAGCATGACGTTCTCGGTGACGGTGAACACCGGGATCAGCATGAAGTGCTGGTGCACCATGCCGATGCCCGCCGCCATGGCATCGCCCGGCCCTTTGAACACCACCGGCTTGTCGTCGATGAGGATCTCGCCCTCTTCGGGCTGGTACAGCCCGTAGAGCACGTTCATCAGCGTCGACTTGCCGGCCCCGTTCTCGCCGAGCAGCCCGTGGATCTCACCGGGCTCGACGACGAGGTCAACGGCGGCATTCGCCGTCAGCGAGCCGAAGCGCTTGGTGATCGCTCGAAGCTCGAGTTTCACGGGCTATCCGCGTCCCTTCGAAGGAGTAGACCGGCAACTGCTAACCGGCCAACGGATCGGCGAGTGGGACCCGACTCGGATCCCACTCGCCGGTCTGCGGATCGATGACGGTCAGGCCGTCGGCTGGCTCTTCGAGGTGATCTTGATGGCTCCGCTCGTGATGTCTGCCTTCACCTTGTCGAGCTCGCTCGTCACCGTCGACGACACCTTGCTCGCGAAGTCGTGGTAGGGGGCGAGCCCGGTGCCACCGTTCTCCAGCGTGCCGATGTACGAGCCGGTCGGGAAGGTACCCGTCGCCGCGGCGTCGAGGTACGTCGTGACCGAGCCGGCCAGGTTCTTCGTCACGCTGGTGAGGAAGTACTTGCAGTACTGAGCGGCGGACACGCAGCCGTCGGTGTCGACCCAGATCACGCTGACCTTGCCGCCGGCCGCCTGCGCCGCAGCGCCCGCACCGAGACCCGCGCCGCCGGCGACCGGGAAGATGATGTCAGCGCCCTGCTGGACGAGCGTCTGGCTGATCTGCTTGCCCTTGTTCTGGTCAGTGAAGGACTGCGAGAACGTGCCGGCCTTCGGAGTGTTCTCGTTCCAGCCGAGCACCTGAACGCTCTTGCTCTTCTGCTTGTTGTAGTACTGGACGCCCTCCCAGAAGCCGTCCATGTAGATCGTCACCGGCGGGATGTTCAGACCACCCCAGGTGGCGACCTTGCCCGTCTTCGTCATGGCCGCGGCGAGGTAGCCGCCGAGGAAGCCACCCTGGGCGGTGTTGAATTGCAGGCCGTAGACGTTCGGGCCGGTGGAGCCGGAGTCGACCTCGGCGAAGTGGACCGACGGGTTCTTCGCCGCGACCGTCTTAACGTTGTCGGTCATCAGGCCACCGACCGCGATGACCGGATCGCAGCCCTTGTTGACCTCGGCGCTCAGGTTCGGCGTGTAGTCGTTGCCGGAGTTGGACGGGACGTAGGAGATCTTGAGGTTAGGGTTCTTTTGGGCCGCCGCAGTCATGCCCGCGTAGGACGACTGGTTGAAGGACTTGTCATCGACACCGCCCGTGTCGAGCACCATGCAGGCGCTCAGGGCTTTCCCGGCCGGGGCCGAACTGCTGGCGCCGCCGGGCGATGACGCCGTATTGGTGTCAGCTGCGGTCGAGTTGCCGCCCCCGTTGCTCTTGCTGCCGCAACCGGACAGGACGAGCGCGAACGCCGCCATCCCAGCCAGTGCAGCGCTCGCACGCAGACCATGCACGATAGGTCATCCTTTCGAATACGGCCGCAGCCGTCGGTGATGTATGGGGGCCACCGTATCCAGCCCGGGCCGCGCCGCAAGAGCCCTGGGACCCATCGCGAGTGTCGTCATTCGATCGTTGTGTGAATCTTGGACATTTCTCGCTCGCGTTCCCGCACCCGCGGCATGTCAGCGACGGCCGGTGCGAACGCCGCCCTACCCTCGTGCCGTGCGAGCTCGGCGGACGTCGGCGGCAGCGCTGGCGGCGCTGCTGCTCGGGGCTGTCGCCGCCCCCGGGGCCGGCGCCGCACCCCCGCCGTCCAGCGGACCGACGAGCGGGCCGACCAGTCACGCCGTTCCACCGAAAGCGCCGAAGCCGAGCGACAGCGGCAACTCTCCGGCCGCACCCGATCCCCATCCCCGGCTCGGCGGGCTCGGGCCGCGCGGCGAGCCGGTCGGTGGCCCCCGACTGCTCGGCCGCTCGCTCGTCCTCCCCAACCGTGCGCCGGCCCTGCCCGACACCCTCAGTGCCCGGGCCTGGGTCCTGGTCGACCTCGACAACGGCGACGTGCTCGCCGCCCGCGACCCGCACGGCCGGTACCAGCCCGCAAGCATTCAGAAGGTGCTCACGGCGATCACCCTGCTGCCGCTCCTTCCGGACGGTAAACGGGTGGAAGTCAGCACCAAGGCCGCCACCACCGAGGGCTCGCACGCCGGGCTCGTGGGCGGCGGCAGCTACACGATCGACCAGATCTTCAAGGCGATGTTGCTCGTCTCCGGAAACGACGCCGCGGAGGCGCTCGCCGAGGCGGCGGGCGGACGCGTGCGGACTGTGACCCTGATGAATCGTGAAGCCCAGCGCCTCGGTGCGTACGACACGTTGGTCGAGACCCCGTCCGGACTCGACGGCTGGCAGCAACTCACGAGCGCATACGACATGGCGTTGTTTCTGCGGGCCGCGCTCGACCAGCCGCGCTTCGTCGCGTACGACACCGCCCTGCACTCCCGCCTTCCGCTCCAGCGGATCAACGGATTCGGCCCGGTCGAGCTGGACAACCAGAACGCGCAGTTCCTGACGACGGTCCCCGGCGCCCTGGTGGCCAAGACCGGATTCACCGACGCCGCTCAGCACACGTTCGTCGGCGCGATCGAGCGGCACGGACATCGCTACGGCGTGGTCCTGCTGCGGGCGCAACGCTGGCCGGACGACCAGTGGCAGCAGGCCACCAAGCTTGTCGACTGGGGGCTGTCGCTGAGGAAGGGCACGCCGCCCGTCGGTCACCTCGACGCTCCGGTCGACCCGGCACCGGTCACCGAACCGCCGGCGGCACGCCTGCGCATCGCTGCCGCCGCCCGGACGCACGAGGTGTCAATCGGGCTGCAGATCGTCGGCGCTGCGGCGTTGCTGGTCGTGGGGGGACTCGCCGTTTCGTGGCGTCGCCTCCGCCGCCAGGGTGGCCGGCCAGAGGCTTAGTCGCTGTCCGCGGCGACCGCGCTCGCGAGCTCGAATTCGGTGCGCCACGTCCACTGGCCCCCCGGCTCTCGCGAGAAGAGCGCGAACCGCTGGACCGGAAAGCGCGCCACGAACCCGGACAGGCCCTCGTACGCCTCGTCCAGCCCGGCATCGTCGATCTCTTGCGCGACGGTGACGTGCGGGTGGTACGGGAACTCGAGCCCGCGGTCCAGCGGACCGCACCGGATCGCGCGTTCGAGCAACTCGCAGTCCGAAACACCTCTGGCCACCTGGACGAACACCACGGGCGACGTCGGCCGGAACGTGCCGGTTCCGGCGAGATGCATCACGAACTCAGGATGCTCCTCGGCGGCCGCGGCCAGGTGCTTCTCGACCCGGTCCATCGAACCGGCCGGCACCGGCGTCGGCGGCAGCAGGGTGACATGCGGGTAGACCAGATCCGCCGCGGGGTCGCCGACCTGCCGGCGCCAGTTGGAGAGCACCGTCGCGTGCGGCTGCGGAATGGCAATGGCGACGCCCAGCAGGACCTCATCCGATCTGATGTCGGCAGAAGGTGACGCGCTCATCCGCGCGCCGGGGCCAGGAAACCGACCCGGTCGTAGGTCGCGCGGACGGTCTCGGCGGCCACGACATTGGCGCGCTCGGCGCCGCGCGCCAGGATCTGGTCGAGTTCGGCGCGATCGCCCAACAACTCGGCGGTGCGCTTGGCGAACGGTTCGGCGAAGGCGACGACCGCGTCGGCGACCGCGGTCTTGAGCGTGCCGTAGCCCTGGCCGGAGAACTCGGCCTCGACCTCGGCGACCGGCCGGTCGGTGATCGCCGCGTGGATCGAGAGCAGGTTCGACACTCCGGGCTTGTGCTCGGGGTCGAAGCGGATCTCCCCGTCGGTGTCGGTGACCGCGCGTCTGATCTTCTTGGCCGTGACCGCAGGATCGTCGAGGAGGTTGACCGTGCCCGCCTCGCCGAGCGACTTGCTCATCTTCGCGGTCGGGTCCTGCAGATCGAGGATCTTCGCGGTCCGCCCGAGGATGTAGGGCTCCGGCACAACGAACGTATCGCCGTAGGTGAAGTTGAACCGCTGGGCCAGGTCACGCGTCAACTCGATGTGCTGACGCTGGTCCTCACCCACCGGGACGTAGTTCGCCTGGTAGATCAGGATGTCGGCCACCTGCAGGATCGGATAGGTGAACAGCCCCACCGTCACCCGATCGGCGCCCTGCCGCGCGGACTTGTCCTTGAACTGCGTCATCCGGCTGGCCTCGCCGTAGCCCGCGAGGCATTCCATGATCCAGGACAGTTGGGTGTGGCCGGGCACATGGCTCTGGAGGAAAAGCGTGCACCGCTGCGGATCCAGCCCGGCCGCCAGCAACTGGGCGACCGACACTGCCGAGCGCTCGCGCAACTCCTCCGGCGGGGGCGCGTTCATCGTCAGCGCATGCAGGTCGACGACGCAGTAGAAAGCGTCGTTCTCGTCCTGCAGGGCGACCCACTGTTTCACCGCGCCGAGGTAGTTGCCGAGATGGAACGAGCCGGCCGTCGGCTGGATACCGGAGAGGACGCGCGGGGACTCTGAATGGTTCGAAGCCATGATGGTTTCGATTGTTCCACTCGGACGCTGCGGGTAATCGACGGGTCAGTCGGACCCGTCCGGCTCGTCGACTGGTCGCGGGGTCAGGCGCACCCGCGCGATCCGACGGCCCTCGATGCGCACGACCGTGAGGCGCACGCCGTCGTGCTGGACGACGTCCCCGACTCGGGGCAGCCGCCCGAGTTCGGCCATCACATAGCCGGCCACGGTGGCGTATGGCCCCTCGGGCAACTCGACGCCGGAGATCTCCGCGATCTCGTCGAGGTTCAGCTTGCCGTCGACCTCGATCTCGCCGCCGGCCAGCCGCCGAGATTCGATGGCGTCCGCGTCGTACTCGTCCCGGATGTCGCCGATGACCTCCTCGATGAGGTCCTCGAGGGTCACGATGCCGTCAGTGCCGCCGTACTCGTCGACAACGATCGCCATGTGGTGCCCTTCGGCCCGCATCTCCGACATCGCGGCGAGGACGTGAACGCTGCCGGGTAACGCCTTGACCTCGCGGGCCAGGCTGGCGACGGTGCGGTCCCGGTCGTGTCGCGCACCCGGCAGCAGCAGATCGCGGATGTGCACGAAGCCGACGACGTCGTCCTGCCCGCGTCCTACGACGGGGTAGCGCGAATGCGGTGAGTCGGATGCCACCTTCGCCGCTTTGCTGACGGTCATCGACCCGTCGAGGAACGTCACCTCGGTCCGCGGCACCATGACCTCGCCGATCGATCGCTCGCCGGCGGCAAATACGTCGTCGATGAGGCGCCGTTCGTCCGATGTCAACGACTCGTGGGCGGCCACGAGCCCGCGCAGCTCTTCTTCGCTGATCGGCTGGCGCCGGGCTCCGGGATCGCCGCCGAGCAATCGCACCACCAGGTTCGTCGACAGCGACAGCAGCCAGATGACCGGACGGAAGAAGGACGCGACCCGGCTCAGCGGCGGCGCGAAGAAACTGGCCGCCTGCTCGGCGCGTTGCAGGCCGAGGCGTTTGGGCGCCAGTTCGCCCAGCACCAGCGTGACGAAGGAGATGATCAGCGTGACGCCGATGATGCCGGTGGCGCTCGCGAGGCGGTCGCCCCAACCATGATCGATCAGGAAGCGCTTGGCGTCCTCGGATAGCGTCACCGCGCCGTACGCGCTGGACAGCAGGGCGGTGGACGTCACGCCGATCTGCACCGCCGCGAGGAACCGGTTCGGGTCGGAGACCAGCTTGGCGACGGCCATCCCGCGCCGACCGCTCTCGGCCAGTGCCCGGACCTGGCTCTCGCGCAGGGAGACGAGCGCTATCTCGGCCGCCACGAAGACACCCTCGATGATGATCAGCACCAGGACGATGCCGATGTTCAGCAGCGTCTGGCTGGCCATTTGACGAGTCTAGGGAGATTTGCCGGCCGCGGTGGCCCGGCGGGTCACGCGGTGGCGACCTCAGCGGCGCGGCGCGGCACGGGTGCCCGCTTCAAGGCGTCGATGGGCGCGATCGTCGCTGCGGGCGCACTGCCGCGTAGCAGCACGTTCGCCGTGAAGTGCGGATCGTCGGTCATCGGCACGTGGCCCACGCCGCGCATCATGATGTGCTCGGCGTGGGGCAGCATCTGCTTGGCGATCTCGGCCTGCCACGGCGGAAGGACGAGGTCACGCGCGGCCCACGCGATGGTGACAGGCACGTCCAGCGGGATCTCGCGGTCGAACGGGTGCGCTGCATCGAGCAGAATACGAAGCGCGGGACGCGCGTAGAGGAATCCGCGGACGTCACCGAGCGCCTGATCCGCCGATACCCGGGCCGGGCGGGCACACAGCACGCCGTACATGACCTTGCGGCCGGCGCGGGTGCGGGCCAGCAGTTCGGTGCGATTGCCGAGCCGTTCACTCAGCGTGCAGGCCCGCAGAAAGATCTGCCTCGTGTAGGCAAACTGGCGTTGATCGCGCCAGAAGCCGGCCGGGGACAGCGCGGTAACGCTGCGAGCGTCGCCCTCGGCGCCGGCGACCAACGCGACGAGTCCGCCCAGCGAGTTGCCGGCCACGTGCGGACGATCGAGGTCCTGATCGGTGAGAAACTGCTTGAACTGTTCGCGCAGGACGTCCTCGACCGGGCGCCCTTCGGTGACGAGCGGAGGGGACTGCCCGTGGCCCGGCAGGTCGACGAGGATCACCTCACGTTGTTCGGCGAGCTCATCCAGAACCGGGTACCAGGCCTGGCGTCGATGAGTGACGCCGTGGACGAGGACCAGCGGGTCGCCTGACCCGTGCCGCTCGAACGCGAGCATGTGCTGCCTCCTCGTCAGGCGCCGACACTCGGCACTTCGGCCTTACCCATCGGCAACCTCGACGTTACCCAGATGACACGGTATGGCCCAGTGACTGGCATCACAAATCGACACGCAGTTGTGGGTATTACCAACCAACTCGCCTGTGAATCTCACCTGAATGCCTTATCCGGTAAGGGAATCGCGGCACAGTCCACATACCTCGGGGTATGGAGACGCGTGGCTGGGCGACCGCCGGAGCGATTCGTCCGGTTATGGCCACTCATGATCGAACGCGACTACGCCATCGCCTTCTGCAGGTTGGCGTCGATGGCGTCCAGGAAGTCCTCGGTGGTCAGCCACGGCGCGTCCGGACCGATCAACAGGGCCAGGTCCTTCGTCATCTGGCCGCCCTCGACGGTGTCCACGCACACCTTTTCCAGCGTCTCGGCAAAACGCGTGACCTCGGGCGTGCCGTCCATCTTGCCGCGGGCCGCTAGCCCCTGCGTCCAGGCGAAGATCGACGCGATCGGGTTGGTGGAAGTCGGCTTGCCCTGCTGGTGCTGTCGGTAGTGCCGCGTGACCGTGCCGTGGGCGGCCTCGGCCTCGACGGTCTTGCCGTCGGGAGTCATCAGCACGGACGTCATCAGCCCGAGGGAGCCGAAGCCCTGCGCCACCGTGTCGGACTGCACGTCGCCGTCGTAGTTCTTGCACGCCCAGACGTAGCCGCCCTCCCACTTGAGCGCGGCCGCGACCATGTCATCAATGAGCCGGTGCTCGTAGGTGATGCCGGCGGCGTCGAAGTCGGACTTGAACTCCGCCTCGAACACCTCGGCGAACAGGTCCTTGAAGCGACCGTCGTAGGCCTTGAGAATCGTGTTCTTCGTCGACAGGTACACCGGCAGCTTGCGGTCGAGGCCGTAGCGCAGGGACGCCCGCGCGAAGTCGCGGATCGAGTCGTCCAGGTTGTACATCGCCATCGCCACGCCGCCGCCCGGGAAATCGAAGACGTTGAGCTCGATCGGGTCGGCGCCGTCTTTCGGCGTGAACGTGAGGGTCAGCGTCCCCTCACCCGGGACGACGAGGTCGGTGGCGCGGTACTGGTCGCCGAACGCGTGACGGCCGATGATGATCGGCTTCGTCCAGCCCGGCACCAGGCGGGGGACGTTGCTCATGACGATCGGCTCGCGGAAGATCACTCCGCCGAGGATGTTGCGGATCGTGCCGTTCGGCGACTTCCACATCTTCTTCAGCCCGAACTCCGCGACGCGCGCCTCGTCGGGCGTGATCGTCGCGCACTTGACCCCGACGCCGTGCTGCTTGATCGCGTTGGCCGCGTCGACCGTCACCTGGTCGTCGGTGGCGTCGCGATGCTCGATCCCGAGGTCGTAGTACTCGAGGTTGACGTCCAGGTAGGGGTTGATCAGCTTGTCCTTGATGAACTGCCAGATGATCCGCGTCATCTCGTCGCCGTCCAGCTCGACGACCGTCCCCGTCACCTTGATCTTGGCCATGCCCGGCGTCCTCCTGACTGAGTTCTCTTGGCATCAAGATATCTGGTCGGCGAATCTCGGTACGGCCGGGTCCTAATGTGCTGAGCATGACCGATGCCCGCACCCCCACCGACGTGGATGCCGTCGCCGACAACTATCTCGACGAGTTCGCCGCCCTCGATCCCGTCGAAGCTACCTATCTCGGGATCGCCGGCCACGACGACCGGCTGCCCGACTACACGCCCGATTGGTGGCAGGGCCGGTCCGAACTCCGCCGCCGGACCCTCGGCCGCCTGGACGCCGTCGAGGTCGTGGACAGCACCGACCGCGTCACCATCGCCGCTCTGCGCGAGGCGCTCGCCGTCGCTGAGGACCTCTACGCCGCAGGGACGGACGAGGCCAGCCTGAATGTCATCGCCTCGCCGCTGCAGGTCGTCCGCGACATCTTTGATCTCACGCCGAGCGACACCGCCGCGCAATGGGAGACGGTGGCCAAGCGGCTGGCCGCCGTACCCACCGCGATCGAGGGGTACCTGTCCTCGTTGCGGTTCGCGGCCGAACGCGGACGGGTCGCCGCCCGGCGCCAGGTCGCGGCCGGCATCGCACAATGCGCCGACAACGTCGGTCCGGACGGATTCTTCGCCACCTTTGCCACCAAGGCGGTCACGCGTGACGGCACCGTGCTGCCGCCGTCGTTGCGCGCCGACCTCGACCGTGGAGCGCACGAGGCCTCGGCCGCCTACGAGGCGTTGGCCACGTATCTGCGCGACGAGTTGTTGCCGCGAGCGGACGAGCGGGACGCCGTGGGCCGCGAGCTCTACGCGCTGCACTCGCGGGCATTCGTCGGCACTCGCGTCGACCTCGACGAAACCTACGAGTGGGGCCAGCAGGAACTTGCCCGGATCACGGCCGAGATGGCCGCGACCGCCGAGCGGATCAAGCCCGGGGCGGGCATCGACGAGGCGATCGCGTTCCTGGACGCGAGCGGTACCTCCCGGCTCGACGGCACCGATGAGCTGCAGCGCTGGATGCAGCGGACGTCGGACGAGGCGGTGGCCGCGCTGGCCGACACCCACTTCGACATCCCCGAGGCCATCCGGACCCTGGAGTGCCGGATCGCCCCTACCCACCAGGGCGGCATCTACTACACCGGGCCCAGTGAGGACCTCGTCACCCGTCCGGGCCAGATGTGGTGGTCGGTCCCGAAGGGCATCACCGAGTTCGCCTCCTGGCGCGAGCGGACGACGGTCTATCACGAGGGCGTTCCCGGTCATCACCTGCAGGTCGCGCAGACCGCCTACCGCGGCGACATCCTCAACCGCTGGCGCCGCCTTGCGTCGTGGATCAGCGGACACGGCGAGGGATGGGCGCTCTACGCCGAAAGGTTGATGGCCGATCTCGGCTTCCTCGACGATCCCGCCGACTACCTGGGCATGCTCGACGGCCAGTCGCTGCGCGCGGCTCGAGTCGTCCTCGACATCGGCGTGCATTGCGGACTGCCCGCCCCGGCCGAGGTGGGCGGCGGCGCCTGGACGTACGACAAGGCGTGGCAGTTCCTTTCCGCGCACGCGCACACCGAGGAGGGGTTCCGCCACTTCGAGCTCGACCGTTACCTGGGCTGGCCCGGCCAGGCCCCCTCGTACAAGATCGGCGAGCGGCTCTGGCTGCAACTGCGCGACGAGGTGCGGGTCAAGGAAGGCGCGGCGTTCGATCTCAAGGTGTTCCACCGGCGCGCCCTCGACGTCGGATCGGTCGGGATGGACGTGCTGCGCGCAGCGGTGCTCGGCGAGGGCCGCGGTGCCTAGGCTGAGTTGGTGCTGATCCATCCCTGGGACGCGGGGACGTCCACCGACGAGTGGATGGCCTTCGTCCGCGAACAGGGCTTCGGGCATCTCGTCGCGGCCGGCCGCGGGCGCGACGTCCCGGTGGTGGTGCCGACCCAGTACGCGTTGGCCTCCCCCGACCTCGTGCTGCTGCACCTCGCGCGACCGAATCCGATCTGGGACGCGTTGGCCGAGAACTCGGCCGTCGTACTCAGCGTGGCCGGGGACTGGGCGTACGTACCTGCAGCCTGGAAGGCGATCGATGACGAAGACCCGCGGATGGGTGTCCCCACCACGTACTACGCGGCCGTCCAGCTCATCGCCGACGCCGAAATCGTGGACGACCAGGACGGCAAGGCCGCGATCCTGCGCGAGCAACTGGGCGTCACCGAGCCGGGCAGCGGCGCGGCCGACCCCGCTGACCACGGCCGCCGGCTCGCCGGCATCCGCGGCCTGCGCCTGACGGTGCGTGACGTCCGGGCGAAGTTCAAGTACGGCGGCAACGTCGACGACGAGCACCGGGCGGCGGTGGCCGAGCACCTTGCCGACCGCGCCGGCCCGGGCGACGCTGCGGCGCTGCGCCACTTGCGCCGACACACGCCCTAGCCTGACCGCATCCGCCAGGCGTCGGTCACCAGCTCACCCAGCCGCTGGACATCAACCTCGGCCAGCCGCAGCATCACCAGCGGTACGCCGTCGTAGGTGGGAGTGGTGAAGAAGCGCTCGGGCTCGCCGAGCACGAGGGCCTGCTTCTCGGCCTCGTCACCGACGAATAGGACAGCGATGTCGGTCCGGATGCGCCGCCGCCGGCCCGGCGTGCGCTCCGGGTAGGACCAGATGAACCCCTTGTCGGCGACCCGGAAGTCGAATCCGTCGCTCTCGATCTCCGCCACGCCCGGCAAGGCGAGGGCTAGGCGGCGTACGTCGTCTGCGTCAGCCATGAGCGTCGCTTCCGGTCGCGCCAACCGCCTTTGATCAACAGGGAGGTGCGGTCGCGCTGACGGCCAATCCCCACCCTTGATCACGCATTACCGCTGGGCTCAGAGGTCGGCGATGTCGGCCTGCTTGGCCCGTACCGCCTCGGCCGCTTCCTTCAGTCCAGCGAGCTCGGACTCGGTGAGATCGCGCTCGACCACGCGCCGCACGCCCTCCTTGCCGATCTCGGCCTCCACGCCGAGGTAAACCCCGTCGATGCCGTACTCACCGTCGACCCAGGCGCAGGCCGGGATCAACGCGCCGGAGTCCTCGATGACGGCCTTGGCCATGCGTGCCGCAGCGGCCGACGGCGCGTAATACGCCGAACCGGTCTTGAGCAGTGCGACGACCTCGGCTCCGCCGTTACGCGTACGGGTGACGAGTTCCTCGATCTTGCCCGCGTCCATGACGTCGGCGAGCGGCTTGCCGTCCACGAAACAGGCCGACGGCACCGGCACCATCGTGTCGCCGTGCGAGCCCAGGGTGAGCGTCTGCACCGAGCCGACGGGTACGCCGAGCGTGGTGGCGACGTTGTTGGTGAACCGCGCCGTGTCGAGCACTCCGGCCTGGCCGAAAACCCGGTTCTTCGGGAAGCCCGAGGCGAGTTGGGTGAGCGCCGTCATTTCATCGAGGGGGTTGGAGACGACGATGATCACCGCGTTCGGCGAATGCGTAGCGATGTTCTCGGCCACACCCCGCACGATCTTGGCGTTGACCTCGAGCAGGTCCATGCGGCTCATCCCCGGCTTGCGCGGCAGCCCGGCGGTGATGACGACGACGTCCGAGCCAGCTGTCGCGTCGTAGCCGCCGCCCTCGGGTGTCGTGGTCGCGCCGACGACCGTCGTCTCGAAACCCTCGATCGGCCGGGACTGGTTCAGGTCGAGCGCGAGCCCCTCGGGCTTGCCCTCGATGATGTCGATCAGCACGACGGTCTCGAACACGTCGTACTCGGCGAGGCGCTGGGCGGTCGTCGAGCCGTAGAAGCCGGCTCCGACGACGGTGACCTTGCCGCGGCGAGCGTTGTCGGACATGCGAAGTCTCCTGTCGGAAGGTGTCTGTTTCGCAGGTTAGGCCACCCGCCGCTCAGCCGTGCAGCCGGATGTCGACGGCGAGAATCACCACACCGAGGACGAGGAAGCAGATGGTGTCGGCGATCCGGCCGCGGACGGCGAGCATGCCGACCCGCTCGGTCGGGAGCGTGAGGCGGACGCCCCCGGCCAGCAGCAACGCCACGGCGACAACGCCCGCGACCCGGCTCCAGTGGGTGGGATCGATGGTCAGGTAGCCGAAAGCGGCCGCCAGCACCGCGAGCACGAGCAGAAAGGCGAACTGCTCGCTGATCCAGCGCCCGACTCGTCCGAGCACGTCATGCCCGGTCTGCGGCGGCGCGCTCGGCGGCCTCCACGACGTTGCGCAGGAGCATCGCGCGGGTCATCGGCCCGACACCGCCGGGGTTGGGGCTGAGGTAGCCGGCCACTTCGGCCACGTCGGACGCGACATCGCCGGCGATCCTGCCGTCGACTCGGCTCACCCCGGCGTCCAGAACGGCGGCTCCGGGCTTGACCATGTCCGCGGTGATCAGGGCGGCCGAGCCGGCCGCAGCCACGACGACGTCGGCGGTGCGCACGTGCGCGGCGAGGTCGCGGGTGCCGGTGTGACAGATGGTGACCGTCGCGTTCTCGGTGCGACGCGACAGCATGAGCGCGAGCGGACGACCGACCGTGATGCCCCGACCGATCACCACGACGTCCGCTCCGGCGATCGGTACTTCGTAGCGGCGCAGCAGCTCGATGATGCCGGTGGGCGTGCAGGGCAGCGGAGCCGGCTTGCCGAGCACGAGCCAGCCCAGGTTGGTGGGGTGCAGGCCGTCGACGTCCTTCACCGGATCGACCGCGGCAAGGATCGCGAATTCGTCCAGTCCGGTGGGCTGCTGTACGAGGAACGCCGTGCAGGCGGGGTCGGCGTTGAGTTCGGCGATGACGGACTCGACTTCGGCCTGGGTGGCCGTGGCGGGCAGATCACGTCGGATGCTGTTGACGCCGATCGCGGCGCAGTCCTTGTGCTTGGCGTTGACGTACCACCGGCTGCCGGGGTCGTCGCCCACCAGCAGCGTGCCGAGGCCCGGCTGCCGGCCGGCCGCCGTCAGCGCGGACACGCGTTCGACCAGCTCGGCCCGGATCGCCGCCGCCGTCGCCTTGCCGTCCAGGATCGTCGCGGGCACGGCACCAGTCTGCCCGAGACCGTCGGCGGTCCACCTCCGCGGGGCCGCGAGCGGCCCTAG
>JAVHVH010000227.1:0-20866 GCA_032160665.1 Pseudonocardiales bacterium
GCCTGACCGGCCCTGCATGACGCCCGTTGCTGTCAGAGCGCTCGTGGCCCTGATCCGGCATGCCTGGAACCCGCAGAATTGCTGGCGCGCCCGGCAGGACTCGAACCTGCAACCTCTTGATCCGTAGTCAAGTGCTCTATCCGTTGAGCTACGGGCGCTGATGTACCGACGGGCCAGTCTAGCGGGCGGCCCCGCGACGGACCCGGACGGACCGTCGCAGCGGAGGCTCCGGGATTCGAACCCGGGATGGGCTTTAGACCCAAACCGCATTAGCAGTGCGGCGCCATAGACCTGACTAGGCGAAGCCTCCAAGCGGCCGGGAATCATGCGCAGCCACCGAGCGCAAAGCCTACAAGGCCGTCAGGAACCCCTTCCACCTCGCCCGACTCGTCCCCTAACCGCGGCCGAGCAGCCGCTTGAGCCGGTGCGGACGGACGAGGAACGCCTCGGCTTCCATGGCCGCCACCGCGATCCGGGGGAGGTCCCGCGTGGACGGGAAGCAGATGAACCGCGGCTCCCAGTACGGCCGGAACTTCACGTTGAAGCGGTACAGCGACTCGATCTGCCACCACCTCGAGGCGAACACCAGCATCGCCCGCCACGCCCGCAGGACCGGCCCGGCTCCGATCTTCTCGCCCCGCTCGATCGCGTCCCGGAACACCGCGAAGTTGAGCGACACCCGACGCACTCCGATGTCAGCACCACGCAGCAACACGGCCGCGATCATGAGCTCGTTCAGCCCGTTGTCGGCCGTACGGTCACGGCGCATGAGGTCGAGTGACAGACCGTCGGCTCCCCAGGGGACGAAATGCAGCAGGCCGCGCAGTTCGCCGGCCGCGTGCGCGGTGGCCACGACGCAATCTCCGTCGGACGGATCGCCGAGGCGGGATAGGGCCATCGAGAAGCCCCGCTCGACCGCGTCACCTCGCCACGCCTCGGCCGCACGCCGCAACTGTGCGACCTCGTCCTGAGACAGCTCGGCAACTCGTCGGATCTGCACCTCGTAACCGCTGCGGGCGACCCGCGTGCACGCTTGCCGCACGCCCCGCATCGCCCGCCCATCAAGGGTGAAGTCGTCCACCTCGACGATCGCTTCGTCGCCCAATACGAGCGCCGAGAAGTCGCCCTCGCGTTTGAAGATGGTTGCGCCAAGTTCGCTGCAGCCCATCACGGCCGGCGTCCACGCGTACTCGTCGACCAACTCGCGGTAGGCGGCGATAGCACCCGGCCACGCCTCTGGATCGCCGATCGGATCACCGCTGACCAACGCGACACCGAGCACGACGCGGTAGGTGATGGCGGCCTTGCCGGTCGGCGACCACACGACCGACTTGTCCCGACGCAACGCGAAGTAGCCGAGCGAGTCACGCGACCCCTGCTTGGCCAGCAGGTCGCGCAGCCGCTGCTCGTCCTCGTCGGACAGCGCACCGATCGGTTCCTCGGGGCGAAGCGCGAAGAGGACCGTCAATACGACCGTGACGAGGGCGAGCCCGAACAGAGTTGCGTGCAGGACGTCAGCGAAGCGGTCGTCGTCGATCCGCACGGGCCCCTTCACTCCGACCAGCGCGTACAGGACCTCCTGCAGCCGCCGCCAGAAGCCGGGATGGCCGGGGACTTGGTCGCCGGGCAGGTACATCAACGCGATCCCGTAGACGACGGATACGACAGAGGCCTGGACGAAGAACCGCAGCGCGAACCAGCGACTGCGCGCGTCCGGCTTCGCAGTGAAGCGGGACTGGGCCGCGACGAGGAGGACGATCAGGACGAGCCCGATCCCCGCCTCGAGGTAGCGACTCTCCGCGCGGAAGGCGTGGGCGACCGTCAACGCGCCGCTGGCAAGCAGCGCGGCCCGCCACGCGCGCCGCTTGCGCTTGCGCAACCCGGCCGCGAGCCGCATCAGGAGCAAGCCCGAGACGAAGACAACCGCGGTCGCCGCCGCGCTGGCCGGCACGGGTATGACCCGGGTGATCGCGTGGACCCGGAACCGCTGGCCGACGAACAACGCGTCGATGAGGGTGAGGACGCCGAGCAGAAGGGCGATGCCGGCGATCAGGCCGGGTGCCCGTTGGAGGTAGCCGCGGCGCAGTCCTTGCCACCGGTCGCCCACTAATCCATCGTGCCGTACCCCTCGCGGAGGCCGTACCTGCCGCTCAGCGAACCTCAACGAGCGGGATGAAGATCTGCTCGATGACCGCGGTGATATCGCGTTCGGTGAGCGGCTCGCGCTGGACGATCACCCGGTGCGTCAACACGGCCGGGACGACGTCGGCGACCAGCGCGGTATCGGCACCCGGCCGGACCTCGCCGCGCGCGACCCCGCGGCGCAGCAGCTGGAGCAGGAATTCCCGGCGCGGCGCCTGGAAGCGTTCGTCGATGAGCTGCGCGAGTTCGGGGTCGGCGGCGGCTTCGCACTTGATGGCGCGCAAGGCATCGCCGGCTGGACTGGTGATGACACTGCCGATGGCACTGGCGACCATCCGCAGGGCGTCAACCGTGGTGACGGAGTCATCGAGCTCCATCTCCATGCCGCACTGGGCGGGAGTCGGCAACTGGGCGCACAGGGTGTCCATGACGAGGTCCTGCTTGGTGGGCCACCGCCGGTAGATGCTGGCCTTGCCGGTGCGCGCGCGGGCAGCGACGGCCTCGACGCTGAACGCGGTGTAGCCGGCTTCGGTCAACTCGGCGTAAGCCGCCTCGCGGATGGCGTCCTCGAGTGCGACCCCCCGCTTGCGTTGGGGCGCGCACGCCGCGACGTCGTCTGCTGTCCTGGTTGCCGTCAACTTGTGTCGGACCCTTCGTCCATGCTCTGTGCCGGGGACATTTCATCGGAATGACATTTAGTGCACGCTTGCGTTCTCTAAGACCGACCGCTAGTTTACCTCAATAGTGAACGGCCACGTCCACTAAAGCGGTTGATCCCGCTGGGACGCTAGCCAGAGATCCACAGTGAACGGAGCATCTCGTGACCCAGACGTCGCCCGCGGCCAAGACCAAGGCCGCACCCGCCGACGGCGCCCGTCGGCACGCCCACCCAGCCCTCGTCCTACTCATCATCGCGGGCGCCCAGCTGATGGTGGTGCTCGATGGCACGATCGTGAACATCGCCCTGCCATCCATGGGCGCCTACTTCGACAAGAGCCAGACCGACATGACCTGGGCGCTCAACGCCTACTCGCTCGCGTTCGGTGGCCTGCTCCTCCTGGGTGGCCGATCCGGTGACATCTTTGGTCGCCGCCGGATGTTCATCACCGGCCTGTTCCTGTTCACCTTCGGCAGCTTCCTGGCCGGTATCGCCAACAGCTTCGGTCTCCTGCTGTTCGGCCGCGTGATCCAGGGCCTCGGCGGGGCCATCTCCTCGCCCACCGCCCTCTCGCTGATCACGACTGAGTTCGAAGAAGGACGCGAGCGCACCCGGGCGATCGGCGTGTACGCCGCGGTCTCCGGTGCGGGAGCGGCGCTCGGTCTGCTGCTGGGCGGCGTGCTCACCAACTACCTCAGCTGGCGGTGGGTGCTGTTCGTGAACGTCCCGATCGGTGCCCTGCTCATCGTCGGCGCGTTCCTCTACCTGCACGAGTCCGAGCGCCTGAGGGGCGGCTTCGACGTATTCGGTGGTGTCATCTCGGTCGCCGGCATGGTGTCGCTCGTGTACGGCTTCATCCACGTCGCGCACAGCGGCTGGGGCAACACCGAGACATTTGTGGTGTTCAGCCTCTCGATCGTGCTCCTGGTCGGCTTCGTGCTCTACGAGGCTTTCGTGGCCCGCGATCCGATGATGCCGATGCGGATCTTCGAGAACCGCAACCGAAGCGGCTCCTACCTGGTGATGCTCGTCGTCGGCGCCGCGATGTTCGGGATGTTCTACTTCATCACCTTCTTCGTCCAGCTGGTGCGCGACTACGGCCCGCTGAAGACCGGCGTGGCGTTCCTGCCGGTCGCGTTCACGATCGGTATCACATCCCAGGTGGTCGCGAAGATCCTGCACATTGTCGGTCCGAAGATCCTGATGATCACCGGCACCACGCTGCTGACACTGTCGCTGTTGTGGCTGTCCACCGTGAACGCCGACTCCAGCTACGCGGGCAAGCTGCTGCCCGGCATGCTCGTGCTCGCAGTCGCGATGGGCTGCCTGTTCGTCCCGCTGACCAACACGGCGGTGTCGCAAGTCGCGAACACCGACGCCGGCCTGGCGTCGGCCCTACTCAACGTCGGCCAGCAGGTCGGAGGAGCGCTCGGCCTGTCTGTCATGACCACGGTCTTCGGCACCGCCGCGCGCAATTACGGCAACACCCACCAGACGGTGCTGCCCAAGGCCATCGGGAACCTGCCGGGCGGTGTGCAGCAGGCGATCGGCGAACGGCTCGCCCAGGCGGGCAGCAACCCGATCCAGCGGGCGGATATCGACAAGTTCGTCAGCAGCCTGCCGGCGGGTTCGCGTCCACAGGCCCAGGCCTTCTTCGACGGGCCGTACCGGGACTTCGTTCACCACCTGCTCGCGCACGCGTCGGGTCAGGGGTTCTTCGCCGGTGCTGTGTTCGGCCTGGCGGCGATCATTGCTGCGGCCGTGATCATCAACGTCAAGAAGACCGATCTACCGACCCAGCCGCCGTTGGAGGCAGTCGCCGTCTGAGCCGACCCGTTGGGGCCGGCGACGGCGGGCCGAACCCCGCCGGGGCCGGCCGCGGCTCACCGGAACCGGCTGGGGCCGGCCGCGGCTCACCGGAACCCGGGGCCGGCCGCGGCTCACCGGACCCCCGCGCTTTGCACCTTTCAGCGCCCCAATCCGGCCGGATTCAGGGCGCTGAAAGGTGCAAAGCCGTCAGCACTCGATGACGTTGACGGCGAGCCCGCCGCGCGCCGTCTCCTTGTACTTCACCTTCATGTCGGCGCCGGTCTCGCGCATGGTCTTGATCACCTTGTCCAGGCTGACGATGTGCCGGCCGTCGCCGCGCAGGGCAATGCGCGCGGCGTTGATCGCCTTCACCGCCGCCATCGCGTTGCGCTCGATGCAGGGCACCTGGACGAGCCCGCCGACCGGGTCGCAGGTCAGGCCCAGGTTGTGCTCCATGCCGATCTCGGCGGCGTTCTCGACCTGTTCCGGTGTGCCGCCCAGCACCTCGCACAGGGCGCCGGCCGCCATCGAGCACGCCGAGCCGACCTCGCCCTGGCAACCAACCTCCGCACCGGAGATCGAGGCGTTCTCCTTGTAGAGGACGCCGATCGCGGCGGCGCACAGCAGGAACCGCACCACACCGTCCTCGGTCGCGCCCGGCACGAAGCGGACGTAGTAGTGCAGCACCGCGGGTATGACACCCGCCGCGCCGTTGGTGGGCGCGGTGACGACCCGGCCACCAGCCGCGTTCTCCTCGTTCACCGCAAGCGCGAACAGGTTCACCCAGTCCATGACGCGCAGCGGGTCGGTCGCAAACGTCTCGCTGCACAGTCGCCGGTACAGCTCGGGCGCACGGCGCCGCACCTTGAGCCCGCCCGGGAGCGTGCCCTCATGCGCCCACCCGTTCTGCACGCACTGCTGCATCACCGACCAGATCTCGAGCAGGCTGGCGTAGACGTCCGGCTCGGTGCGCCAGGCCAGCTCGTTGGCCAGCATGACGCCGCTGATCGGTAGGCCGGTGGCGGTGCACCGGGCGAGCAGTTCGGCTCCGGTCGTGAACGGATAGGTCAGGACGGTGTCGTCGGCCTTGATGCGATCGGCTCCCGCGGCGTGTTCGTCGACGACGAAGCCGCCGCCGACGGAGTAGAAGGTGCGCTCGCGGATCGTCTTGTCGGCCGCGTCGTGGGCGAAGAAGCGCATCCCGTTCGGGTGGAACGGCAGACTGGTGCGCCGGTGCAGGACAAGGTCATCGGGCCCGAGGAGCGCTGCGTGCTTGCCCAGCAGCTCGATCTGGCCGCTCTCGCGCACCGCGGCCGCCGCGGCCGGCGCCGTCACGGTGTCAACCGTTTCGGGCAGCTCGCCCTGCAGGCCCAAGATGACGGCGCGGTCGCTGCCGTGGCCGTGTCCGGTCGCGCCGAGCGAGCCGAACAGCTCGACCCGTACCCGGGCGACACCGTCCAGCACACCGTCGTCGGCCAGACCCTGGGCGAACGTGCGCGCGGCTCGCATCGGTCCCACCGTGTGCGAGGACGACGGGCCGATGCCGATCGAGAAGAGGTCGAAAGCGCTGATGGCCACGGGACCATCATGCGCGCTGCCGCCTCGTAGTGCTCGGACGCCGGTGTGCTCCCTCGCGCGCTTTGCTCTGCTCACCTGGAGTACGCAGGCGCTGAGCCCTGGTTAGCAGAGCAAGGCGGCCCGATAGAGCGCAGGTGGTTAGGGTCGGGGAACTGTGACCGCTCCCCTTGTCCGTCGCTCCCCCACGCACGCCGCGCAGGTCGTCGCGGCCGCTCCTCTCACCGCGCGGATGCGTCGCGTGACGGTGCGTGCCGAGTCGATGGTGGGGATCGTGACCCGTCCGGCGCAGGACGTCGAGCTGCTGCTCCGCGAGCAATCCGGTCGGCGGGTGAAGCGCCGCTACACGATCCGGCACGCCCGTCCGGACACCGGCGAGTTCGATCTAGACGTGCTGCTGCACGGCGACGGCCCCGGGGCGCGCTGGGCCGAGTCGGCCCGTCGCGGTGACGAGGTCGAGTTCCAGGGCCCGCGGGGCAAGTTGGAGCTGCGCGCGGCGCCGTGGCATCTGCTGATCGGGGACGAGTCCGCCCTGCCCGCGGTCGCCGCGATCTGCGAGGCGCTGCCGCCCGGGGAGGCAGCGCTCGCGCTCGTCGAGGTGCGCGACGCCGGCGACGAGCAGGCCATCGCAGCCGCCGAGGTCCGCTGGGTGCACCGCAACGACGCGCCGCCGGGCACACCGGATCTGCTGGCTGACGCCCTGGCCGACCTGGATCTGCCGGACCGGACGGGCCGGGCCTACCTGCTGGGCGAGAGCCGGGCGATGGTCACCCTGCGCGCGGTCGTGGAGAGCCGCGGGGTGCCGCACGACGCCATCTTCGTGAAGGGCTACTGGAACGTGGGCCGCCCGGATCGGCTGGCCGGGCGCGCACCGAGTTGAGGTCGAAGCGATCAGCCTGGGCAGCCCGCCAACGCCAGCGCCCGCAGCCCGTCCGCAGTGTCCGCGTACGCGAGGCCGGACGTCGAGTCCACGCTGCCGCGGACTCGCCAGGCCTGCAGAAGCGCGCCACGATCGGCGTCCGCGCAGAAAAGCCTGTCCGCGTCGTTCGAGCCGCGTAGCCAAATGACCCCGGCGCCCGCCGCGACGAGGGCCAACCGGGCGCGCGGGCCGGATACCGGCCGGGCCCGGTCGACAACCGCGAGTGTCGCCGGGTCGAGTCGCCACAGTGCGGCTCGCTCGCCCTGATGGCCGGCGATCCAGATCCGATTCCCGACGACGGCCAGCGTGGGATCGGCAATTCGCAGCGGAGCCGAAGACGCCCGTGGTACCGCACCGGGGCGGTAGGACCACACGACCGTCGGATAGCCCAGGTCGGTCGCGATGATCCCGTGCCGGCTCGGGTCGACCACGAGAGGACCGACCGCGCCGTACAGCCCGGGGACCGGTTCGGGGATCGCCGCACCGGGGGCGAGATCGGCCACCCCCACCGATGTCGAGACGTAGAGGTGCCCGGCAACCGCGGCGGCCGAGACAACCAGCCGCACCCAAGACACGTGCCGCACAAGTCTCAAGCTCGGGAGCCGGTACGCCGCGATCCGGGTCGGCACTGAGTTGGCCGTCACGACCCAGAGCAGTCCGGTGTCCGGATCGGCGACGAGCTCGAGGGTGCCCGCCGTCCCGGCGTCGGGAGCAGGCGTCTGTCCGAGGAGTCGGCCGCTGAATATCTCCTGAACTCGCAGCCGGCCGTGCACCAGGACGACGACCGACCGGCCGTCGATCAGGACGGCTGTGTGGGGGACAGTCGCGGCAACCGGCGCGGCCGACGCGGCTGGCTGTGGCGCTCGGCGCCCGTCGCGGTGCTGAACGAGGATCCCGGCCGCGACCGTGACCACCGCGGCCACAAGGACCAAGCCGACGCGCCATCGGGTGCGCGCCGGACCGAGTTCCAGCACGTCGTCGTCCGCGGCATCGAGCCGTTCGACGGCGGCCATGACCCCATGGTGCCGCTGCCCCGAGGCGAATGACCAGCTAGAGGATGGGCTCGGGGCGATACCCGGCCGCGTCCGGCTCGGACGCCACGACACGATCGACGGCTCGGACCACCGCGGCGACCTGCTCGCGCGCCGCTCCGGTGAACGACAGTGGCTCGGCGAGCAGCGCGCCGAGCGCATCGGCGGACAGGCCGAGGCGAGAGTCGGCCGCGAGCCGGTCGAACAGGTCGTTGCCGTCCGTGCCCTTTTCGCGCATCTCCAGCGCGACCGCCACCGCGTTCTCCTTGATCACCTCGTGGGCGCCCTCGCGGCCCGAACCGGCCCGGACGGCGGCCATCAGCACCTTTGTCGTCGCCAGGAACGGCAGGTAACGGTCGAGTTCCCGCTCGATCACCGCGGGGAACGCGCCGAAATCGTCCAGCACGGTCAGCGTGGTCTCGAGCAGGCCGTCCACGGCGAAGAACGCATCCGGCAGCGCAACGCGGCGCACGACCGAACACGAGACGTCGCCCTCGTTCCACTGGTCCCCGGCCAGCTCACCCGTCATCGACGCATAGCCGCGCAGGACGACAGCGAAGCCGTTGATCCGTTCGGCGGAGCGGGTGTTCATCTTGTGCGGCATGGCGCTGGACCCGACCTGGCCGGCCCGGAAGCCTTCGGTGACGAGCTCGTTGCCGGCCATCAACCGGATCGTCGTGGCGAGATTGGACGGCGCCGCCGCGAGCTGGACGAGCGCGGAGAGGACGTCCCAGTCGAGCGAGCGCGGATAGACCTGGCCGACGCTCGTCAGCACGGTACTGAATCCGAGGTGCTGCGCCACCTGCTGCTCGAGGGCGGCGAGCTTGTCGGCGTCACCGTCGAGGAGGTCGAGCATGTCCTGCGCGGTGCCGACCGGGCCCTTGATCCCGCGCAGCGGATAGCGCGCGACGAGGTCGTCCAGGCGGGCGACCGCGACCAGTAGCTCGTCGGCGACGGTCGCGAACCGTTTGCCGAGCGTGGTTGCTTGCGCGGCGACATTGTGGGAGCGGCCGGCCATCACCAGAGCGTCGTACTCCGCCGCCCGGCGAGCCAGCCGGGCCAGCACGGCCAGGGATTTGGACCGGACGAGGCGCAGCGACGATCGGATCTGCAGCTGCTCCACGTTCTCGGTGAGGTCACGGCTCGTCATGCCCTTGTGCGCGTGTTCGAAGCCGGCGAGCTCGGCGAATTCGTCGATGCGGGCCTTCACGTCGTGCCGGGTGATCCGTTCGCGCGCGGCGATCGAGTCCAGGTCGACGGCGTCGACGCCGCGGCTGACCACGGCCTGGTACGCCTCGATCGCACCGTCCGGGACGTCCACCCCGAGCGCGGCTTGGGCCCGCAGCACCGCGACCCACAACTGCCGCTCGAGCACGATCTTGTGCTCCGGCGACCACAGCCTCGTCATGTCGGTCGACGCGTAGCGGCCGGCCAGGACGTTGGGGATCGCGGGCTTCACCTGACCATTGTCCCGCCCTCAGGGCGCAATGAGCAGCCGAGGGTCGGCGACGAGCTTCGCCACTCGTGCCGGCGAGGGCGCGTGCCCGGACGGTGCCGAGGTCAAGACCTGAACGAGGTAGCCGTCGGCCCGGTACGTCCGGTAGATGACCGTGCGCCGGCCGTCGTCGCTGCTGACATCCGGCCCCGTCTGCACCGAGCCCTGCTGCACCTGGATCAGGATCTCCACGCCGGCCGCCCGCGCGGTCAGCCGGGCGAAATGCAGCTGCTGGCCGCCCTCGCCGGTGCCACCCGTTTCCACTGCCAGCGCGGACGTGGGCCGGGCGCCCGGGAACGCAGCCACGACGGCGGAGAGGAAGGCGGCCGACACCTTGGCCGACGACATGCAGGTGAGCCCGATGTCCGGGGCCGGGCATCGGGTGTCGGACTCTCGCGCGACGATGACCCCGGCCGCGTGCGACAGCCCGCCGTTAGGGAGCACGACCAGGACGTCCGACTCACCCGGGCCGGGCGCGGCCAGTTCGGGGCTCGGGCTCAGGGTCGGCCGGGCCGCGACGGTGGACGAGCTGGCGGCGGAGGGCGCGGTGGACGAGCGATCGTGCTTGGTCAGGGCCCGAGCGCCGAGCGCGAGCGCGACGAGGATGAGCGCGGCCAGGACGAGGCTGCGCCGCTGCGACATGGTGCCGGCCGGATTCCGACCAACGGGTTCGGGCAGATCCTCCTCGGCGCCCGGGTCGTCGGCCGCGGCGGCGGGCTCGAAGTCGACCGGTCCGTCATCGCGCGCCACACGTCCAGGTTGCTCGCCGGACCCGACAGTCTGCAAACCCGTGCCCGGCGACCCGCGCTACGGCGCGATGACGCCGTCGATCGCGCGGGCCGCGATGTCGCGGCGGTACTGACCGCCGGGCAGGTCGATGCGGGCCACCAGCTCGTACGCGCGATCACGGGCTTCGGCCAGCGTCGCGCCGACGGCGGTCGCACAGAGCACTCGCCCGCCCGCGGCCACGACCGCGCCGTCCTCGCGCCGTCGGGTGCCGGCGTGAATCACGCCGGGCTGGTCCGCCCCGGAGATGACGTCCCCGCTGCGCGGCGTGCCGGGATAGCCGGCGGCGGCGAGCACGACGGTCACCGCTGATCCGGGTCGCCAGGTCAGCGGCGGCACCTCGGCCAGGCGGCCGGTCGCGGCGGCGGTGAGCACGGCGCCGAGCGGGGTCTCGAGCAGGGCCAGCACGACTTGCGTCTCCGGGTCGCCGAACCGGGCGTTGAACTCGACGACGCGCGGTCCCCGGGACGTGATTGCCAAGCCCACGTACAGCAGCCCGGTGAAGGGAGTCCCGCGCCGGGCCAGCTCGACGACGGTGGGTCGCGCGACGGTCCGCACGATGTCGTCGGCCAGCCCAGCGGGTAACCACGGCAGCGGGGCGTAGGCACCCATGCCACCGGTGTTCGGCCCGGTGTCTCCGTCGCCGATGCGCTTGAAGTCCTGGGCGGGCAGCAGCGGCAGCACGGTCGTGCCGTCCGTCACGCAGAACAGCGATACCTCCGGCCCGTCGAGGAACTCCTCGATCACGACCCGCTCGCAGGCGCCGGCGTGCGCGAGCGCCTCGTCCCGGTCGGTGGTGACGACAACGCCCTTTCCGGCGGCGAGTCCGTCGTCCTTGACGACGTACGGAGGGCCGAACTCGTCCAACGCCGCGGCGGCCTCGTCGCGGCTGCCGCACACCCTCGCGGCGGCCGTCGGCACCCCGGCCGCGGCCATGACGTCCTTGGCGAAGGCCTTGCTGCCCTCCAGCCGGGCCGCCTCGCGGGAGGGCCCGAAGCAGGCGATACCGACAGCCCGCACCGCGTCGGCGACGCCGGCAACGAGCGGTGCCTCGGGGCCGACGACCACGAGATCGGCCTGCAACTCGCCGGCCAGAGTGGCAACGGCGGCGGGATCCAGAGCGTCCACGCCTCGTTGCTCGGAAACGGTAGCCGTCCCCGCGTTCCCGGGGGCGCAGATCAGGGCAGTAACGCCCGGATCGGCCGCGAGCGCGAGGCACAGTGCGTGTTCGCGCGCACCGGATCCGATCACGAGGACGCGCACGCTGGCGAGCGTAGCGACCGCCCATTTCAGGTGAACGAGGCGCTGGCGTCGCTGCCGCAGTAGTACCGGCCTTTGATCGGATTCCCGAGGGTCAGCCGGACCGTGTAGCCGACCCCGCGCTCGTCCGGCAGCGCCTCCCCGGCCGGGCCGTGCCCGAGTTTGAAGGTGGCCACGCCGTCGGCATTCGTCGTCGCGTAGCCGGTGAGGTTGTCGACCTTGCCCGACCTGCCGACGAGCTTGGTCGGCCCGGCGTAGGTCAGGAAGAACTGCAGTCGGAACGCCGGCAGCGGCTTGCCGTCGCCAGTGAGCGTGGCCCGCAGGGTCAGCGGCGCCATCTGACTCACGAGATGCACCGGCTTCAGCTCGATCGACGTGTGGACGCAGCCGGCGTTGCGTTTCGACGCGGTGCACCCGCCAGCGGCGACGAGCGCGCCCACGAGGAGCGCGCTCGCCGCCGCCGCTTGCGCAGCCGTGATGTTCTTCGGAATCACCCCATCAGCATCCATCAACGTTGTAGTCGAAGGTGTGCCCGAACGGCGACATGTAGGCACTGATGACATTCACCAGAACGTCCGGGAGGTCATCGTTGTAGTCGATGAAGTTGAACGTCTGCGGCCCGTCGCTGCCGTTCAACGTCACCCCGTTGGCGGACTTCCCGGTCGGTCGCGGCTTCTGGGTCACGTTGAAGCAGACCAGGCCGATGAAGCTGACCGTGAAGATGTTCGCCGCTGCGTTCATGTCGTACTTGTGGAACACGAAGCTGTCGATGTGAGCTGGCAACGAGTACGAGAAGGGCGTGTGGTTGTCCCCGATCGGGTCGTTGATCCGGATCTTGACGAAGACGTCCGGGTTCACGTCGACGTCGAACATGTTCATCGAGAACGTCCCGTAATCGCCGGTGACTCCCGGGAACAGCAGCCCGACCAAGGCCGGCAGGCCGAACGGGGCGGCGCCGGGCTCCAGCAGCAGCGAGTGCAGGTTGTCGATGTCGATCTCGATGTCGCCGATGTGACTCGGCCGGAGCCCGTAGTGACCCTCGACGTAGCCCTGGGTCGCCAGGAAGTCGAAGATCTGCTCGGAGAACTCCTGGTTCGGGAGGTCCCCGACCTGGATGTTCAGCCCGAGCTGGAAGGACTCCGTTGACGGCTCGGAGGTCACGTCCAGGTGGTAGTTCGACGGGTTCAGCCGGACCTTGGTGTCGCCACCGAGGTTGGTGAACCGGAAGAACGCGCCGTCGGTACCGATGCTGGCCGGGCCGACGTTCTGGCTCAGCTGCGCGTCCACCTGCACCAGCCCGTCGAGGGTGTTGTCCGGCGAGGTACACGGGTTGGAGTTGTCCTGGCAGCCGATGTAGGTGAACTCGGGCGCGTTCACGCCGTTGCCGGTGTCGGCCGACCCGACGTCCAGGTGCATCGCACCGGGGATGTCGGTGAAGTCGATCAGAGCCGAGCCGGGCGTGCCGCCCAGCGTGGCCGTCGCCTGCACTCGCAGTTCTCCGATGCCGCCCGGGTCCACCACGTCGATGTGGCTTTGCGAACCGAACGTGCCGGTCACCGAGACCGACTTCGGCAGGTTGCTCGCGATGAGCTGCCCCCGGATGGTGCCCAGGCTGCTCGTCGTGTCGGCGTCGGCGTCGACCTGCAGGTGACCCAGGCCGGCGGAGGCCGAGTAACCCGCGCGGAACTTGGCCGGGTCGGCCGGGTCGGCCCCGAACGGACCCACGTTCAGGTCCAGCACGGACGGCAGGCCACTGATCGTGGCGAGTGCCCGGACCCGCGGGAGGCTGCTGCCGAGCAGGCCGTTCAGCTCGGCGAACACCTTGAGGGTGCCGGTCGGGTGGAGGCCCACCAGGTTGACCGTGCCGGCCTGGGTGTCGATGTCGACCTTGGTCGGCAGGCCGGGAAGCGAGACGTTGGCCACCGCACCGAAGCAGGCCGAGAACACCGAGCAGAACACGCTGGCGTCGTTGGCACACCCGGCGCCACCGCTACAGCCCTTGGCCCGGACCGCGACACCCTGCGAGTAGAGCGGGGCGCCGAGCCCGGACAGCGCCGCCACCTTGCCGACGGCCGCCGACAAGAACAGCGCGGCGGACGTGTCGGCCTGGTAGACGATGTGGCCGCTGTTGGCGATGTCCACGTGCACCGTGTTCGGGGTGGTGAGCGTGCCGCCCACCGAGAACCGTGTGTCCTGGGCGCCGTTGGCCGCGAGGACGATGTTGGCATCGAGGCCGACGGTGGCCGCGCCCATGTCCAGGTCGAAGGTCTGGTTGCCGGCCGCGCTCTTGCCATAGGCGACCGTGCTGAGCTGGGTCACCCGCGCCCCGGCGTCGATGTCACCGCTGAGCTGGTCGTAGTGCGCGGCCAGGTAGGCGTTCAGCGCGGGCACGGTGGCGCCGGCGTGGTTGCTGACCGCGAAGGTCGCCGAGCCCAGTGCGCCGGACAGCGCGTGGAAGCCGAACGAGCCCGCCCCGAAGTCGGCCGTGAAGTGGCCGGGGATGGTCGTGGCCTGGACGAAGGCCGACCAGGTGCGACCGTCGAACGGCACGTGCGCGATCACGGAGATGTCATCGATCGCCGACGACATCGTCGCTTCGGCGTGCGAGTTCGGCAGGTCGACGAGGTAGTCCATCGTCGCGGGCACGCCCGTGATCGTGGCTTGCAGGTAGCCCGAGCTCGCGTTGGTGATCTTCGCCGAGATGCTCGTGATCGGTGCCGAGTCGTCGAGCTTGATCCGGTTCACCGATCCGAAGTTGCCGCTGAGGTGGACGTCGGCGGGCAGGTCGGCGATCGTCGCGTTGGCCCGCAGCAGCGGGAAGGTGGCGTTCGTCGTGGTCGCGTTCACGTCCACGCTGAGCGTCCCGAGCGGCGCTGAGGCGTGGTACTGCGCGTCGAGCGAGTTACCCGTACCGAAGGTGAACGGTCCGGCGGTGAAGTCCAGCGCGGCCGGCAGGCCCGAGAGGGTCACCTTCGCCGAGACGTCCGGCAGCGCGCCGATCAGGCCGATGAGCCGTAGGTACAGGCTCAGCGTCGACGCCGGCGGCTGGTAACCGGTGAAGGCCACCGTGCCGGCCACCGTGTCGACGACCACCGAGGTCGGCAGCCCGGACATGTTGATGTTGGCAACGGCACCGAGGCACTGCGGGAACGCGCTGCAGAACGGGCTGGCGTCGGCCGCGCATCCCGGGCCGGTGGTGCACGAGCGAGCGACGGCGGCGATACCGTTCGCCGGCAGCGGTGCGCCGAGACCGGTGAGCGCCTTCACCTTGCCGACGCGGATGCCCAGCTCGATACCGATCTGCCGGTCCGCCGCGTAGGTGATCTTGCCGTTGGCGAAGGAGATGTCGACCTTCGACGGCAGGCCGGTGATCGAGCCGAGGGCGGACAGCTTCGTGTCGGCCACGCCATTGGCGGCGAGCGTCACGTCCGCGTCGATCTGGAACGGGTTGGCACCCTCGTCGGCCTCCAGAATGATCTTCTGGACGCCGCTGCTGCGGGCGTAGCCGATCTCGGTCAGGTTCAGGATCGCCGCACTCGCGTCCAGATCACCCGTCAACTGGTTGTAGTGCAGCCCCAGGTGGGCCGGGCTGGTCGGCTCGTTCGGGTCGCCGTGGTTGCTGACGGTCAGCTGCGCCGAACCCAGCGGGCCGCTGAGCGCGTGGAAGTCGTAGTTGCCGTCGCCGAAGTCGGCGGTGAACTTCGCGGGAACGCCATTCAGCTCTCCGACGGCGGTCCACTCGCGGCCGGCGAGCGGCGCGCGGGCGGCAACCTTGATCGCGCCGAGCGCGGCCGAGGAGTTGCCCTCGATGTGTCCGTTCGGGAAGTCGAGCAGCAGGTCGACGGTCGCCGGGATGTCCGTGACGGCGGCCGAGATGTAGTCGTTGCCGTAGGGGTCGACGGTCTCGACGCCCTGCGGGCTCGCGAACAGCTGGACGAGCGGGATCGAGGACGACGCCGCGTAGTGCACGTGCGGTGCCGAGCCGATGTCCCAGTTCGCGGTGACGCTCGTCGGCACCTTGTCGATGCGGGCGGCGATGCTCGGGCCGGTCGTGGTGTCGACGTAGGCGGCGGTGATCTGGTTGATCACCGCGCTCGCGGCGTAGGTGAACTGGCGGCCGGCCGTGTCCAGGTCCACCGACAGCGTGGACGGCAGGTTGGAGATGTCGCCGCGGAACTTCGTGTGGCCGTCGACGATCCCGGCGGCGGTGAACGACTGCCCGCCGGGCGAGAATCCGAGCGAGACCCGCGGATGGCTGTCGTAGTAGGCGTCGAGGGACTTGAACCCGCTGATCTTCGCGTCGACACCGAACGCCTTGTCCGCGCCGATGAAGGTCGCGTGATCGTTGTTCAGCGGCGCGTATCGGCCGAGTTGGTAGGACGCCTGCAACGCTGCGGATTGCAGCGGGGTGTTGGCGGTGATGTTGACGTGCTTGGCGGCCCGGTCGATCAGGACGCCCACGTTCGTCGGCAGTCCGGACAGCGCACCCCGCGCCACGATCGGCCCTTGGCTGCCGGAGAGCGAGGCTTGCTGGTCGTAGAAGGCGAGGCCGAGCGTGGCCAGCGAACTCGAGGCCGTATAGGTCGCCTTCGTCGCGTCCCCGGCCGTCGTCAACGCGACGTCGAAGGTGGCCGGCACCCCGAAGGCCTGCGCCTGCAAGGCATGCTGCAGCGTCGACGTCGTGTACTGGTAGTTGGCGAACAACACCGAGTCGATCGTGCTCGAGGCGTTGTACCCGACGGTGGTCGATCCGCCAGTCGTCGGCCGGCGCAACGTGGCCGAGACCGTGTACGGCAGGGTATCGATCTTGAGCTCGGTGTACTGGTCACTCGGTGGGCTGTCGTGGTGCCGGTTCGAGAAGATCAACGCATCGAGCTGCGTCCGGTGGTCCGTCCGCGCGTCGACCGTGTCGGTTTCGGTCGTGGGGTCGATGAGGGCGTGGGCGCTGAACGAGGAGGGGATCGGCGTGAACTTGATCGAAGCGACGGTCGGGTCGTAGGGCGTGCCGGCAGCGTTCTGCGTGATCGAGGAGATGCCCGCGGTGATGGACATCGACGGACCCGTGCTCGACAGCAGGTCGGCATGCACGTCGTAGACGCCACGCGCGATCGCAGCCGGGTTGAACGTGTAGATGCCGAGCGAGTTGCGCGCCAGGCCGGCTCCGCGGCGGTACCCGTCGAAGCCCAGCGAGAGTCGGTGGTAGCCGGGGATGTCGTAGACGGCCCAGACGTGCGCCCTCAACGGCTGCGGGCCCGGGATCTCGCTCGTGCCGAGGCGGAACTGCAGGAGACCGAGACCGACATTCACCAGAGAGGTGAGGGCGAGGAAGTCCGCCTGCACCTGGCTCTGGAGCGCGGCGATGATGTTCTGCAGGTTGAGCTTGTCCAGCAGCGCGAGCGGGTGGGTCAGCAGGTACAGCGGGTCCTTCAACAGATTGACCAGGTTCGTGAGGCTCAACAGGGCGGCCGCCAACGCGGTCTGGTGCGCGAGCAGCGTCTGGCTCGCAGTCACGATGCCGCTGACACTGACCGCGGGCATGAGGTCCACGAAGACGTCGGGCGTCCGGTCCGGCGAGGCGGGGCTGCCGTCACCAGTCACGTTCACGAGCGCCGGGACACCGAGCGGCAGCGTGATCGAGCACGACACCGGCTTGGTGGCCGACTCCGAGCAGACGCGGTAGGTGATCTGCGGGATTCCGTTCGGAAGCTGCTGCAGCAGCGCGAGCGGGTCGATCGGCAGCGGCGGCGGGATGTTGCCTGACTGCAGAGCGGCAATGGTCTGCTGCAACGTGGCCGGGCTCGTGGGGTCACCGAACTGGGCCGACGAGACCTGCGGCTGCAGCTTGTTGGCGTCGAGCGCCGGGTTGCCCCCGGAGGTGTACGGGCCAGCCGCGGTCATGGTGTTGAGCGCGTCGGTCGCCGTCGCGTCGACGAGGGTCTGACCGGAGTTCGTCGCGAGCGTGATCGGTGCCGGCACGACGGGGAGTTGCTGGGTGACCGGCGCCTCGGGAACGGTCGGCGCGTCATTGGGCCCCGGATCGATGGCCGGCAACGCGGTGATCGGCGTGTCCGCGGGCGACGTCGTGTTCGCCGGGCGCGTCGTCCCGTCGGCCCCGGGCGAAACGGGCGACAGCGGGCTCAGCGGCGGCGGCCGGTGCGTGGTGGGCGCGGCCAGGTTCGCCGCCGGAGCGCCGATCGGACTGGCCACCGGAGCGCCGGAGCGCACCGGCGTCGCGCCGGCGGGCATCGCGGCGAGGATGCCGGACACCAGGCTGACCGCGGTCAGCACGGCCGCGAACCTGCGCGTGCGCGAATTGAAGCGGGCCGAACCCGTGCTGCGCCGACGTGCCATCTCCCACTACCCCCCATAGCCGAGGCTGACGCCTCGTGATGGGGGCACATCCTGGGAACAGCTACGGGACGCTGCAACGCGACGTTAAACACCTGTCAAGCGACGAGGCGGATAGTCGGCCTACAAGTCGGCAAACCCGGGCAAATAGCGCGGCAACTCTGCACCTTTGGGCGGCCCGCCGTCAGGACCAGCTGACCACCGTCAGCCCCGTCAACGTCGGCACGTAGACCCCGCGGCCGTACAGCGCGGGGGTAGCGAAGCGGCTCGTGGTCCCGACCGCAATCGACCCCCTGGACGCGCCGGTGCCGTCGTACGCGTGGAGGACACCCGCGCCTGAATCCACCGACCAGATGCGTCCACCACCGACGACCGGCGAGCCGGCCGCACTGACCCGCCACAGCAGGTGCATCGTGCCCACCGAATCGATGCGGATGGCCCGGACGCCGTCTTTGCATGGCACGTACACGATGTATCCGTTGGCCGCGGTGCCTCCGTACGAACCCGCGCACAAGTTCTTCCTGCTGCTGACCTGCCCGCCGATCCCGCCCAGATGGGACCGCCGCAGCACGTAGGCGGTCCCGGACTTGCCCGCGATGAAGATCCACGGCCCGACGATCGCCGGGCCCTGCGATCCCAGGTCGAGATCCACGGCGTTGTCCGATGCCCACGTCGTCGGTGAGAACGAGTCGTGCCGCTTCCCGTCGGTTCCGAGGCGGAGCACCGAGTCGCTGTAGTCGTACGGGTCGCCGACGCCGGACTCGCCGTTGCCGACCGAGACGAAGATGTTGCCCGCGACGTCCGCCGTCGGACCCGGCGGCGTCCAGATGCCGGCCTCGCGCGTAGTCGGCACGGTGAAGATGCGTGGCGCCGTGCCGTCGGTCCGCAGCAGCCCGACGACGCGGCCCTTGTACTGACCGCAGTCGCCCGCGAGACCACCGAAGGGCACCCAGATCCGGGTACCGACCGCGATCAGGGCGCCCCGCTGCTGCATGGCGCCCCGATCGACGCCAGCAAAGTCGATGCTCTTGTGCCACTTGACCGCGCCGGTGGCGAAGTTCAGCGACACCAGCTCGTGACGGGGCGGGCTACCGCTGTACTCGGGGGCGACGTACACCGAGTTCTGCGCTGAGTCGTACACCGGGGTACCGGTGATCCCGAGCGGGTCGATGTTGCCGCACGGTCGTTGCGATTGGGGCGAGGGTGCACCGAGGTGGCGCTTCCATATCTGGACGTAGCGCGAGTTGAAGGCGTAGACCGTGTTGTTCTCGGTCGCCACCACGGTGATGCCCCGGACCACGATCGGCGATGCGTAGACCGCTCCGTCGAGGGTGAGTCTCCTCGCGATGCGCAGCGTTCCGCTCACCTTCGGCATGGAAAGGGCTCGCCCGGCCCGGTTGTTGCCGCCGTGGTAGGTCGGCCAGTCGGCGTAGCCAGTGGTCGCCGCCGCCGATCTGGTTGACGAGCCCGACGGGTTGGTCGGGGTGGCGTGGCTCGCTGGGCCGGCGCTCGACGAAACGGTCGGGGCCGGGGTCGTGGCCGCGACGTTGCCGGAACTGGCCGAGGTGCACGCGAGCAGGGCAAGCAGGGGAGCCACGAAGATCGATTGGGCGCGCATGCGCACAGTCTGCCTCGCCTCGTCGCTCCTGGTAACCCGCGTCAGCGGAGCAGGTCGCGCACCGCGATCGTCTCGTCGCGGCCCGGGCCGACCCCGATCGCCGAGATCGGGGCCTTGATCATCCCCTCGAGTGCGGCGACGTAGTCGCGGGCATTGCTCGGCAGGTCGTCGAGGGTGCGGGCCTTGGAGATGTCCTCGGTCCAGCCCGGGAACGTCTCGTAGACGGGTGTCGCGCGCGCGAACTCGGCCTGGTTCATCGGCAATTCGTCGTAGCGCTTGCCGTCGACCTCGTAGGCGACGCACACCAGAACCTCGTCCAGGCCGGTCAACACGTCGAGCTTCGTGAGAACGAAGTCGGTCGTGCCGTTGATCCGCGTGGCGTACCGGCCGATCACCGCGTCGAACCACCCACACCGTCTGGGCCGGCCCGTGGTCGTACCGAACTCGGCGCCGTTGGCGCGCAGCAGCTCGCCCTTGTCATCGGTCAGCTCGGTCGGGAACGGGCCCTCCCCGACGCGCGTCGTGTAGGCCTTGATCACGGCGATCACCTTGCTGATGCGCGTGGGCGGGATGCCGCTGCCGGTGCACGCGCCGCCCGCGGTCGCATTGGACGACGTGACGAACGGGTAGGTGCCGTGGTCGACGTCGAGCAGCGTGGCCTGCCCGGCTTCGAGGACGACGGTGCGCCCCTCGTCCAACATCTGCTCCAGCAGCAGGGACGTGTCGGTGACCATCGGCCGCAGCCGGTCGGCGAAGGACGCCAGTTCGTCGACGACGGCGTCGACGTCGAAACCCTTGCGGTTGTAGATCTTGATCAGCACCTGGTTCTTCAGGCTGAGCGCGCCGCTGACCTTGGCCCGCAGCACGTCGGTATCGAAGAGGTCCTGCACCCGGATGCCGATGCGGGCCATCTTGTCGGCGTAGGTGGGTCCGATGCCTCGCCCGGTCGTCCCGATCCTGGCGTTGCCGAGGAAGCGTTCGGTCACCTTGTCCAGCGTGCGGTTGTAGGGCGTGATCACATGCGCCGAAGCGCTGACGATCAGCCTGGAGGTGTCAATGCCACGGGCCTCGAGGGCGTCGATCTCCTCGAACAACACACCGAGGTCGACCACGACTCCGTTGCCGATGACGGGGATGCAGCCGGGGGTCAGGATGCCGGAGGGCAGCAGGTGCAAGGCGTACTTCTCGCCCTCGATGACGATCGTGTGGCCGGCGTTGTTGCCGC
>JAVHVH010000261.1:0-2940 GCA_032160665.1 Pseudonocardiales bacterium
CCGAGGGCAACCGTCCGCGCGCTGATCACCGCCAGTCCGCGGGCACGGCGTCGGGTATCGCCGCGGCGGCCTCGGCGTACTCGGCCGGCAACCACGCGACCCACCTGTCGCCCAGGCCCGGCGCCCAGGTGCGCGCCGTCGGCCCTTGCGTGAGCAGCAGATAGGCCCGTACCCGCGCGAACTCCGCGAAGTGCTCGATCGAGGCCGAGTCCATCTCCGGGCGGACGTGGGCGCTGAGGAACCAGCCCGTGGGGTGCGGTCGGGCGACGACCACGCCGACCTGGCGACGGTCAGGTTCGTCGAGGTCAGCGAACAGTTCGATCCCACCGGCAACGGCCCAGCGCGAATCGCGTGGACTCAACGCCTCGCGCAGCATCGACATGCGGTCACTGATGAAGACTCTGGCTGAGAGCGGCACTCCAGGAGCCTGCCCGAACCACGTGGAGAAATGTCCCGATTAGCGGATTTTCAGAGCTGCCAGAGAGTTGGCGGCCAGGCTTTCCTCAGAGCCTGTTCGCCCAGAACACGACTCCGTCCACTCCCGGGCCACACCCTGGTCGAGGATCGAGGACACGCTGTCATCGCTTCTCGGTGACCATCCGGGCGACGTGGCGTTACTGCACGTGGACGCCGGCTTGGACAGCTCGACCAAGGATGACGACTACGGGGCTACAGCCCAGCCGCGGCGAGAAGGCGTAAGAACACCGCTGAGGCAGCGAGGCATCGCGACGAACACGCGACCGGTTCAACTCGTCCGCGCGCCCGTGCGTCGCACAGCCTGCCCGACCGTCGCCCACGCCGCGACGGCCATCAGCACGATGAGCGGAGCGCTGTTCGGGTCGGTTGCCTGACCGCTGTAGAGCTGGCCGAGGTCCTGGCCCGTGATCCAGATCGCGATGGCGAGGACGAGGCCGACTGCGAGCGACCAGGTGCGAGTCGCGCGGACCAACGCGCCCAGGCCGATCAGAACGTAAACGACCGCCAGCCCGATCACCGTCAGCACGCCGTTGTGGGTCATCCACGTGCCGATCGAAGTGTCGAGCTGCACCAGCCAATGGGGGCCGCCCGCGGCGCCGCCGGTGACCACGCCGGCCGTGTCGCTGCCGGTGTTCTGCCCGGGCAACACCTGGTAGACGGCCGCGCCAACCCAGAGAGCCGCCCATGCCCACATCAGCCAGCGCGCCGGAGTCTCACGAAGTCGCCCGCCAGGGAATGCCGCGACCGCGAGCACCGCGTAGAGCAGCGCGGAGCCAGGAGCGCCGTTGATGATGCTCGCGTGTCCACTCGCGAGGCCGGACAGACCTTCGCCCAGGTACCACACGCCGAGCGCCCAAACGACCGAGACGATGAGCGTCGTGCGGGCCGTCCGGCGCAACAACAGCCCGACGCCGATCAACACCTGGATGGCCGCGAAAAGGAGATTCCAGGCGAACGGATGCCCGGCGATGACGGTCGAGGAGAAATGCACCGGCCACCTGACGACAGTCGGCTGCCCCGCGCCGGTGCCCGCGATCAGCTGCGTGCCGAAAGCGCGGGTGAACATGAATGGCTGCGCCTGCAACGCGCCGTCGAGCAGCCAGAGCAATCCGAGCACGATCTGCAGGTGCCTGCGAGTGAACGGCCGGCGCGCAGTGAGCCGACCGATTAGTTGGCGCAATTCCCCCGTGGGTGTCTGAGTGAGGACGGCTTGGGTCATCGTGGTCTCCGGTTCGCGTAGTTGCACGACCAACTCTTGTCCTTGAATCGGGGCATGCCATCGCCGCGACCCGGCATCTCTTTATTGACGCCAGCAGGCGCATCCGGTACCGGTCGGCTGCTACGAACCTCGGGCGTGCCTGTGGAGCCGAGAGCGCCCGGCCGGGCCGCCGCCGCGACCCGGCGCTCTTCCCCTACTTGCCGGTGTCGGTCACGACTGCTCGGAGTCGGTTACCCGGCCGTTCGCAGAAATCTTGCAGAAATCTTGAGATTCTGTGACATCTGAGGCCGTTTCCTGGGTGTCGAACCGCTCTGCAGGTCCCGACATCCCGCAAACATTGGTCGGGGTGGCGGGATTCGAACCCACGGCCCCTCGCTCCCAAAGCGAGTGCGCTACCAAGCTGCGCCACACCCCGGGCGCTGACGGGCCCAAGTCTACGGGCGCGCGGTGTGGGCCGGTGCAACGGGCAGAACGGGTGACCTCGAGTTCGGGCCCGGGCGGCGCGTTCGTCCAAAGTCTGATCCACGCCGAGACGTCGTTCATTTCTTGCAGAAATATGTTGGCCGAACGACGAAGCCCCTGCCAGACTTCCGATCGTGTCGGACCCGCCTGGACTACCTGCCGTCGTCAGCGCTCGCGGGCTGACGAAGATCTTCCCGCCGATCAAGGACGGCACCGCTTTCACGGCCGTGGATGGCATCGACTTCGACGTCCGGCCAGCCGAGGCCTTCGGATTCCTCGGCCCCAACGGCGCCGGCAAGTCGTCCACCATGCGGATGATCGGCTGCGTCTCGCCGCCTACCGCCGGCTCGCTGCAGATCCTCGGCATGGACGCGGCGCACGCCGGCAAGCGCATCCGGGCCCGGATCGGCTCGGTCCCACAGGACGACCTGCTCGATCCGGAACTCACCGTGCGGGAGAACCTGCTCATCTACGGCCGTTACTTCGGCATGTCGAGGACGGCGATCGACGAGCGCACCGCCGAACTGCTCGACTTCGCGCGGCTGGACGAGCGGGCCGACTCGCGGGTGCAGGCGCTGTCCGGGGGAATGCGCCGCCGGCTCACGATCGCGCGGTCCCTGATCAACTCCCCCGACCTGCTCCTTCTCGACGAACCGACAACCGGGCTGGACCCCCAAGCCCGGCACCTGCTGTGGGAGCGGCTCTTCGAGCTCAAGAGGCAGGGAGTGACGCTCGTGCTCACCACGCACTACATGGACGAGGCTCAGCGCTTGTGCGACCAG
>JAVHVH010000025.1:0-32008 GCA_032160665.1 Pseudonocardiales bacterium
GCATCTCGGGAGCGTCATCGGGCTGGGCCGGATCGAGCGGCGTGATCGCGATGAGCGCGGCGAGGGGCAGTCCGATCGATTCGGGATCGAGCAGCGCGGTGTAGCCGCGGATGACCTGGTCGGCTTCAAGTCGACGCACGCGCGCCTGCACTGCGGAGACCGAGAGACCGGTGATTTCGGCGAGCGCCTTCAGCGTGCTGCGGCCGTCGGTGAGCAACGCTGACGCGATCTGCCGGTCGATCGGATCGGAGAGCGCGCGCCGCGTTGGGTCGCTGTGGGTCCAGGTAGGTGCAGGGGCGCTCTCGGACCGGGCGGGCGCAAGCCCGCTCTCCGCGTGGGTACCGACGCCGGGGGCGTTCACGAACGCAACCGTAGCGCCGCAGCATTTTCGGATCGACCCCGACCAAAACCCGTCCGCAACACCCTCCACGACGACCCCACCGGTGGCTGACGCGAGCCTCAACACTCCTGCGGCTGAGCGTGGCGGGTTGTGGGTGCGCCCAACACAGGAACGCTGCGATTGATCAGGTCGACAACCGGACCGAGCAAGACGATCACGAGCAGCGTTCCCGGTCCGATCGCGGCGCCGAGCAGCCAACCCGCGAGCGCGCCACCGCCCTGCACGACGCTGTAGCTCCAGCGGAACGGCACGGGCGGGTCGAAGGCGAGCGCGGCGGCCTCGGCCGGACCGGCTCCGGTACCGCTACCGAGGTAGCCCGCGACACCGATCGCGAGGACGACCAAGGCCACCACGAGCAGGACGATCCGCGACGCCAAGAGGTGTGGAGCAGCGAAGGCCGCCAATCCGGCTGAGACGGTCGCCCCGACAACGACGGGCTGGACGACCGTTCCGATGCCTGGGACGAGTCCGCGCCACCACGCCATGGCGACGAGCAGCACACCGATCGCGCAGTTGACGGCGAGGAACGGCACATCGAGCCACAGCGAGAGCCCGTTGACGAGGGTCGAGTACCCGTCCGAGCCGAGCGCGGCCAACAGCAACATCGTGACGCCCACGCCGAGGGCGACGCACGAGACGACCAACTGGACGACGCGCACGGGGTCGACAACTGACGACCGGGCGGTGCGCATTCCCTCAGTCTCGCGGTCGTGGCAAACCGACTATGAGCGAGCCGGAGCAGCAGGTGAGCCGCCTTAGCGACTGAGGTCGATGCCGAAGCGCGGCCCGAACCTCCGGGTGCCGCGCGCGACAATACCTTCGTAGCGCGCACCCAGCACCCGCGGGATCGCGTCGAAGACGTAGGCGTCGGCCCCGATGAGGATCCGCGCGCTGTTGCGGTCCACGCCACGCAGGATGGTCTTCGCGGCGCGCTCCGGCGTCGTGCGGGCGATGCGGTCGAAGTCGCGGGCTTGCTTGTCGCGGTCGTCGCCCAGGGACTCGCTCGTCCGGGCACTGCGCGCGATGTTCGTGCGGATGCCGCCCGGGTGCACGCAGTGCACGCCGACCGGCTTGCGTTCGATGATCATCTCCTGGCGCAGCGCCTCGGTGAAGCCACGGACCGCGAATTTGGCGGCGTTGTAGGCGCTCTGGGTCGGCACCCCGATGAATCCGAAGATGCTGGAGATGTTGACCAGGTGGCCGTCGCCCGAGGCGACGAGGTGCGGCAGAAAGGCCTTCGTCCCGTTGACCACGCCACCGAAGTTGATTCCCATCAGCCAGTCGAAGTCCTCCCACGTCATCTCCTCGACGGTCGCGCCGAGGGCGACGCCGGCGTTGTTGACGACAAGGTGCACGTCGCCAAGATCGCGGACAACGTCATCGGCATGGTGCAGAACCGCTCCGCGGTCGGCGACGTCGAGTTCGTACGTCCGTGCAGTGCTGCCGCAGAGTTCGGCGGTCTCGGCAAGGCCTGGCTTGTTCACGTCCGAGATGGCGACATTCGCGCCGCGACCGGCGAGTTCTACGGCAAGGGCTCGGCCGATCCCCGACGCGGCGCCGGTGACGACGGCAGTCTTGCCGGTGTAGTCCATGGACGCGCAGCCTAGCCACGGAACGGGCCCCGGACACCCAGGGCAGAATCGGGGCGTGGACGGGACCATCTTCGAACTCGGCACGGACGGTCCCGCGCGCATTCTTGTGGGCATCGACGGCTCGGAGACCTCGATGCGAGCGGGTGCCTACGCCGCAGGTATGGCGCGGCGCCAGGGATCCCGGCTGATCGCCCTGTACGTCGTCCCCACGGTGACGCTGGCGGCCCAGCTGCCGGCCACTGCTGGCGCGATGATCCAGACCCACCACGAGATCGTCCAGCAGTTGCGCACGGCGGTCGAGGAAGGAGCGGCGCAGATCGGCGTCACCGCGGAATTCGTCGTGCGTCGCGGCAACCCGTACCGGGAACTGCTCATGGTCGCCGACGAGATGAGAGTGGATGCCGTCGTGGTCGGAGCCTCAATGCAGTCGGGTCGGCGCTTCGTCGGGTCGCTCGCGGCCCGCCTAGTTCGAGATGCGAAATGGCCCATTACGGTGGTTCCCTGACCCGGCCGAGCACTCGTTCCGGAAACTGTCCGCGTGAAGCGGATGTGAACTAGACTGAGGTTCAGGTGGCTGGAGGCGGCATGGCACTGGCGTCGCGAAAGTGGCTGGCGGGCGCTGAGCTCGGCAACCGATTCGCTGATGTCCGGCTGCTCTGGGCCGGCTCCCGGTTCACGATCTACGAGGGCCGCGAGGTCGAGGCGAACCGCTCCGTGGTCGTCAAGGTGCCGGACGAGTCGAGCGCGTCATGGGTGCATGAGGTGCTCGATCACGAGGCCAGCGTGCTCGCGACGATCGGCTCGCATCCGAATGTGATCACGTTCTACGAGCGGATCACCCTTGAGGACGGCCGGCCGGCGCTCCTGCTTGAGCACTGCCCCAGCTCGCTCGACGACGCGTTGCGGGGCGACCGGCAGGTGGAGCTCGAGACGGCTACCGCGATCGGGATCAAGCTCGCCGGCGCGCTCGAGACCGTCCACCGCGCCGGTGTGCTGCACTGCGATGTGCGGCCGCGCAACGTGCTGGTCACCGAGTGGGGCGAGCCGGTGCTGGCCGGTTTCGACGAGGCGGTGACCGTGGCCAGAATGTCCAGCCGGGCGCCGCTGCACGTCACCACTCCCCACACCGCGCCGGAACTCCTGGAGGGCGAGCGGCCCACCGTCGCCACTGACGTGTACGGATTGGCATCCACGCTCTACGAGTTGGTCGCCGGACGGGCCGCGTTCCGCGCGTACGCGGGCGAGTCCCCGGCCACGGTCATCGTGCGGGTGTTGAGCGGGACGGTGAAGCCGATCGTCGCCCCCGGCGTGCCGCTCGAGCTGTCCGACCTGCTCACCTGGGGGATGTCGCCCGACCCGGCCCTGCGCCCGCCGAGCCCGGTATGGCTGGCCGAGGAGCTCGGCCGCATCCAGCGCCGCGAGGGCTGGCCACGCACCAAGCTGATCACCGGCTAGACGCTCTAGCTGCGCTAGCTGCGCGCCCGCAGCATGTCGACCGCCTTGTCGATGCGGCGCCGTCGGGTCTCGGGCTTCTTCGCGCCTTCGATCGCCTCGGCGTGTTCGCGCTGATGGGTGAAGGCCAGCTTGTCCCACACCGCACGCAGCGTCGGCTCACCGGCGAATGCTGCCTCGAGATCGGCCGGTATCGCGACCGTGCGCGGTTCCGTGTCGAGCGTGATCTCGACGTCGAGAACATCGCCCGCGGTGACTGCCGACTCAGCGCGGACGTTCGCGCTGACCGGGACCAGGAACCGGCCGCCCATCGGCGCCACGGTGGTGCGGTAGGTGAAGCCGTTGAAGGTGACCCGGACTGCCGGCCGCCTGCCCGATCCGAGCGAGGTGACGACCTCGGGCGGGACCTCGATACCGGTCGCGGTCTTGCCGTTGGTCTCCAGCACAGCCCGGAAATTCACAGCGACATGCTCGCACGCGAAACTGTCGTACCCCAGTGCGACCGTGAGTCCATGAGCGAATTGGCCTGGATCACCTCGCACGTCGAGCGGCTGCTGCAGGACGAGTGGGACGTGTGCCGCGTCGACACCGATTGCGACGGCGACTACTTCTTTCGCCAGGGCACCGCCGCGTGCTGGGTCAGCGTCATGGACACCCGCCCGGTCATGGTGCGGGTGTTCGCGCAGGCGGCGACCGGTCTCAAGCCGTCGTTGAAGCTGTTCACGGAACTCAACGCCATCGCTCGGCGCGCGCTGTCGACCAGCGTGCTGCTCGAGGGCAACACCGTCGTGGTCTCGCAGACGATCAGCCCGATCGGCCTCACCGGTCCCGTGCTCGCCCAGGCGCTGCGCGCGGTCGGTGGCGTCGCCGACGATGTCGGCCTGCTGCTGGCCGGCATGTTCGGCGGTTCCACCCCGTTCCCGGCCGAGGCGTCCACCGCGAGTGAGGACGCGCCGTGAGTCAGGACGCGCCGTGAGTCAGGACCTGCCGTGAGCGAGGACGCGCGATGAGGCCGCAGCGCCCGCCCTAGGGTGGGCGGGTGAAACCAACCGATATCGCCTACCTCGTCACCCTCGGGGTGCCGTCCGTATCGCCGGACGGCGCGAGTGCCGTCGTCGCCTCGACCCGCCCCGATCTGGATCGCAACGAGTACCTCAGCTCGCTGTGGATCGTCGATACTCGGGGCGAAACTCCTCCGCGGCGGCTGACGCACGGCGACCATGACACCGCGCCGCGCTACTCCCCGGACGGTCGTTGGATCGCATTCCTGCGGGCCGAAGCCGAAGGCAAGCCGCAGCTGCACCTGCTCCCCACCGCAGGGGGCGACGCGCAGCGGCTGACCGATCTGCCCGGCGGAGCGGGCGCACCGGTGTGGTCACCCGATTCGTCCACGATCGCGTTTGCGGCGCGGGTCCCGGACGCCGGCCGGTACGGCCAGGACGACAAGGTGCCCGCTGGCAAGGAGCCGCCGCGGCGCGTCACCGGCCTCAAGTACCGCCTCGACGACGTCGGGTTCGTCATCGACCAGCGCAGCCACGTCTTCGTCATCGACATCGGCGACGGCGACGGCGACGAGCGGGAGCCGCGCCAGATCACGAACGGCGATGTCGAGGACACCCACCCGGTCTGGAACCCGAACGGCACACACATCGCCTTCCTCTCGGCGCGACACGAGGGTCGCGAGCAGGACCGGATGACCGACGTCTTCCTCGTCGAGCGTGATGGCAGTGCACTGCGGCGACTCACCGATTCGACGCTGTGGCTGTCCGCGGCTGCGTTCACCGCCGACGGCGAAACGATCCTGGCGATCGGGCGCGAGCCCGGCGTCGCGTGCAACGACGGCCTGTGGACGGTGGGCGTGGCGACGCCAGGCCGACCACGTCGGCTCACTGACACCGAATCGATCCACATCGAAGGTGAGCGGATCGTCGTCGACGGTGGTGACGCCTTGGTGCCGGTCGGCAACCGCGGCGCGACGGATGTCATGGCGATTCCGGTCGACGGCAGCGCGCCGCGCGTCGTCGCGGCCGGTCCGCGCCGGGTCGATGCGCTCGATCGCAGCGCCGGCGTCACCGTCGTGTCCTACGCGGACCCGACCACGGCCGGTGACCTCGCACGCGTCGGTGACGACGGCGGGTTCGATCCGCTCACCGCCTTCGCGGCCGACCTGCAGGCCACCGGGCGGACCGTCGCGATCACCGAACTGACCACATCGGCGCCAGACGGTTACCCGGTGCACGGGTTCCTGGCGCTGCCGCCCGGCGACGGCCCACATCCGGTCCTGCTCATGATCCATGGCGGCCCGTTCGCCCAATACGAATGGGCGCTGTTCGACGAGGCGCAGGTCTACGCCGGCGCGGGCTACGCCGTCGTGTACGGCAACCCCCGCGGGTCCTCCGCCTACGGGCAGGCCCACGGCCAGTGGATCGTCGGCGACGTCGGCGAGCGATCGGCCGTCGACCTGCTGGCCCTTCTCGATGCGGCGCTCGAACGCCCCGACCTCGACCCCGAGCGGGTGGGCGTGCTCGGCGGGTCGCACGGCGGCTTCATGACCACGTGGCTGGTCGGCCGTACCGACCGCTTTCGCGCCGCGGTGAGCGAGCGGGCCGTCAACGCCATTGACAGTTTCGTCGGCGCCAGCGACATCGGCTGGGACTTCGCCGACCACCTGTACGGAACCGATCCCGAGCAGCGTCGCCGGCAGAGCCCCCTGACGTACGCCGACCGAATCGACACCCCGTTGCTGATCATTCATTCCGAACACGACTGGCGTTGTCCGGTCGAGCAGGCCCAACGGCTCTACGTCGCGTTGCGGTGCCGCAACGCGGTTGTCGAGATGCTGCTGTTCCCCGGCGAAGGCCACGAGATGTCGCGGGCTGGCGTGCCGAGCCATCGGGTAGCCCGCTTCGACGCGATCCTCCAATGGTTCGAGCGCCACCTCGTCGCTATGCCTACTGAGTGACTCGACAAAGTAGGAATGGGGAGGCAGACTGGTGGTATGGTCCGAACCTTGTCCGAGGCGTGTCGACGTCACTGCGTTGACGGACCCTGACCGCCTCGTCCTGGAGATACCGCCATGCCTCACTCGTCCGGCCTCTACTTTGGCGTCCCGCAACTCATCGAGTTCACCCGGTTCTATGCCGACGAGGTCCGCAGCGGCCAGTTCCCCTACGTCGCGTACGACGCCGACGAGCGCTGGCACCAGCGCATCTATCGCGACCGTCGCATGGACGTGTGGTTGATCAGCTGGCTGCCGAGCCAGGGTACCCAGCTGCACGACCACGGCGGTTCGGCTGGAGCCTTCACGGTGCTGTCCGGCGAGCTTGCCGAAGCGGTCGTCGGCGGCGGCCGGCTGCACGATCACGCGCGCCGAGCGGGCCAGAGCATCGGTTTCGGCACGCATTACGTCCATGACGTCCGCAACCTCTCGGATGCGCCCGCGGTCAGCGTCCACGCATACTCCCCGCCGCTGACCACGATGACCTATTACGACCTCGCCGACGGCCGGCTCGAGCCCATCACGTCACTGGCCACCGACGACCCCGAGCCCGCGGTCGAGATGAGGCAGGCATCATGACCAAATTCGCCTCGGTGGACGAGCTGCTCGCCGACGCCCGGCTCCGGCTGGACCGGCTGGACCCGGTCGCCGCGCTGGCGGCGGTGGTCGACGGCGCGCTACTGGTCGATATCCGCCCGCAATGGCAACGCCGGCGCGAGGGCGAGATCCCGGGCTCGCTGATCATCGAGCGCAACCACCTCGAGTGGCGCTTGCACCCACGCTCGGAGGCCCGCCTGCCCGTCGCGGTCGAGGGTCAGCGCTGGATCGTCCTGTGCTCGGAGGGCTTCACCTCCTCGCTCGCCGCAGCCGTGCTCAATTCGATCGGCGTGCCGGCGACCGACCTCGTCGGCGGCTTCCAGGCGTGGTCAGCTGCCGGGTTGCCGACCGTGCCGGGTGGCACCGAGCCAGGTGGCACCGCGCCGGGTGGCACCGAGCCGGGTGGCACCGAGCCCGAGCGCTTCAGCCACTGAGCTCGGGCGAAGTTCAGCTCTGGGCTTTGGCGGCGTTGTAGCCGAGCCAGCCCGTGTAGCCGAGCAGGCCGAGCACGCCGAGTTTGCGAGTGCGCTTGAGCATCATCGCCAGGCCGATCGCGCTTTCGCTGGCGCCGTTGCGCTTCACCCACTCCTCGGTGTTCTCGGGGAAGGCCACCTTGGTGACTTCGGCGAACGCCTCGGGCGCTGCGAAGTGGGCCGCGCCAGTGGCAGCGACGAGGAAACCGAGCTTGCCGACCGACAGAAGAGCCATGTGCTCACCCTGCCACGGATCATCAGCCGAGCCGGCCCCGGGGCAGCAACGAATCAGCGATGACTCATCCGGGAAGCGAACCACTGCGTCGGCGTAGGACGAGACGAGTAGGGGCAGGCTCTGCCCGTGGCAACTACCGTTCTGGTGACCGGAGCGTCCGGTTTCGTAGGTTCGCAGCTGACCCGCGCGCTCGTCGACCGGGGATACGACGTGCGCGCGATGACCCGTCGCCCCGACGTGTACACGGGAGCGGGCACGCCGGTGACCGGGGATGTCGACGACCCGGCCAGTCTGGTTCCACTCCTGGCGGGAGTCGATGTTGCCTATTACCTAGTCCACGCCCTCGGCTCGACCGATTTCGAGGATCGGGACGCCAGGGCCGCACTCACCTTCGGCGCTGCCGCGGCCGACGCGGGCGTCGAACAGATCATCTACCTCGGTGGCCTGGGGGTGGACGACGGCGAGCTGTCCGCCCACCTGCGCTCACGGCGTCAGGTGGAGAGGTTGCTCGGCGTCGCCGGAGTGCCGGTGACCGTGTTGCGGGCCGCGGTCGTGGTGGGTCATGGCGGGATCTCGTGGGAGATCACCCGTCAGCTCGTCGACCACCTACCGGCAATGATCACGCCGCGGTGGGTCAAGACCCGAACCCAGCCGATCGCGTTGCCCGACGTCGTCCGCTACCTCGTCGGCGTACTTGGGCATCCGGACGCGGTCGGCCACGTATTCGAAATCGGGGGGCCCGAGGTGCTGCGCTACATCGACATGCTCAAGCGCGCCGGGAAGGTGCAGGGCAAGCGCATCCCCTCGCTCGACGTGCCCCTCCTCACCCCGCAACTGTCCGCCGGGTGGCTCGCGCTCGTCACCGACGTCGACATGGCGACCGCCCGCACCCTCGTCGACTCGATGACCAACGAGGTGATCGTGCACGATCACGCCATCGAGTCGATCGTGCCCGGCCCGACCGTCGGCTACGACGACGCCGTGCGGCTCGCTCTTCGCGACCGCGCCGCGGCTTCGTGAGTCCCCGGCTAGGGCCGATCAACCGGGTTGTCCGGCCCGCACTCGTCGACGCGGTCCCCCGCGATCATCGGCAGGGCGACGGCGAGTTCCAGCGGCGGCGCGTGGTCGCCGCGATCACCCTTGTCGTCGGGGCAACCCTGCTTGCGTTCTCATTGGCTACCGCCCCGGGCTCGTCGGCCTTCTACCCGTTGACGTTCTCCGTGGCGGCGGTGTGGGTAGTCGGCGGGCTGCTGTCCGGGCCGCTGCACCTCGGCTACCGGCGGGCCGGTGCGTCGCCGCGCCGCCCGGTGCTCACGCCCGTCGTGTTGGGCATTCTGGCCGGGGCCACGTTCATCGTCGGCGCGCTGATCGTGCGTGAGATCGGCCCGCTGCGCGATTTCGTGGCGCACGTGCTCGCGCACGCCCGGAAGGGAAACCTGACGCTGGTCGCAGGCGTCACGCTCCTCAACGGCGTGGGCGAGGAGGTCTTCTTCCGTGGCGCCCTGTTCGCCGCGATCGGCCGCAACCACGCCGTCCCGATTTCGACCGCGATCTACGCCTTGGTGACCGTGGCCACCGGCAACCCGATGCTGGTCTTCGCCGCGGTGGTGATGGGCGCGCTGTTCGCCCTGCAGCGGCGGGCGACGGGCGGCATCCTCGCGCCGCTGCTCACCCACCTGGTCTGGTCGATGATCATGCTGCTTGCGCTGCCACCGCTGTTCTCGTGACGGCCGTGGTGCGGCCGGTGGCCCACAGCACGAGGCCCAGCATGGGCAGGACGGCCGCGTAGATCGTCACCCCGGTCCAGCCGTACGCGTCGTGCAGGACGCCGGCCGCGGCCGAACTGATCGCCCCACCGATGAAGACTGTGCTCATGTACACCGTGTTGATCCGGGCTCGAGCCTCCGGCCGCAGCGCGTAGATCACCTGCTGGCTCATCACCTGGTGGCACTGGACCGCGAGGTCGAGCAACACCCCGGCCAGCGCGAGCAGGACGACGCTGCGATCGCCGAGGCCCGCCAGGAGCATCGACGCGGCGCCCAGGGCGAGCGCACCGGCCCGGGCCACCCGGCCGTGGCCGCGATCGGCCAGCCAACCGCCCAGCGGTGCTGCGGCAGCACCCGCGGCGCCGACGAGCGCGAAGATGCCGATCTGGCCCTGGCTGAAGCCGTGCTGACCGATCAGCTCGTAGGCGATCGCCGTCCAGAACGCGCTGAACGCACCGAACATGGCCGCCTGGCAGAGGGCGAGCCGCCGCAGCACCGGCTCGGCCCGGGCGAGAACGACGACCGAGGCGAGCAGGCTGCGATAGCCCGCCCGATGCGTCGGCTTCCGGGCGGGGAGCATGCGGTGCAGGACTACCCCGAGGGCGGCCATCAGGCCGGCCGAGATGAAGAAGATCGTCCGCCACCCGGCGAAATCGGCGACCAGGCTGGCGACCGTGCGCGCGAGCAGGATGCCGAGCAGCAGACCGCTCATGACCCGTCCGACGAACCGCCCCTCCTCGCCGGCCGGGGCCAGATGCGCCGCGAGTGGTATCAGGATCTGCGCGACGACCGAGGTGACGCCGACGAGCACCGACAAGGCCAGGAACAGTCCGAAATTCGGCGCGGCGCCTGCTGCGGCAAGGGCCAGCGCCGTGGCCACGAGGGTGCGCGTGACGAGCACGCGGTTCTCGAGGAGATCGCCCACCGGCAGCAGAAACAGCAGACCTAGCGCGTAGCCGATCTGAGTCATCGTGACGACGATGGTGGCCGTGCCCTGCCCCACATGGAACGAGCGGGCGATCAGGTCGAGCAGCGGTTGGGCGTAGTACAGGTTCGCGACCGTCAGCCCGCACGCAACCGCGAGGACCAGCGTGACCAGTCGAAGGCTTTTGGTTGTCGCGTCACTCACTAGGTCGAGGATAGCGAGTGTTGTGGTGAGGTCAGGGTGTGGACTCCTACGACGTGATCGTGCTCGGCGGCGGGATGGCCGGGGTGTCGATCGGGTATGAGCTGGCCGCCGATCGCCGGGTCCTGCTGCTGGAGATGGAGGCCACGCTGGCCTTCCACACCACCGGTCGCTCGGCCGCGATGTTCCTGGAGAGCTACGGCGGACCGGCGATCCGGGCGCTCACCACGGCAAGTCGGGCGTTCCTGACCGCCCCGGCGGAGGTGGCCCCCGACCTCACGCCCACCGCGCCGCTGCTCTCGCCGCTGCCGATGCTGCACATCGCGCGCCCGGGCTACGGCGAAGCGATCCGGGTCTTGCACCGCGAGGTCAGCGCCCTCGTGCCCGACGTGACTTTGCTGGGTCCGGAGGCCGCGGCGCGGGTGCAGCCGTTGCTTCGCGCGGAGCACGTCGAACTGGCAGTGCTCGAGCCGGGGGCCATGGAGATCGACGTGCACGGGCTGCACCAGCTGTTTCTGGCCGGGCTGCGCCGGCGCGGCGGGCAGGTTCTCGCATCGGCCCCGGTGGTCTCGGCCCGGCACGACGGGATGTGGGTGGTCCGCGACCCGGCCGGCCGCACCTGGCGCGCGCCCGTTGTCGTCGACGCCGCCGGCGCCTGGGCCGATCAGGTCGGCCAGCTGTTCGGGGCGGGCGGAATCGGGCTGCGCGTGCTGCGCCGGACGGCGTTCATGGTGGACGCGCCGCCGGGCGCCCGCGCACCGATGATCGCCGACATCGACGACGCGTTCTACGTGAAGCCGGACGCCGGCAAGTTGTTGTGCTCCCCCGCCGATGAGGCCGTGCAGGAGCCGGGCGATGCCCGGCCGGACGAGCTCGAGATCGCGCGCGCAATTGACGTCATCAACGAGGTCACGACCCTCGACGTAAAGCACGTCCGCTCCGCGTGGGCCGGGTTGCGCAACTTCGTCGCCGACCGGACCCCGGTGGTGGGATACGACCCAGCCGTCGAGGGCTTCTTCTGGTTCGCCGCGCAGGGCGGCTACGGAATCCAGACTGCGCCGGCGATGGCCCGGACCGGCGCTGCGCTGCTACGTGGCGATCCGATCCCGGCCGACGTCGCGGCCCGAGGTCTGCTGGCCCAGTCCCTCGCGCCGGACCGCTCGGCCTTACCGGTCTCGGATCACCACCGTGATCATGCGCCGGAGCGGCGTCCTCGACCGCTCCGGGCATGATCACGCCGTCGTGACCCGGCTTGACGTGGCCGCGGTCGGCGCGGCGGTGACGACCGCGAGCAGGATGAGCATCAGGCGTAGCCCGATGGCGACGCGGATCCGGTCCATCTGATCCCCCGGAGACTTCGGAGCGACACCTGCCGCTCACTGTCGAGGAGTCGGCTACCGATTAGCTGATACCCGCGCTAGCGCGTGACAACGGCCAGGTTCGGGCGGCGCATCGTCTCGCGGGCCAGTACGGCGAAGTGCAGCGCGAGCACGATCTCCGGATCGGCGAGATCCACGTCGAGCAGCCGCTCGACCTTGGCGATGCGGTCGTAAAGCGCCGGCCGGGAGATGAACAGCTGGGTCGCCGCGGCCGTCTTGTTGCCACCGTTGCGGCAGTAGGCGGCGAGGAACTCGTAGAGCCGCGTGCCGTGCGCCGCGTCGCGCGCCAGCAGTTGCCCCAGCTCGCGCTCCACGTAGTCCTGCACGAGCGGTTCCCCGCGCAGCGAGTAGACGAGTCCGCGCAGCCGCAGATCGGGCGGGCGGAAGAAGCCGCGCTGCGCCGGGAGGCCGAGCGCGGTATCGGCGACCTGCATCGCCTCGCGCAGGGTGTGCTGCGCCCGCTCGATGCCGACCACGGTGCTGCCCGCGCCGACGATCAACGGGGTGTGCGAGCGACGGTCCGAGACGGCGTGCAGCCGGTCGCTGAGCGTCTTCAATGCAGCGTCGGCGCCGGCGGCGCGCTCCTGCGACAGCAGTGCGGCGACCCGCTGGTCGTCGAGCGGGCCGACGAGGGCTGGGATCTTGAGGCCCTGCAGCGTCGTCACGGCCTGGCTGGCGATGTCGCGCAGCAGCGCGGGCAGCGCGCCCGGATCGTCCAAGGTCGCCGCCGGCCGCACGACCACGCCGGTGAGGCTACGGCGCTCGAGCGGAACCCCCAGCGCCTTCGCCCGCGCCCCGGTCTCGGACGGGAGCTCGGACGACAACGCCAGCGCGGTCAGCAGCGTGCGGTGGCTCTGTCGTTCGAGACTGTCGATGTCGCGCACCGTCAGCCGGTTGATCACCAGCGCGGTCGCGCCACGCTCGAGCAGCATCCGCTCGCGCGGGCTGGGCGCGGCGTCGCACAGCATGATGAGCCGGCCCCAACCGCCACCGCCCGGCGGCGCCACGCTGACCGCGAGCCAACCCGTCATCTCGCGCGCGTCCCCGGCAATGTGCGCGGCCCGCGAACGGCTCTCCCATTCCTCCAGCACCACAGCGGCGTCGACACCGGCACCGTTGTAGGCCAACACCTGGTGCACGAGATTCTCGTAGATCACCGGCCGGTCGGCCATCGACGCGACCAGATCGACGACCTGCTGCGGGCCGTGACCGGCGACGGTCAGTTCGGTGAAAGCGTTGTGGGCCGCGTCGGACGCGATGAGCTCCTGCATCCGCGCGTCCAGGATCAGGGTGTGCACCGCCTGGGTCACGGCGACGAAGGGCACCTCGCGGCGGAGCTCGATGAGCGGAAGGCCGGTCCGCTCGGCCACGGCGACGAGCTCGGCCGGCAGCGCCCCCCGGTACCGGCGGCCGAGTTCCACGGCCAGCGCGGTGACGCCGACCGAACTCAGCTCGTCCACGTACCGGGCCAGTTCGGCGGCCGAGTCCGGCAGCGCGATCCCGGTGGTCAGGATCAGCTCGCCGCCCTCGAGCAGGCTGGCGATGTCGCTGACCTCGCTGACGTGCACCCAGCGGACCCGGCGGTCCAGGTTCTGCGCCCCGGCGCGCACCCGGGGGTCGCCGGTGCGCAGCGCCGGAAGCGCCAGCACGTCTTCGAGGGTGGGCAGCAGCATCCCGACTCCAGGGGTCCAGCGGTTCTGCAACCCTACAGATCGTCGGACCCGCCGGGACTTCCTGACAATGTGTCGGTTACCGGGGCTTGGCACGGTGACTAGCGTTGACCCATGGTTACTCGGGTATCCCACTGGATCGACGGCAAGCACACGCCGGGCACGTCGGGCCGCACCGGCCCCATCTACAACCCGGCCACCGGGCTGGTCAGCGCCCAGGTGGACCTCGCGTCCGCGGAAGAACTCGATGCCGCGGTGGCCAGCGCAAAGACGGCGGCCCACGAATGGCGGTCGGCGTCACTGTCGCGGCGCTCCGGCGTCGTCTTCGCGTTCCGCGAGATCCTGCATGCGGAGGCCGACGATCTCGCCAAGATCATCACTGCCGAGCACGGCAAGGTGCTCAGCGACGCCCACGGCGAGATCGCCCGCGCGCTGGAGAACGTCGAGTTCGCGGCGGGCGTGCCGCAGCTGCTCAAGGGCGGCTACAGCGAGCAGGCCGGCACCGGCGTGGACGTGTACTCCATCCGCCAGCCCCTCGGCGTGGTCGCGGGTATCACGCCGTTCAACTTCCCGGCGATGGTGCCGCTGTGGATGGCGGCCAACGCGATCGCGTGCGGCAACGCGTTCGTGCTCAAGCCCAGCGAGAAGGACCCCTCCGCCTCGCTGTGGCTGGCCCGGGCGTGGCAGCGGGCCGGTCTGCCCGACGGGGTGTTCACGGTCGTCCAGGGCGACAAGGTCGCTGTCGACGCTCTGCTCACCCACCCCGACATCGCCGCTGTCAGTTTCGTCGGCTCGACCCCGATCGCGCGCTACATCTACGAGACCGGCACGTCGCACGGCAAGCGCGTCCAGGCCCTGGGTGGCGCCAAGAACCACATGGTCGTGCTGCCCGACGCCGACATCGACCTTGCCGCCGACGCGGCGGTCTCGGCCGCGTACGGAGCCGCCGGCGAGCGGTGCATGGCGATCTCGGTGGCGGTCGCGGTTGGCGACGCGGGCGATCGCCTGGTCGACGCCATCGCGGCCCGGCTGCCCAAGCTGCGCATCGGCGACGGCGCCGACCCGGACACCGACATGGGCCCGCTGATCACCGCCGAGCACCGCGACAAGGTCGTCGGCTACATCGCCGCCGGCGCCGGGTCGGGAGCAACGGTCGTCGTGGACGGGCGCGAGGCCGACGTCCCCGAGGACGGGTTCTTCCTCGGCACCACGCTGCTCGACAACGTCACCCCCGACATGAGCGTGTACACCGACGAGATCTTCGGACCGGTGCTGTCGGTCGTGCGGGCCGACACCTATGACGAGGCGCTCGAGCTGGTCAACTCCCACCAGTACGCCAACGGGACGGCGATCTTCACCCGTGATGGCGGCGCCGCCCGGCAGTTCCAGTTCGACGTCGAGGTCGGCATGGTCGGCGTGAACGTGCCGATCCCGGTCCCGGTCGCGTACTACTCGTTCGGCGGGTGGAAGGGTTCGCTGTTCGGCGACACCCACATGTACGGACCCGAGGGGGTCAACTTCTACACACGCGGCAAGGTCGTCACCTCGCGGTGGCCCGACCCGGCCACGTCCGCGATCGATCTCGGATTTCCTAGGACGCGATAAATGACGAACCCACTTGCCGGCATCTCCACCGACGGCGCCACGGTCAAGGCGCTGGACAAGGCGCATGTCTTCCACTCGTGGTCGGCGCAGGGCCTGATCGACACCTTGCCGATCGCGTCGGCGCAGGGCTCCTACTTCACCGACTACGACGGCAACCGCTACCTGGACTTCTCGTCCCAGCTCGTGAACGCCAACATCGGCTACTCGCACCCGCGCTTGATCGCGGCGATCCAGGAGTACGCCGGCCGGTTCACCACGATCTCGCCGGCCTTCGGCAACGACGCGCGCAGCGAGGCGGCCCGGCTGATCACCGAGCTGGCGCCCGGCGACCTCAACCGAGTCTTCTTCACCAACGGGGGCGCCGAGGCCACCGAGAACGCCATGCGCATGGCCAAGCTCCACACCGGCCGGCACAAGGTGCTCGCCGCCTACCGCAGCTACCACGGCGCGACCGCCGGCGCGATCACGATGACCGGCGACCCGCGCCGCTGGGGCGCCGAGCCGGCGATGCCCGGCGTCATCCACTACTGGGGTCCGTACCCCTACCGCTCGGCGTTCCACACGACCACGCCCGAGGAAGAGACGACCCGGGCGCTGCAGCACCTACGCAGCCTGATCATGGTCGAGGGCGCGCACACCATCGCCGCGATCATCCTCGAGACGGTCGTGGGGACCAACGGCGTCCTGGTCCCACCCGACGGCTACCTCGACGGCGTCCGACAGATCTGCAACGAGTACGGCATCGTCATGATCGCCGACGAGGTCATGGCCGGCTTCGGCCGCTGCGGCGAGTGGTTCGCCGTCGACCACTGGGACATCACACCGGACCTGATCACCTTCGCCAAGGGCGTCAACTCCGGTTACGTTCCGCTCGGCGGCGTCATCATCAACGACGCGATCGCCGAGACCTTCGACCAGCGCGCCTACCCGGGCGGCCTCACCTACTCCGGACACCCGCTGGCGTGCGCGTCGGCCGTCGCGTCGATCAACATCTTCAAGGACGAGGGCATCATCGAGAACGCCCGCCGGCTCGGGACCGACGTCATCGCCCCGGAACTCGCGAAGATCGCCGACCGGCACCCATCGGTGGGCGAGGTCCGCGGGCTGGGCGTCTTCTGGGCGCTGGAGCTGGTGAGCGACCCGCACACCCGCGAGCCGCTCGTCCCGTACAACGCCTCGGGCGCCGACGCGAAACCGATGGTCGAATTCGCGGCCGCCTGCAAACAGCGCGGGCTCTGGCCGTTCACGCATTTCAACCGCACCCACGTCGTGCCGCCGTGCACGTCCACCGAGCAGGAGGTCCGTGAGGGTCTGGCCATTCTGGACGAAGCGCTCGAGGTGGCCGACGGGTACTGCACGCCCTGACCGGGCGTGACATTGCCGCAATGTTCAGGCAGCAGGATCACAAGTCTTCGTAGGACTGGAGAGCAGACATGACGGTTGTACGCGCCGCGATCACCCAGGTGGCCTGGACCGGCGACAAGGAGACGATGATCAAGCGCCACGAGGAGCTGGCCCGCGAGGCCGCCGCCGACGGCGTCCAGATCATCGGCTTCCAGGAGCTGTTCTACGGGCCGTATTTCGGGATCATTCAGGACCAGAAGTACTACGACTACGTCGAGACGATCCCCGGTCCGACGGTCGAGCGGTTCCAGGCGCTGGCCACGGAGCTGAACCTGGTGATCGTCCTGCCGATCTACGAGGTCGCGAACGAGGGCGAGTACTACAACACCGCCGCGGTGATCGACGCCGACGGCTCGCTACTGGGCAAATACCGCAAGCACCACATCCCGAACCTGCCGCAGTTCTGGGAGAAGTTCTACTTCCGTCCCGGCAACCTCGGCTACCCCGTCTTCCACACCGCAATCGGACGCGTCGGCGTCTACATCTGTTACGACCGGCACTTCCCCGAGGGCTGGCGCGAACTCGGTCTGAACAACGCGCAGATCGTCTTCAACCCGTCGGCGACGAAGCCCGGCCTGTCCAACCGGCTGTGGGAGATCGAGCAGCCCGCGGCCGCCGCGGCGAATCAGTACTTCATCGCCGCGAACAACCGGATCGGGCGCGAGTACGAGGAGTTCGGCGACGACGCCGTCCAGTTCTACGGGTCGAGCTACTTCGTGAACCCGCGCGGAAACTTCGTCGGTGACGTCGCCTCAACCGATCAGGAAGAGATCGTTATCCGCGATCTGGACTTCGACGAGATCACGAAGACCCGCAACGACTGGCAGTTCTACCGGGACCGCCGCCCGGATTCCTACACGAGGACGACCAACCCGTGACCACACTGATCAAGGGCGGGACAGTTGTCTCGTCCACCGGCTCGTCGCTGCAGGACGTGGTCATCGACGGCGACACGATCGCCGCTTTGATCGCGCCGGGCTCGACCGCCCTCGGCCAGATCAGCGCCGACGCAGTCATCGATGCGACGGGCAAGTACGTGATTCCCGGGGGCATCGACGGGCACACGCACATGGAGATGCCGTTCGGGGGCACCCACGCGTCGGATACGTTCGAGACCGGCACCCGCGCTGCCGCCTGGGGCGGCACGACCACGATCGTCGACTTCGTCGTGCAGGCCCACGGGCAGCGAGTGCAGGACCAGGTGGCGCTCTGGCACGAGAAGGCGGGCGGCAACTGCGCGATCGACTACGCCTTCCACCAGATCATCGGCGAGGTCAACGACGAGTCGCTCAAGGCGATGGATGAGTTGATCGGCGAGGGCATCACCAGCTTCAAGCTGTTCATGGCCTACCCGGGCGTGTTCCTGTCCTCGGACGGCCAGATCCTGAAGGCCATGCAGGCCGGGGCGGGCAACGGCGGGCTGATCATGATGCACGCCGAGAACGGCTCGGCCATCGATGTGCTGGTGCAGCAGGCGCTGGAGCGGGGCGAGACCGCCCCCTACTACCACGGCATCACCCGGCCGTGGCAGACCGAGCAGGAGGCCACCCACCGCGCGATCATGCTGGCCGACATCACCGGGGCGCCGCTCTACGTCGTACACGTCTCGGCGAAGCAGGCGCTGGCCCGGATTGCTGAGGCGCGCAATGCCGGCCAGAACGTGTTCGGTGAGACCTGCCCGCAATACCTGTACCTCTCGCTCGAAGAGAACCTCGGCGCGCCGGGCTTCGAGGGTGCGAAGTGGGTGTGCTCCACTCCGCTCCGCTCACGGTCGCAGGGCCACCAGGACGAGCTGTGGAACTACATCCGCACCGGTGACGTCACCACGGTGTCGACTGACCACTGCCCGTTCTGCATGAAGGACCAGAAGGAGATGGGGATCGGCAACTTCGCCAAGATCCCGAACGGCATCGGCTCGGTCGAGCACCGGATGGACCTGCTGTTCCAGGGTGTCGTCGACAAGCGGATCAGCCTCGAGCGCTGGGTGGACGTGTGCTGCACGACGCCGGCCCGGATGTTCGGCCTGTACGGCAAGAAAGGCGTCATCGCCCCGGGCGCGGATGCCGACATCGTCGTCTACGACCCGAACGGCCACACGTCGATCGGACTCGGCAAGACGCACCACATGAACATGGATTACTCGGCCTGGGAGGGCTGGGAGATCGACGGGCACGTCGACGTCGTCCTGTCCCGCGGCACCGTCATCAAGGACGAGACGGGCTATGTCGGCGGCAAGTCGCACGGCCGGTTCGTCAAGCGCGACTTGTCCCAGAACCTGATCTGAGGACGGACCACTCATGGACTTCGGCGTCGTCCTGCAGAACGACCCACCCGCGGCCCGGGTAGTGGAACTCGCCCGCCAGGCCGAGATCCTCGGCTTCAGCCACGTGTGGACCTTCGACTCGCACCTGCTGTGGGAGGAGCCCTACGTCGTCTACAGCCAGATCCTGGCCAACACCCGCAAGGTCATGGTCGGGCCGATGGTCACCAATCCGGCCACCCGGGACTGGACAGTGACGGCGTCGCTGTTCGCCACGCTGAACGAGATGTTCGGCAACCGGACGATCTGCGGCATCGGACGCGGCGACTCGGCAGTGCGGGTGATCAACGGCCGGCCGGTGACGCTCGCGACGCTGCGCGAATCGATCGAGGTGATACGCGCGCTGGCCAATGGCGGCCAGGCGTCCTACCAGGGCAACCTGCTGCAGTTCCCGTGGAGCATCGGGTCCAAGCTGCCGATCTGGGTGGCGGCCTACGGGCCCAAGGCGCTCGCGCTGGCCGGTGAGGTTGCCGACGGTTTCATCCTGCAGCTGGCCGATCCGGACATCACCGCCTGGTCGATCGCCGCGGTGCGCAAGGCGGCGGCCGACGCCGGCCGCGACCCGTCCGACATCACGATCTGCGTCGCCGCACCGGCGTACGTCACTGATGGCAGCGATGCCGGGTTGGAACACGGCCGCGACCAGTGCCGGTGGTTCGGAGGGATGGTCGGCAACCACGTCGCGGACATCGTCGGGCGCTACGGCGCGGACGGCGCGGCGATACCCAAGGCGCTCAGCGACTACATCGCCGGCCGTGAGGGCTACGACTACAACGCGCACGGCAAGGCCGGCAACGAGCACACCGCGTTCGTCCCGGACGAGATCATCGACCGGTTCTGCCTCATCGGCCCGGTCGAGGAACAGGTCGCCCGGCTGCGCGAACTCGAGGATCTTGGGGTCGACCAGTTCGCGTTGTACCTGCAGCACGACGCGAAGTCCGAGACGCTCACGGCCTACGGCGACAAGGTCATGCCGACCGTCAACGTCCGCAAGGCCGCCAAGGCATGAATCGAGCCGCGCGCTGGGCCGGACGGGCGGTCCTCGTCGCGCTCGGCCTCGTCGCGATCGGTGCGGCGTGGGAGGCGTACAAGTCGTGGGGGCCGGTCGACGGCGTGACGCTGTTCGGCGCCCGGGTCCTGCCGCGCACGACCGACGCGGCGATGCCGCACCTGTCCACGATCTGGGACGCGTTCGGGGCCAAGGAGGTCGGCGGCGCGATCACCTTCGGTCCCTCGAAGACCGTGCTCGACTCCGTCGTTGACGCCGCCCTGCACACGCTGCGCTGGGCTGCCGTCGGGTTCGCGATCGGCGTCGTGGTCGGCCTGCTCCTCGCGCTGCTCATGGACCGCATGGTCATCGCCGAGCGGGCCCTGATGCCCTACGTCGTGCTCAGCCAGACCGTCCCGCTCATCGCGCTCGCGCCGCTCGTCACCAAGTGGGGTCAGGGTTCGAAGATCGGCACGTTCGACTGGCAGCCCTGGATGTCCGTGGCCGTGATCGCGGCCTATCTGGCGTTCTTCCCCGTCGCCGTCGGAATGGTGCGCGGACTCAAGTCGCCGAGCCCGGTGCACTCGGACTACTTTCGCTGCTCGGCCGCGGGCTGGTGGAACACGCTCGTCCGCCTGAAGCTGCCGGCCTCGGTTCCCTTCCTTGTCCCCGCGCTGCGGTTGGCCGCGGCGGGCGCGGTCATCGGGACGATCGTCGCCGAGATCTCGACCGGGCTCGACGGCGGCATCGGCCGCCTGATCATCACCTACTCGCAGCAGGCGACCGGCGATCCGTCGCGGGTCTACGCCGCCGTGATCGGCGCCGCCGCGCTCGGTCTCGCGGCGGCCGCCGCGGTCACGGCCTTCGACGCCGCCCTCTGGCGCTATCACCGAGGAGCTCCAGCCCGATGACCGAGCCGGAAGAGACCGCCACCGCCGCCGTCGAACTGCGCGGCGTCAGCAAGACCTTCCCCGGGCGCCGGGACGCGGTCGTCGCGCTGCAAGACATCGACTTCACGGTCGAGCGGGGTGAATTCGTCTCGTTGATCGGTCCGTCCGGGTGCGGCAAGTCGACGCTGCTGCGGATCATCGCCGACCTGTTGTCGCCGACGAGCGGCGAGGTTCACGTCAACGGCAAGCCGGCCCGCCGAGCCCGACTCGACCAGGACTACGGCATCGCGTTCCAGCAGGCCGGGCTGCTCGACTGGCGCACGGTGCTGGCCAACATCGAGCTGCCGCTTGAGCTGCACGGCGTCGACCGCGGCAAGCGCAAGGCGCGCGCGCTGGAGTTGGTGGAGCTGGTCGGTCTGGCCGACTTCGCGAAGCACCGGCCACCGCAGCTGTCCGGCGGAATGCAGCAGCGCGTCGCCATCGCCCGCGCGCTGGCCGAGAGCCCGACGCTGTTGTTGATGGATGAGCCGTTCGGCGCTCTGGACGAGATGACCCGCGAGCGCATGCAGAACGAGCTGGTCCGCATCGCCGGCGAGACCCAGGCCGCGGTCGTGTTCGTCACCCACTCGATCCCCGAGGCGGTCTTCCTCTCCGACCGGGTCGTGGTGATGTCGCCCCGGCCGGGCCGGATCGCCGAGATCGTGCCCGTCAGTCTCGGTCCGCGCACGGACGACACCCGCGAGGCGCCCCTTTTCTACGCGGCGATCACCCAGGTGCGCGAGGCGCTGCGAGGCCGGCCGGTGCCAGAGACGGTCGAGGTCGGCGTGAGCATCGAGCAAGCCGAGCGCGAGCGCGCGCAGGGAGCTCTATGAATCCCAGCCTCCGCCGAGTTGGCGGAACGCTCCTGCCGCCGCTGCTGTTCGGTGTGCTGTTCCTGGCCGGGTGGCAGGTGTTCGTCCGGGTGGCGGATGTCCGTAGCTACGTGCTGCCGGCGCCGAGCGACATCTGGTCGGCGGCGGTCGACGCGCATTCCCGGATCATCGCCGCGGCGCAGACCAGTGGGCTGAACGCGCTCGTGGGACTGGTCGCCGGCGTCGTCACCGGCGTCCTGCTGGCCGCGATCGCAACGCGCCTGCCGGTGCTGGGCGGGGCGATCACGCCGCTTGTCGCGGCGCTCGCCGCAATGCCCATCGTCGCGCTCGCCCCGCTGCTCAACAACATGTACTCGCCGCTGTCGTCGCTGCCGCGCCGCGAGGTCGTCGCGATCAGCGCCTTCGTCCCCGTCTTCATCAATGTGCTGCGCGGGCTCTCGCAACTCACCCCGGTCCATCGCGAGCTGATGGCGAGCTACGCCGCGTCGGGGACTGCGGTGCTGCGCACGATCCGCATCCCCGGCGCGATGCCGTACTTCTTCACCGGGCTGCGGGTCGCATCGTCGCTAGCCGTCATCGCCGCGGTCGTGAGCGAGTACTTCGGCGGATTGCAGAACGGGCTCGGCTCCCGGATCACGTCGTCGGTCGGGGCGACGGACTACCCGGCGGCGTGGGCGTCGGTGTTCGGAGCGGTCATTCTCGGCCTGCTGTTCTATGTCGGGGCGCTGCTGCTCGAGCGCCTCGTGCTCGGTCGACGGGCGGCGCCCGTGACCTGAGCCGCCAGCCCACACACGTCGGCAGCGCTGCCGAGACCAGACGAAACGAAAATCCAGGAGGGGTACCGATGACGAGGTCCAGTCGAAGAATGCTCGCCGGCGCGGCCGCAGTGGTCGCAGTCGCCGGGCTTACCGCGTGCAGCAGCAGCGGAAAGAGCGGCAACACCGGTTCGCCCGCAGCAGGCGGGAGCACCGCAACCGGCAAGAAGATCAATGTCACGCTGCAACTGCAGTGGGTGACGCAGGCGCAATTTGCCGGCTACATCGCCGCCCTCGCGAAGGGCTTTTACAGTCAGCAAGGGCTGAACGTCAAGATCGTCCCCGCCGGTACCGACACGGTCCCGCAGACGACCGTCGACGACGGCGGATCCGCTGACTTCGCCGTCGCCTGGGTGCCCAAGGCCCTGCAGTCGCGCGAGAAGGGCGCGAACATCACCGATGTCGGACAGGTGTTCCAGCGCTCGGGCACGCTGCAGATCTCGATGAAGAGCAAGAACATCACCCAGCCGGCGCAGCTCAAGGGCAAGACGGTCGGCGACTGGGGCTTCGGCAACGAGTACGAGCTGTTCGCGGGCATGACCAAGGCGGGACTCGACCCCGGCAAGGACGTCAAGATCGTCCAGCAGCAGTTCGACATGAACGCGTTCCTCGCCGGCGACATCGACGCCGCCCAGGCGATGATCTACAACGAGTACGCCCAGGTGCTCGAGGCGAAGAATCCGAAGACCGGCAAGCTCTACCAGCCCTCAGATCTCAACGCGATCAACTGGAACGACCAGGGCACCGCAATGCTGCAGGACGCGCTCTGGGCCAACACGACCAAGCTCCAGGACCCGGCGTACCAGGCCACGACCGTCAAGTTCCTCACCGCGAGCTACCAGGGCTGGATCTTCTGCGCGACGCACGCGAGCGACTGCCGCGACATGGTGGTCCAGGCCGGCTCGAAACTCGGCGCGAGCCATCAGCTGTGGCAGACGAACGAGGCCAACAAACTGGTGTGGCCGTCGCCGCAGGGCATCGGGATGGTCGACAAGGCGGCGTGGGACCGCACCGTGCAGGTGGCGCTGAAGACCAAGAACGCCGACGGCGCCACGGTGTTGAAGGCGGCTCCGACCGGCGAGGCGTACACCAACGCGTACACCGAGAAGGCGCTCGCCGCTCTCACGAAGATGGGGCTCGACACGACGGGCACCAACTTCAAACCGATCACGGTCACGCTCAACCCGGGTGGCGGCTGATCCACCAGCGCGGCGGCAGGGAGTGGTGCACGCTCCCTGCCGCTGCGGGGTACTCAGGCGGCGGGTACGGCCTGCTCGTCCACCTCGGGAGCGACTACCTCGTCGCCCGCCTCGGCGAGGTGACGCGGCATCAGCGCGACCACCGCGACCATCAGCACCGCGAGCACGGCCACCGCGATGAACACGTGGTGGATCGCGCCGCTCAACCGCGCGAGGTCGGTGTGGGCCGTCTGGACCGCCGACGACGCCGAACCCAGCGCCCCGTTCGCGACCGCACCGAAGATGGCCACGCCCAGCGCGCTGCCCAGTGACCGGCTGAACAGGTTCGTCCCCGTCACCACACCGCGCTCACGCCACTCGACGCTGGACTGCGCGGCGATGAGTGTGGGCGCGGCGACCAGCCCCATGCCCAGCCCGATGACGAAGCAGGTGCCGCCTACCTGCACCACCGGTGAAGCCCCGTTGAGCAGGAGCAGCAGTCCGGAGCCGACGACCACCAACGCGCCGCCGATCAACGCGCACGCCCGCACGCCCAAGCGCAGGTACACCCGGCCCGCCTGCGACGCGGAGATCGGCCAGCCCATCGTCAGCGTCGCCAGCGCGAACCCGGCCACCAGAGGGCCGGTGCCCAGCACGTCCTGGACGAACGTCGGGATGTAGGAACTCAGGCCGAGCAGGATTCCGCCGACGCCGAAGGACACCAGGCTGCTCGTGATCAGCAACCGGCGCTGGAACACCCACAGCGGCATGATCGGCTCGCTCGCCCGGGTCTCGACGAAGACGAACGCCGCGATCAGGACGGCACCCACGATGAGAATCAGCACGCCCGGCGGCGAGATCCAGGCCCACGCCTGCCCGCCCTCGAGCACGCCGAGGATCAGCAGGGTGAGCCCGGTCGTCAGCAGGCCGGCGCCGAGGTAGTCGATGCGGGGACGCGATCGGGCAACGTCTTCGTGGAACCGGCGGTTGATCATCCATGCGGCCAGCAGGCAGATCGGGATGTTGACGAAGAAGATCCACCGCCACGACACGTACTCGGAGAAGACTCCGCCCAGGGTCGGGCCGACGACCGACGAGATCCCCCACACACTGGCGAGGTAGCCCTGCACCTTGGCCCGTTCCCGCAGCGAGTAGAGGTCGCCGACGATGGTCAGGCTGATCGGCTGGATTGCGCCGGCGCCGATCCCCTGCACGGCTCGGAAGGCAATGAGCACGGGCATGCTCGACGCCACGCCGCACATCACCGATCCGACGAGGAAGATCGCGATCCCGAAGAGGATCACCGGTTTGCGGCCGAACAGATCGGCGAGCTTGCCGTACAGCGGGACGGTGACGGCCTGGGCCAGGAGGTAGATCGAGAACAGCCACGGGAACTCCGCGAAGCCGCCGATGTTGCTGACGATCGAGGGCACCGCGGTGGCGATGATCGTCGAGTCGATGGCCACGAGCGCGGTGGCGAGCATCAGCGCCAGGAGGATCGGGCCACGTTCGGAACGCAGTCCGACCTCGGATGCTCGGGTCACGTCCGGGCCAACAAACGCTTGCGCTCACAACATTCCGGCCCGCCGGGCATCAATCCGGCGTCTGTGTCGAACGTCGCTTGGTCTCCTCCGGATGCTCGGTGCGCTCGTCGGAGTCCTCGAGGATCACCTCGGCCTGTAGCTCCGGGTCGTCCGAACCCGCTCGTTCCTCCTCGGGAAGGAGGTCGGCGCGGTGTTCGATGCGGGATTCGTCCACTGGATCCGTCATACGAACAGTGCTACCCCGATCCCGGTGGCGATCGACGAACGGGTGACAGGCAGCATGGAGTCATGGACTTTCGATACCTCGGCAGCTCCGGGATGCAGATCTCGGAGATCACCTACGGCAACTGGCTGACCCACGGCTCCCAGATCGAGAACGACATCGCCACGCAATGCGTGCGCGCCGCGCTCGATGCCGGGATCACCTCCTTCGACACCGCTGACGTCTACGCCAACGGCGCGGCCGAGCAGGTGCTCGGCGAGGCGCTCAAGGGCGAGCGGCGCGAGTCCCTGGAGGTGTTCACCAAGGTCTACTGGCCGGTCGGCCCGGACCCCAAGGGCAAGAACGACACCGGCCTGTCCCGCAAGCACATCCTCGAGGGCATCAACGGCTCGCTGCGTCGCCTGCAGATGGACTACGTCGACCTGTACCAGGCGCACCGCTACGACCTGTTCACCCCGCTCGAGGAGACGATGCAGGCCTTTGCCGACATCGTGACCGCCGGCAAGGCCCTCTACATCGGCGTCAGCGAGTGGACCGCCGATCAGATCCGCGCGGCGCACCGAATGGCCCGCGAGCTCGGCGTCCCGCTGGTGTCGAGCCAGCCGCAGTACTCGATGCTGTGGCGCATCATCGAGGACGAGGTCGTGCCCACCTGCGAGGAGCTCGGCATCGGCCAGATCGTGTGGTCACCGATGGCGCAGGGTGTGCTGAGCGGCAAGTACCACCCCGGGCAGGCCCCGCCCGAGGGTTCGCGGGCCACCGACAGCAAGGGCGGCGCGGACATCATCAGGCGCTGGCTGTCCGACGACGTGCTCACCCGGGTCCAGGACCTCGCGCCGATCGCCGCGGATCTCGGCCTGTCGATGGCGGCGCTCGCGGTGGCGTGGGTGCTGCAGAACAACAACGTCTCGGCGGCGCTCGTCGGGGCGTCGCGCCCGGAGCAGATCGCCGAGAACGTGAAGGCCGCCGGGGTGAAGATCCCCGAGGACGCGATGAAGCGCATCGACGAGGCCCTGGGCAACGTGGTCACCCGCGACCCGGCGATCGTCGCGCAGTCGGTGCCGCAGCAGCGGGCGGTCTAGCCGACCGACCAGAGCTCCGCCCGCGCCCGGGCGGCGGCGAGCGACGTCGCGCCCACGACCTGGGCTCGCTCGCCGAGCGCCGACACGACGACGTCGGTCTCGCCGACCGCCGGCTGCCCATAGCGCCGGATCGACTCGGCCACGCCATCGACGAACGGCTGACCGAACGCGGCCAGTTCGCCACCGAGCACGACCCGCTGGGGATCGAGCAGGTTGCAGACGTCGGCCAACGCGCGGCCCAGGATCCGGCCGGCCTCGACGACGACCCGGCGCGCGGCCGGGTGATGTTCAACCGCCGTCGCCAGATCCGGCTGGTCGCCGCCGACCACGAACCGGATCTGCTCGCGGACCCGCTCGATCGACACCACGGTCTCGAGGCAGCCTCGGCTGCCACAACGGCACAGCGCGCCATCCGCTTGCACCACCGAATGGCCGATCTCCCCCGTCAGCCCGTTCGCGCCGTTGTACAGCTCGCCGCGCAGGACGATCCCGGCCCCCAATCCGTGGGACGCCTTGACATAGACGAATTCCGAGCACCCGGCCCCGGCACCGGCGCGCTGTTCCCCGAGCGCGCCGAGGTGCGCGTCGTTGACGACGTCGACGATCGCGCTGCGCACCCGCAGCCTGCCCGCGATCTCATCGGCGATCGGCAGCTGCCACCAACTCGGCGCGATGGTGCTCGAGCGCATCCGACCACAGCGGTCGACCGGTCCGGGTAGCCCGGCGACCACCCGGACGACCGCTGAGCGCGGCCGCCGGGACCGCCGCAGCAACGTCCGGACGAGCTGGGCCGCCTTGTCGAGGGCGTCGCCGGCGTGCCGGTCGACGTCGAGATCGCACCGCTCGTACACGAGATGCTCGCCCCGCAGATCGGCCACCGCGACGCACACGTGGGAGTGGCCGAAGTCGAGGCCCAGCACGACCCCGTCGGGCAGCACCGGCACGAGCACGGCGCCCGGCCGGCCGCGGCCCTGACCGGCCGCGCGCGAAGGGGCCTGCTCCACCAGCTGGCCGTTCTCGATCAGCGCGGTGACCAACGGACGGATGCCGCCGACCGACATACCCGTGAGCCGCGCAGCTTCGGGGCGGGTGATCGGCCCGTGCTCGCGCAGGATGTGCAGCAGGCGCTGGGCCGCACTGCCCCGAGGGCCTATCCACGGGTCGACGGAGGGCATGGAACACCCTAAACCGGCCCGGGCGCGATTTTCGTTGGTCAACACTGAATTTCATGGGATCGCGTCGATCATCATCGGCTCCGAGCGGTCCACCACCCAGGCCAAGCTGCCTCTTGACGACCCTTCCTCGCGGTGCCATGTTCATGGGTATTCGTCCGACTATGCCCGGCAATGTCCCGCGGGCCACCACGTCCCTTCCGGAGGCAACGATGCCCGCTCGAAATAGGCGCTCACGACCGAAAATGATCGCCGCGATTCTGGCCGCACTCGGGGTGACGGCGGGCGGCCTCGCCGCCGCGAGCAGCTCCGGCGCCGCCACCCCGCTGTACAAGAGCCCGCAGGCGTCTCCCGAGGCGCGGGCCGCCGACCTGGTCAAGCACTTGTCGCTGAGCGAGCAGATCGGCCAGATGGTGCAGATCCAGGTCGGCGAGCTGTACGGCAACTGCAGCGGTTACAACGCCGGCCCGCTGAACCCGCAGTGCGCGCAGCAGGTGATGGGCAACGACCTGGTCGGCTCGATCCTCTCCGGTGGCGGCGACGTCCCGGGCGAGGGCTACTACCCGAACACCCCGGAGACCTGGGCCACCCAGATCAACGCGCTGGAGAAGTACGCGATCGACCACACGCCGCACCACATCCCGATCATCTACGGCGCCGATGTCGTGCACGGGCACAACGACATCGTCGGCACGACGCTCTTTCCGCACCAGATCGGCCTCGGCTCGAGCTTCGACCCGGCGCTGGTGACATCGGTGCAGGAGTCGGCGGGTCAGGCGTCCGCGGCGACGAACGTCCGATGGGCCTTCGCGCCCGTCGCCGACGTCGACACCAACTCGCGGTGGGGCCGCTACTACGAGTCCTTCGGTGAGGACCCGGTACTGGACGGGACGCTGGCCGGCGCCGCCGTCACTGGGTTGCAGACCACCGGGACGGTCGCGTCCACGGTGAAGCACTTCGCCGGTTACGGCGCGTCCAACAACGGGCTGGACCGCACCGAGGCCGACATGTCGCTACGGACCTTCCAGACCTATCAGCTGCCGTCGTACAAGAAGGCCATCGACTCCGGCGCGCTCTCGGTGATGATCGATTCAGGATCGGTCAACGGCATCCCGGCAACCGGCTCGAAGTACCTCGTGACCGACGTCCTGCGCAAGCAACTCGGCTTCAAGGGCGTGACGATCAGCGACTGGGCCGACGTCGCGGCGCTGGCGAACAGCTACCACACCGTCGCCGACTACGAGCACGCGATCGCCCAGGCGGTGAACGCCGGCGTCGACGTCACCATGGAGCCCTACAACGCCGACTCGTTCGTCAATAACCTGCACGCCGCCGTCAACGACGGACTGGTCAGCAAATCGCGCATCGAGCAGGCCGCCACTCGGGTACTGGCGATGAAGTTCAAGCTCGGCCTGTTCGATCACCCGTACGTCGACGCGAGCAAGGCGAACCAGGTCCTGGGCGCCGACACCGCGCTGGCCCGCAAGGCCGCCGCCGAGTCCAGTGTGCTGCTGCGCAACCAGAACAGCGCGCTGCCGCTCTCGCGGTCGGCCAAGGTCGTCGTCACCGGACCGGCCGCCGACTCGGTCGCGGACACGCTCGGGGGCTGGAGCATCGGATGGCAGGGCGTGCCGACCGGCAGTCCCGAGACGGCGGTGACCGTCCTCAAGGGCATGCAGGCGGCAGGGGGCGGCAACGTCACCTACGCCGGAAGTCAGTCCGACGCCGTCACCGCGACCCAGTCGGCCGACGCGGCTGTGGTCGTGCTCGGCCGCGGGCCCGGCGCCGAGGGACCGAACGACACGATCGACCCGACCCTGCCGGCCGACCAGCAGGCGCTGGTCACGGCGCTCAAGGCCACCGGAAAACCAGTCATTGTCGTGTTGATCGACGACCGTCCGGACGTGCTCGGCAGTGCGGCCGGCGCCGACGCGATCCTGACGGCGTGGCGGCCCGGCTCGGAGGGCGGCAACGGGGTCGCCGACATCCTGTACGGAGCGGTGAACCCCAGCGGCAAGCTGCCGGTCAGCTGGCCGGCGAATGCCACCGACCAGCCGTCGGACTACCTCTACAACACGCTGCCCAACACACATGGGCCCGTGTACCACCCGGCCTACCCGTTCGGGTATGGGCTGTCGTACTCCGCGACGACGCGGACGGTCCAGAGCGTGTCGAAGTCCGGACACACGATCTCGGTGAAGGTCAGCGTGTCCGATACCGGATCGCGGGCTGTGGACGTCGTCGTGCCGGTGTACGCCTCACAGCCGGTCAGCGCGGTGCTGGTGCCGGCCAAGCGGCTCGCCGGGTTCACCCGGGTGTCGCTGGCGGCCGGGCAGAGCCGGACGGTGACGGTCACCTTCCCGACCCGGGTGCTGGGTGTGGTCCAGGGCGACGTCGCAGCCTCGGGACCGCCGACCCTCGAGCACGGCGACTACGTGTTCTCGACGGGCACGGCAGCCGACCCGGTGACCCCGTCGGCCGCCAACACCATCACGCTGTAGCGATCCAGGCGCCGCCGATCTGAGCCGCGCTTTGCACCTTTCAGCTCCCCGATTCGGCTTCGTCTGGGGCGCTGAAAGGTGCAAAGCGCGGACAACGTGGGGGGCGGGCTGTGGACAACTCAGGCGCGGGGCCATCGGCGGCGCAGAATCCAGTGCATGACACCCCCGCGGCCCGGCTCCGTCGTCCGCACGCACGCCGATCTGCTCGCCATGTGGCAGGCCATGATGGGCCGCGGCGGGTTCTCCGTCGCCAGCGTGTGGCTCGTCTTCCTCGACGATCAGTACCGCGTGCAGCCCGTGATCGTCCCGATCGACGGCATCCCCGCTGAGCCCGGCGAAGGGTTTACCAGCAGTCTCGCCGCGATCGTCGAAGGGCTGGTCGCAGGCGGCACCGTGTCGTCGGTCGCGATGCTGCTCTCGCGCCCCGGAGCGGCCCGGATGACCGACTCCGATCGCCGCTGGGCGGTGGCGCTCCGGGCCGCGCTGGGCTACGAACTCGCCGCGTGGCCGATCCATCTCGCGACGCAAGACCACGTCCAGGTGTTCGCGCCGGATGACCTCGCCGCCGCCTCCTGAAGCCCCAGCTGACGCCGCAGGCTACCGGAACTGGATCAAGCCGGCGCTTCCGCTCGAGCCGAGCAGGTCCGAAGACCCGACGAAGGTCGCTGTATAGCCGAGGCTCGAGATCACTTTGGCGTCTTGCACGGCCGTCAGGCTGCAGGTGGCCTTGCCCGTCGCGTCGGTCACGGCGGCGCAGACCGCGATGCTCCGAGCGGTGAACGTGATTGTCGCGCCAACGACGGGCCGCGCCGAGCTGCCGTAGCGGAGGGTCGCGCTGATGGTCCCTACGTTCACCTGCGCCGAGTGGCCGCCGAGGGTCACCAGCACCGCTGCCGCGGTCAGGCTGGTCGTCGCCGCGGTCACGGTGAGCGTGCCGGAGGCGAAGGCGAACGTGTAGTTCGTGGACGTGAGCGTCCCTGACGCGACAGTGATGGGATAGCTGCCCGCCGGCGAGGTCGCCGTTGCCGTCGTGGCCGTTGCCGCCGTGCCCGAGTATGCGGCGGACGCGGTGTCGCTGTTGACCAAGCCGCTCACGGTCGTGGTGAATGCCGGGTCGGCCGCACCGTAGGGCCGCGAGGCGTCGCGGGCGGTGACGGTGAGCGTCGCGCTCCCGACGGTGAGGGTGCCGGCCGAGTAGTGGACGGTGTAGTTGGCGGTGCCGGTCGGTCCGCTGCACGTTACCGGGAAGGACCCGGCCGGATAGCTGCCGCCCGACGTCACGCTGGCCGCCGTTGCGCAGGACGCCGAGGCGACGCCGGCGGAGGAAGGGGTGTCGGCATTGACCAGCCCGCCGTACGTGGGCGCGAGCGAGACGGTCGACGCCTTGACCCCGTACGTGGTGCTCGGGCTCGGTGCGTTGACCGTGAGCACTGCCTTGGCCACGCCGAGCGTGCCCGCGGCGTAGCTGATCGTGTAGTTGCCGCCGCCGTCCGCGCCGGAGCAGGTGATCGGGTAACTGCCGGCCGCAGTGTGCGAGCCGCTGACGCCACACGTGCCCGGGACGGTGAGCTGATCGGAGCCCACCAGGCCGCTCACCGCCGACGTGAACGCCGCGTCGGCCTGGCCGTACGTGATGCCCCGGTTGTCGGCGGTCACCATGATCGCCTTGGGACGGACGGTCAGGGTGGCGGTCGCCGACTGGTCCAGCGTGTAGTCGGGGCCGGCG
>JAVHVH010000281.1:0-54333 GCA_032160665.1 Pseudonocardiales bacterium
CGCGCCGACCGCGGTCGAACTGTGGGCCGGGCTGGCCCGTCCGGTGCCCACGGTGAGCGCGTGGACGGGCCCGCGGCACGCCGCCGGGCCCGCACCGGCCCGGACGCCGACGGCAGCGCCACCCGCCCTCGACCCGTCGCGGCCCGCGTTCGAACGGCCGTCGAGCGGCTCAGTCGCCGACAGCGCGGAACCCCCAACCCAGATGGTGGGTCCGCGGCCCCGCCCGGCGATCCCCCGACCGCGCCGACGCCGGTTCGGCAACGGGGCCGGGCTACCGCGAGGCCGAACCCTCGCAGCGGTGCTCGCAGTCGCGACCGCGTTGGCCGTCGTCGGCACGATCTGGGCTCGGGCCAAGGATCCGGATCCGGCGCCGGACAAGCAGGCGTCCACGCAGCACGCGCCGGGCGGGCAGGCGTCCACGCAGCACGCGCCGGGTGCGCACCCGGCAGCGCCGATCGTCGTGCCATCGACCACCGCGAGCGGCACCGCAGCGCGGACCGACTGGGCCGCGGCCCTCGCCGAGTTGGACGCGGTGCGGGCCCGAGCCTTCGCCACCCGCGACGCCCGGCTGTTCGGGCGGGTCTACCTACCCGGACCGCTCCTCGACGCCGACGCCGCACTGCTCGACCGGATCGTGCCCGCGGGATGCGGGCTCGTCGGCGCCCACACGCACTACGACCACGTACGCGCTGCGGTCCGCCGCTCGAGCGTCAACGTCACGGCGACCGCCACCCTGCCGGCGTCCACCTTGATGTGTCACGGCCGGGCAGTCGGCACCGCGAAACCGGCCGGACCAACAACTCTGCAGCTGACCTTGAGACATGCGCCCGGCGGTCTGCGCATTACGAGCGAGCGGGTGACCTAATCCGTCAGGTGCCGAGTTCGGCGCGCAACGCGGATTCGAGATCGGTGTGAGTGAACTCGAAGCCGGCGTCCAGCAGTCGCTTGGGCAGCGCCCGCTGCCCGCCGAGCACGTCCTCGGCGAACTCGCCGAGCGCAACCTTCGCGGCGAATCCGGGCACCGGGAAGATTGTCGGACGGTGCAGGGCGCGGCCCAGCACCTTCGTGAACTCGGCATTGCGCACGGGCGCGGGGCCGGTCAGATTCACCGGTCCGGCGATGTCGTGCTCGAGCAGGAACCGGATCGCAGCGATCTCATCGGTCAACGAGATCCACGGCATGAACTGCGATCCACTGCCGAGCCTGCCGCCGACACCGGCCCTGACGAACCGGCCGAGCCGCTTGACCAGCCCGCCGTCCTTCGCCAGCACCAACCCGGTGCGCAGGTGCACCACGCGCACCCCGGCCTCGCGCGCGGGATCGGCCGCGGCCTCCCACTGCCGGCAGACCTCGGACAGGAACGAGTCGCCCGCCGGGGACTGCTCGTCGACGATCGCGTCGCCGGCGTCGCCGTAGTAACCGACGGCCGACGCCGCGATGAGAACCCGCGGCCCGCCGTATTCGGCCAACGACCGGGCCAGCGAGCCGACGCTGTCGACTCGACTCTGCACGATCTGCTTCTTGTACGAGTCGGTCCAGCGGTGATCGCCGACGCCCACGCCCGACAGGCACACGACGGCGTCGGCGCCGGCCAGGAAATCCGGGTCGACCAGACCGGCCGCCGGGTCCCAACTGTCCTCGCCGTCCCTCGCCGTCGGGTGCCGGACCAGCGTCTTCACGTCGTGACCGTCCCGGCGCAGCGAATCCCGCAGCGCGCCTCCGATCAGACCCGAGGCACCGGCGACGACGACCTGCATTGACTCAGCTGAGCCCGAGCGAGCGTTCGAACGCGCCGGCCTCAAGGCGGTCCTTCATCGTCACCAGGAACCGGGCCGCGTCGGCGCCGTCGACGATGCGGTGGTCGTAGGACAGCGCGAGATACACGGTCGACCGGATCGCGATCGTCTCGCCGAGTTCCGCGCTACTGACGACAACGGGTCGCTTCACGACCGCGCCGGTGCCGAGGATGCCGACCTGTGGCTGGTTGATGATCGGCGTGTCGAACAGGGCGCCGCGGCTGCCGGTGTTGGTCAGTGTGAACGTGCCGCCCCCGAGCTCGTCCGGGCTCACCTTGTTCGCCCGAGTGCGCTCGGCGAGGTCGGCGATCTTGCGAGCCAACCCCGCGAGGTTGAGATCGCCCGCGTCGTGGATGACCGGCACGAGCAGCCCGCGTTCGGTGTCGACGGCGATGCCGAGGTGCTCGGCGTCGTGGTAGGTGATCGTCTTGGCTTCCATGTCCACCGAGGCGTTGACGACCGGGTGCGCCTTGAGGGCTTCGATGGCGGCGACGGCGAAGAACGGCAGGAAGCTCAGCTTCACGCCCTCGCGGGTCTCGAAGTCCTTCTTGGCGGCCTCGCGCAGCCGCGCGATCTTGGTGACGTCTACTTCGACCACGGTCGTCAGCTGGGCCGAGGTCTGTAGGGACTCGACCATGCGGGTTGCGATCACCTGACGCATCCGCGACATCGGCTCCACCTTGCCGCGCTGGGCCGCGGCCGTCGCCGCAGACTTGGCGGGGGAGGCGGCGGGCTTGGTGGACGCTGCGGCCGGCGCCGGTGCCGGCGCCGGCTCGGGTACGGCGGCCTTCTCGGCCGCGGCGAGCACGTCGGACTTGCGGATCCGCCCACCGACGCCGGTGCCCTCGATGCCGGACAGGTCGACGCCGTGCTCGGTGGCGAGCTTGCGCACCAGCGGGGTCACGTACGTGCCGACGGCCGCGTCGTCCTCTTCGCCGGCGTCGGCCGGGCGCGACGTGGATGAAGACGCGGCTGACGGTGCGGCGGCGGGGGCGGGAGCGGCGCTCGACGGCGCCGGCGCGGGGGCCTGCGGCTTCGGTTCCGGCTCGGCGTCGGGTTCCGGTTCGGCCGCAGCCGTGGGTTCCGGCTCGGGCTTCGCCTCGGCGTCGGGTTCGGGCTCGGGCTCGGGTTTCGCCTCGGCGTCGGGTTCGGGCTGCGGCGCCTCGGCCGTCTCCGACTCGGCTGATCCACCGTCGTCCGATCCGCCGCCGCCTTCGCCGGCCTCGCCGATCACCGCCAGCTCGACGCCGATCTCCACCGTCTCGTCTTCCTGGACCTTGATCGAGAGCACCGTTCCCGACGCGGGAGACGGCACTTCGGTGTCGACCTTGTCCGTCGAGACCTCGAGCAGCGGCTCGTCGGCGTCGACGTGGTCGCCCTCCGCCTTGAGCCAACGGGTCACGGTGCCCTCGGTGACGCTCTCACCCAGGCGCGGCATGGTCACGGACGTCGGCATGGTTCCAGATGCTCCTTCGACGGAACGGAAAAGATTGGCAGGCGGGGACTCAGTCGTGCACGTGCAGCGGCTTGCCCGCGAGCAGCAAGTGCGCCTCGCCGATGGCCTCGGACTGGGTGGGGTGCGGATGGATCAGCTGGGCTACCTCGCTCGGCAGCGCCTCCCAGTTGTAGATGAGCTGCGCCTCGGCGATCAGTTCGCCCACCCGGTCTCCGACGATGTGGATGCCGAGCACGGGGCCGTCCTTCTGCGCCACCAGCTTCACCGCGCCCTTGGTGTTCAGGATCGCGCTGCGCCCGTTGCCGGACAGGTCGTAGGTGACGGTCTTGATGGCATCGGCGCCGAACTTCTCGGCCGCCTGGACCTCGGTGTAGCCGACCGAAGCGACCTCCGGCTGGCTGTACGTAATGCGCGGGACGCCGGCGTAGTCGATCGGGACGACGGGCAGGCCGGCGATGTGCTCCGCGACGAGGATGCCCTCGGCAAAGCCCACGTGCGCGAGCTGCGGGGTCGGGATCAGGTCGCCCACCGCGTACACGCCGTCAACCGACGTGCGGCAGTACTCGTCGACGGTGACGAAACCCCGATCCATCGCGATGCCCTGGTCCTCGTAGCCGAGGTTCGCCGTCGTCGGGCCCCGACCCACCGAGACCAGCAGCAGCTCAGCGTCCAGCGTCGCACCGCCCTCGAGGGTGACCCGCACACCGCCGTTGTAGTTCTCGACCTTCTCGAAACGGGCATTGAGCTTGAAGTCGATGCCACGGCGGCGGAACGCCCGCTCGAGCAGCTTGCTGTTGGCCTCGTCCTCGAGCGGCACCAGGTGCGGCAGCGCCTCGACGATCGTGACCTTCGTGCCGAACGACGTCCAGGCCGAGGCGAACTCGCAGCCGATGACGCCGCCGCCGAGCACGATCGCGGTCTCGGGTACCCGGTCGAGCTGAAGGGCGTGCTCGCTGGCGATCACCCGCTGCCCGTCGAGGTCGAGGCCGGGCAGCGTGCGCGAGTACGAACCGGTCGCGAGCACGAGGTTGGTGCCGGTGTAGGTGTCGTCGCCGACCTGAACGGCCTTGGGGCCGACGAGCCGGCCCTCGCCCTCGACGATCTCGATGCCGCGGCTCCTGATCAGCCCGACCAGGCCCTTGTGGTTCTTGTTGACGACACCGTCCTTGTACTTGTGGACGCCGGCCATGTCGATGCCGTTGAACGTGGCGTTGACGCCGAATTGTTCGCTCTCGCGGGCCTGGTCGGCGATCTCGCCCGCGTGCAACAGCGCCTTGGTCGGGATGCAGCCCCGGTGCAGGCAGGTGCCGCCGACCTTGTCCTTCTCGATGAGCACGACGGACTTGCCGAGCTCGGCCGCCCGCAATGCCGCCGCGTAGCCGCCGCTGCCGCCGCCGAGAATGACGAGATCGGCCTGGTTGTCTGCCACAGGTGCTCCTGGTCCGTCGAGGGTTCCGCTTTCATCTTGGCACTGCGCCGATCGGGCTGCGTCAACCGGCATGCCTGCGAGGGCACTCACGGCGCCCACCGGTCGCTCTTTGGCGGCGGTGTCATGATTGCCAGGTTCGCGCGGTTGCCTGGGACCGATGACGGAGGAGAGTGACGTGGGTTTGCTGTCACGGCGCAAGCGCCGGCCAGGGACGCTGCGCACCGCGACCTCAGCTGATCTCGACCACCTCGTCGACTTCATCCGCACCCGGCAGGGCGTCGAGGCCTACGTCGAGCCGCGCACGACCGTCACTGACACGACCGTGGTCCTGGTGGCCGCCGACGGCGAGTGGACCCGGCGTCGCGTCGACGGCCCGGACGGCGCGGCGTCGTTCGCAAAGAAGCAATCGATCCCGCTGTATGACGTGGACAAGTTGGGGTATCCCCAACGCATGCGGGACTGGAACGCGCGCCGCAAGGCCGCCGGCGAGGTGGATCCGCCCGGGTTGGCTGGGCCCGCCACATGACGCTGCCGGAGCGGCCCGCGCGACCACTTCCGTATCGGCGGACGCCCGTGCCGGACGATCTCCCGTCCGGAACCCCGGTGGACGCGATCGAAGCCACGGTCAGCGGCGGGCGCCGGGTCGACCGGTTGCCGGTGCCGCGCTGGATCGCCGCGCTCGCGATCGGTAGCGCCGTCGGGTTCCTGCCCTGGATTGTCTACCTCGGGTTCACCCTGCCGGCGAAAGTGCACGCGCAGCATTACGACATCGCGTGGCTCGGATTCGACTGCGCCTTGTGGAGCGTGCTGGCTCTGCTCGCGTTCTGCGCACTGCGCCGGCACGCCGCGACCGGCGCGTTTGCGGCCGTCGCGTCGATGATGCTGGTCGTCGACGCCTGGTTCGACGTGTTCACCAGCTCGACCACGCACGGCGAGATGGTGCTGGCGATCGTGCTCGCACTCTGCGGCGAACTTCCGCTCGCGGTTCTGTGCGCCTGGGCCGCCGTCCACGCCGAACGGATCCGTTCCCGGGCGTACCGCAGCCTGCACGTGCGGTGGGAGCGCGCGGTTCGCAACGCCGAGGACGCCGTCGTGGTCAGCCGGCGGCGAGCTTCTCCACGGCCGCGATGATCGTGCGCACGCCGGCGCCCGTCCCGCCCTTCGGCGTGTAGTCGCGGGCGTTCCCGTTGTTGAACGCCGGCCCGGCGATGTCGAGGTGGACCCACGGCAGCCCCTCCGGGACGAACTCGCCGAGGAATCGGCCGGCGACCAGCATCCCCCCGAAGCGCTCGCCGGGGACGTTGACCAGGTCCGCGACCGGGGAGTCGAGCGTCGCGCGCAGCTCCTCCGGCAGCGGCATTGCCCAGGCCGACTCGCCCACGGCATTCCCCGCGGCCACCACGTCGTCGCGCCACTGCGGATCGCCCATCGCCCCGATTACCCGCGGCCCGAGCGCGACGAGTTGCGCGCCGGTGAGCGTCGAGGCCTCGATCAGGTAGTCGGGACCGTCCTCGGCGGCGCGGTTGATCGCATCGGCCAGGACGATGCGTCCCTCGGCATCGGTGTCGCCGACCTCGAGGGTGCTGCCGTCGCGCATCGTCAGAATGTCCGAGGGACGGTATGACGTCGCCGACGGCATGTTCTCGGCCATGGGCACCGTGACCGTGACCGACACCGGGATCTTCAGGGTCGCGATCGCCAGCACGCTCGAAATCACCGCGGCTGCGCCGCCCATGTCCGACTTCATCCACGTGAGGTTCGCGGTCTTGAGGTTGAGCCCGCCCGAGTCATACGTGATGCCCTTGCCGACGAGGGCCACGTGCGCCTTCGGCCGGGCCGGCCGGTAGCTGATCCGGACCAGCCGTGGCGGACGCACGCTGCCCTGGCCCACGCCGAGGATGCCGCCGTAGCGGCCGCGCTTGAGCGCCTTCTCGTCAAGGACCTCGACCGTCAGGCCCTGCTCCGTGGCGAGTTCGGCGGCGCGAGCGGCGAACGTTTCGGGGTAGAGGTCGTTGGGCGGGGTGTTGACGAGGTCGCGGGTGAGGCCGACGGCTTCGGCGACGACGCCCGCGCGCCGGACGTCCGCACGCGCCGAGGGCGAGGCGGCGATGCTGATCGTGCGCAGCGCGTGCTTGGTGGCGGACGACTTGTATGCGGTGAACTCGTACGCGCCGAGCAGCGCGCCCTCAGCGAGAGCGCCGGCGGGAGCGTCCATGGCGAGGTGCACGCGGCGCTGCCCGGTCAGCGCGCGTACTGCGGCGCCCGCCGCCCGCCGTGCCGCTTCCGCGGAGGACGGGTCCTCGCCGACCCCGGCCCCGACGACGAGTGGGAAGTCGGCCAGTCCGAGCGTCGCGACCTTCACGACCTCGTCGGCGCGACCCCTCGCGCCGAGCGTGCGCAATGCCGCCTCTAGGCGCCCGCCGAGTGCCTCGTCGACCGGCTCGGCGCCCGCGGTCAATCGCGGTCCGTCCTTGGTGCTCCGCACGCCGACGACGACGGCGTCGGCCCGGATCGCGGCGGAGGGGGAGGTGACAGAGACAGACGGCATAGCCCGATCGTATGGCTCGGTAGGTTTGCGATATGACCGACCTGCTCCGATCCCCGTTGCACGACCGGCATGTCGCCCTCGGCGCGAAGCTCGCCGACTTCGGCGGCTGGGAGATGCCGATCGAGTACACGGCCAGCGGCGGCGGGGTGCTGAAGGAGCACGCCGCGGTGCGTGAGAGGGTCGGCGTCTTCGACGTCTCGCACCTGGGCAAGGCGACCGTCCGCGGCCCCGGCGCGCGCGAGTTCGTGAACGCCTGCCTGTCGAACGACCTCGGCCGGATCGCCCCGGGACAGGCGCAGTACACGCTGTGTTGCGCCGAGTCGGGCGGGGTCGTCGACGACCTCATCGCCTATCTCGTGAGCGAAGACGAGGTGTTCCTCGTGCCCAACGCCGCGAACACCGCCGAGGTTGTCCGGCGGCTGGTGGTGGCCGCGCCGGACGGCGTCGAGATCGCCGGACAGCACCGCGACTTCGGTGTGCTGGCCGTCCAGGGCCCGCGTTCGGCCGCGGTCCTCGACCGGCTCGGCCTGCCCTCGGCGCAGGACTACATGGCCTATGCGGACGCCTCGTGGGACGGTCACCCGGTCCGGATCTGCCGCACCGGCTACACCGGAGAGCACGGCTACGAGCTCATCCCTCAATGGGACGACGCGCTCGCCCTCTGGGACGCGATCGTCGACGTGGTGCACGAGTTCGGCGGCATGCCGGCCGGCCTCGGCGCCCGCGACACCCTTCGCACCGAGATGGGCTACCCGCTGCACGGGCAGGACCTGTCACTGGACATCTCGCCCTTGCAGGCCCGCTCGGGGTGGGCGGTCGGCTGGAGGAAGGACGCGTTCTGGGGCCGCGACGCGCTGCTGGCCGAGAAGGCCGCCGGGCCGGCTCGCGTGCTGCGGGGGCTCGAGGCGCTGGACCGCGGCATCCCGCGCGCACACATGCCGGTGCTGTCGGGCGCGGGCGAGGTCGTCGGCGAGGTGACGAGTGGGACGTTCTCGCCCACCCGCCGCGTGGGCATCGGACTGGCACTGGTGTCGGCCGACGCGGGCATCGAGGACGGCGATGAGCTGGCTCTGGATGTGCGGGGCCGGCGCAGTGCGGTGCGGGTGGTCAGGCCACCGTTCGTCGAGTCACACGTCCGCTGACGGCGTCGGGTCGGCCGGCGAGCCGGGCCGGGGATGCGGCTCCGGATGCGGCTTGGCATCGGGATGCGGCTTGCCATCCGTCGGCGGGTCCTTGGCGGTCTGGGGCGCAACCCCCGCATCGTCCACCAACACGGCGGTGCTGTCGTGCAGGGCGTGGATGGTGGAGTTCAGGAACGCCACGAGGGGCACGGCCAGCAGCGCACCGACGATCCCGGCCAGGAGCGTGCCGGTCAGGACGGAGAGCGCGATCGCCAGCGGGTGCACCGCGACGCTCCGGCTCATGATGAACGGCTGGAGCAGGTGCGCCTCGAGCTGGACGAGCACGATGATCGCGACAGCCACCACGATCGCCGCGGTGACGCCGTGCTCGAGCAGCGCGATCGCGACGCATAGGGCGCCGGTCACCGTGAGGCCGATCAGCGGCACGAAGGAGCCGAGGAAGATCAACACGCCGAGGGCGGCGGCGAGCGGTATGCGCAGGACGAACAGGACGACCGTTATCGACACGCCGTGGAACAGCGCGATGAGCACCTGCCCGCGCATGTAGCCGCCGAGGGTGCGCCAGCCCGCCCGACCGGCGAGGTCCAGGCGGGTGTGGGCGGCTCTGGGGAACAGCCGGATGGTCCACGCCCAGATCTGGTCGCCGTCGCGCAGCAGGAAGAAGGTCGACAACAGGATCAACAGCAGGGCGCCGAGCGCCTCGACGACGGTGCGGACCGTGGCGATCGCCCCGCTGATCAGCGTGCTCTGGTTGTTCCTGATCGCTTTGGTGATGTTGTCGGTGATCGTGTTCAGGTCGGCCGAGTTCAGGTGCAGGGGGCCGGTTTGCAGCCAGTTGCGGGTCTTGGTGACGAAGTTCGAGACCTGGTCGCCGAGTTCCGTGGAGTGGGTGCTGATCTGCCAGCTGACGAACATTCCGATACCGGAGAGGACGGCCAGGCCGATCAGCAGGGCGAGCAGTGCGGACACGGATCGGGGTCCGGGGAGGCGGCGCAGCGTCCGCTCCAACGGGTGCAGCACCGCGGTGAAGAACAGCGCGATCACGAAGGAGAACGCGACGAGCTCGACCTTGAAGAAGATCTGCACGAGGACGTACACGGCGGCCCCGATGATCAGCAGGCGCCAACTCCAGGCTGCGGCAACGCGCACCGGCCACGACACGGCCTCGATAGCGTCGTCCCGCCGGCTGCTCAACTGGGTCGTCGGCCCGGTGATGACCGGTTCCTCGGCGCTGGGCTCACTCATGGCCGGGTCCGGCGAGCGTCACGGCGGCGAGCAGGACGGACAGCGCGAGCAGTCCGGCCGTCCCGTCCCCGCGGGTGATGCCGAGGTCGAGCAGCGGACGCTGCCCCATCTCTTCGCTCGCCCGCGTGTGGACCGGATCCGATGAGACGTCGGCCACCCGCCACCATCGCCCCGCGCGCGGCTGGATGTGGTGGCACACCAGCGCCGCCGCCACCGCGCACGTGCCGTCGAGGACGATCGGCGTGCGCCGGGACGCGGCGCGGAGCAGGAAGCCGGTCGCCATGGCCAGCGCGGTGCTGTCGACGGCGGCGAGCAGTTCCTCGGGCCGGCCGCGCAGTTCCGCGACCCGCCGCCGGGCGTCGCGCAGGTATTCGGCCCGCGCGATCCACGCCGCGGTGTCGATGGCGTCCGCGCCTCGAGGGAGCAGGGCGACCGGCTCGACCCCGGTCAGCAGGCCCACGACCACCGCCGACGCAGCGGTCGAATCAGTGGCGGCGAGGACGACGAGGTCCGCGCCGCTGTCGATCTCGTCGTCGGCCGCGGCGATCCCCGCGGCCAGGGCACCCAGTGCGTCCGACGCGTCGGCGTCATCGAACGGGCGGATACCGACGCCCAGCGAGTCGGCGATGACCGCGACCGCGGCGCTGGTCTCGCCGACGACGACGCACCGCGCGCGCGCCGGGGGGGTCGGCGGGAACCGGCCCTGAGCGCCGGCCAGCCACTCGGCGAATTCGGCGAGGCGCCCGACGCCGGCCGAAGCCGCCACCCGGGCTGCGGCGGCCGCCTCGGCGTCGGTCCATTCGACGTCGGCGCCAAGGGCTCCCAGGTCGGTCGCGGATGCGCTCACCGGGTCAGTATGCAGACCCCAAGGTCCGCGGTGGGGATGGTCAGTCGTGTCACCTCGCGTTGACCCGCAGGCTCGCGTTGTGGTCACATTGCGGCGCACCCGATCCAGCCTGGGGGAAGCCGGTCCAAGTCCGGCACTGACCCGCAGCCGTAGGCCCGCCGCAAGGTGAGCAAGTCGGAACACCTGGTCTGGATCTGGCTCCACACCTGCCGTCGTGGTCTACGGCTTCGGAGTTCGAGGGCTCGCCCGCGCCGATCCCGGCGCGAACGTGGCCGTCGTGACCTCGGTCCGAGACTGCCTGTCACCGAGGACACTCATGCACCGGTTCCGTAGTCGTATCCCGACGGCAGGCGCGGGTCTCGCCGCCGTCGCCGTGGCCCTGTTCGCAGCCACGCCGCCCGCGTCCGCCGCAGCGATGGCCTACACCGTCACCACCGATCCCATTTCGGCCGCCGCGGGGTGGCTCGCTGGGCAGTTCTCCGACTCGGCTCATCATCCGGCTCCGGACGGCGACCACTTCGAGTCCGTGTTCCAAGGAACGTTCTATCCCAGCTACGGCGAGAACGCCGATGTGATCTTCGGTCTGGCCACGGCGAAGGCCGGGGCGACGAAGATCGGCACGGCGCTGTCCTACCTCGCCGACAATGCCGACGCCTACGGCGACATCACGAACTCCGACGGGTTCGGTCCCTACGACGGGTCGGTGGCCAAGCTCGCGTTGGCCGCGATCGTCGCGGGGGCTGATCCCACCAGCTTCGGCGGCTTCGACCTGATGGCCACACTGGCGAAGGACGAGTGCCCGACCGGTTCGACGACGTGCGTCCCCGGCCAGGCCGCCAACATCTTCTCCAGCACGAGCGAGTTCTTCGTGATCCTCGCCGAGGCGCGCGTCGGGGGACAGTCGGCGCCGACCGCGGCCGCCCTCGCCTATCTCACCTCCTTGCAGTGCAGCAACGGTGGATTCACCGGCGGCACTGCGGCGTGTGGGTCGGGTGCCGCCGACCTGGACGCGACCTCGTACGCGATCATGGCGCTGCAAGCGGTCGGGGGAGCCGCCGCCCAGGCCGAGATCGACAAGGCCGCGGCCTGGCTCGAGCAGCGCCAGGCAGCGGCCGGGTACTGGGTCAGCCAGGGCACGCCGAACACCAACTCCACCGGGCTCGCCGCCGCGGCGTTGCAGGGCGAAGGGGTCGACGTGACGCGAGCGCGCGCCTGGCTCCATTCGCAGCAGGTGGCACCGGGTGCACCCGGCGCCGGAGCGCTGAAGTACGCAGGGACGCTTCGCCCAACGACCACCTCGGCCACGTCACCGTCCGTCCTCGCCACGGCCCAGGGGCTGCTCGGTCTCGTCGACGGCGGCAGCCTCGCGACCGTCACCGCCGCCGGCGCCTCTGCCGGCGTCGCGGTGTTCGCGCCCGTGGCGAAGCTGTCGGCCTCGACGGCGCGGGTCGGCACGACGCAGACCGTCACGGCCACTGGGTTTGCCGCGGGCGAGCGGGTTCGGGTCACGATCCACTCGGCCGCGGTGAACGTCGCCACCGTCACCGCCGACCCGATCGGCTCGGTCGCGGCCCGCTATCGCGTGCCGACCTCGGTCGGCGCCGGCTCACACACCGTGACTCTGACCGGGCGCACGTCCGGGCTCACCGCGGACCGGGCCCTCACCGTGATCGTCGCGGCCGCCGACCCGTCGACCGCGCCGGGCGGTACCACGGACGGGCCGCCCGTCGGGACGGGCGGTGTCATCGCCGCGACCGGGCAGGACAGCCGGCGCATCGCGCTGATGTCGGTCACCGGGCTCTTCGCCGTCCTCGTCGGTGCCGCGCTGCTCGTCGCTGGGCGCAGGCGCGAACACTGATGGCGGCTCGGCTGCGGTGGCTCGTCCGCGCTTCGGTCGCGGTACTCGGGCTGGGAGCGTCGCTCCTGCCCGGTGCCGCGGCCGCGGGCGGAACCGCGGCGTCCACGGCCACCCATGTGGCCATCGTGATCTCCGGGCACGGGACGGCCTGCGTGCGGGCCGGGGCAACCGGGGACGCGATCTTGAACCAGGTCGCGCAAGTGGCCTACCGGCCGAGCGACCACCTGATCTGGCAGATCGACGGACAGCCCACGCCGGCGTTCGCGGACGCGGACCATTACTGGAGTTACTGGCACGACATCGGCGGTCGCTGGCAGTACAGCAGCTTCGGCGCGAACAGCTATCAACCCGCGCCGGGGACGGTGGAGGGCTGGCGCTATGTCGACGGGCAGCCGAACGCGTCGCCCCCGCCCTGGAACCCGGGCGGCCTGTACGCGTCGATCTGCGGCGCCCAGGACCCCAACCCGGCGCCGTCCACCGCGCACCGCACGACGTCCCGGCCCGCGCCGAGCACGGTGACCCACCACGCTCGGGTGTTGACGACGGCGCGAGCCCGGCCGGCGACAGCGACTCGCGGCGTCGAGCCGACGTCCACGGCGCTGACATCTCGCTCCACCGTCTCGTCGAGCGCGTCGAGCAGAACCCTGGCCCGCCCCGCACCGGCCGTGTCGGTCACCGGCCGGGCAACGGCGACCGGCTCGTCGCCCCCGAGCGGCGCCGCGATCAGCCCGCTTGCCAAGCCGACGAGCGGGTCGGCCGGTTCGCCGGTGCCTGCGGTCATCGGCATCGCGCTTGTGGCCCTGGTCGGCAGCGGGGGAGTCTGGATCGCGATGAGGCGGCGACGAACGGGATGAGCACGGCCCGGGTCCCGCGCGCGCTGCACCCGATCGCCTGGTGGATCTGGGCGATCGGGCTCGCGACCGCCGTCAGCCGCACGACCAACCCGCTGTTGCTGATCCTCGTGCTGGCGACGCTGGGCTTCGTGATCGCGAACCGGCGCACCGATGCGCCGTGGGCCCGGGCCTTCAAGTACTACCTCTGGATGGCACTGATCGTCATCGTGATCCGCGTCGTCTTCCGGTCGATCTTTGCCACCGGGGTGGGCGCCACCGACCACATCTTGTTCACGCTGCCTCTGGTGCACACCCCCCACTGGTACTCGGGCGTACATATTGGCGGGCCGGTGTCGCTCGAGGCAGTGCTCGCATCGATGGTGGACGGCCTGCGGTTGGGGACCATGCTGTGCTGCATCGGCGCCGCGAACGCGCTGGCGAACCCGAAGCGCGCCCTGCGGGTGCTGCCGGGCGCGCTGTACGAACTCGGCGTGGCAGTCGTCGTGGCGATCACGGTTGCCCCCCAGCTGGTCGAGAGCGTGCAACGCGTGCGGAGGGCACGTCGGCTGCGGGCCGGCAGCGGCCGGGGGGCGCGGGCCTTGCGCGGGATCGTGATCCCGGTCCTGGAGGACGCGCTCGAGCGCTCGCTGCACCTGGCCGCCGCGATGGACAGCCGGGGCTATGGCCGCACGGGCACGGCCACGCGCGGCAGCCGCCGCGTCACCGCGGCGTTGATGCTGACCGGGCTGGTCGGGCTGTGCCTCGGCGTGTACGGCCTGCTGGCCGCGGCCGCGCCCCGCTACCTCGGGCTCCCGGCGATTCTGGTCGGCGGGATGCTCTGCGTCTTGGGGCTGGTTGTCGGCGGCCGCCGGGTGCAACGCAGCTCGTACCGGCCCGACCCCTGGCGCGGGCCGGAGTGGATCGTGGCCGCGTGCGGCGGGCTGACCGCCGTCCTGCTCTTCGTCACGACCGGGGCCGGCGCGGAAGCGCTCAACCCGTCGTTCTCCCCGCTGCGCTGGCCGCCGTTGCCGGTGCTGCCGGTACTGGCGATCCTGCTCGCCGCCGCGGCCGGCGTCGTTGCGCCGCCCCCGCCGCGGCCGGTCACCGCCCGTCGGACGCGCATCCCGGCACTCGCCGAGCCGACCCGCGAGGGGGTGTCGGCGTGATCGAGTTCGACCGGGTGACGATCACCTACGCAGGGGCGCCCGCGCCGGTATTGCGCGACGTCAATCTGCGCATCGACGAGGGCGAGCTCTGCCTGGTGGTCGGGCGCACCGGTTCCGGCAAGTCGACGTTGCTCGGCGCGATCAACGGTCTCGTGCCGCATTTCACCGGCGGCACGCTCGTCGGCGCGGTTCGGGTGAACGGCCGCTCCACCGCCGAGCACCCGCCGCGCGAGCTGGCCGATCTCGTCGGCGTCGTCGGTCAGGACCCCCTCGCCACGTTCGTCACCGACACGGTCGAGGAGGAGCTCGCCTACGGCATGGAGCAACTCGCGGTGCCGCCGGCCGTGATGCGCAAGCGCGTCGAGGAGACGCTCGACCTGCTCGGCCTGGCCGACCTGCGGCACCGCGCGCTGCACGAACTGTCCGGCGGGCAGCAACAGCGCGTCGCCATCGGCTCCGTGCTCACCGCGCACCCCCGCGTGTTGGTGCTCGACGAGCCCACCTCCGCGCTGGACCCGACTGCCGCCGAGGAGGTGCTGGCCGCGATGACGCGGCTCGTCCATGATCTCGGCATCACAGTGGTGCTCGCGGAGCACCGACTGGAACGGGTCGTGCAGTACGCCGACCGGGTGGTCCATCTCGCTGGCGACGGCACGGTCACCGCCGGCGAGCCCGCGCCGATGTTCGCGTCCACGTCCGTCGCGCCGCCGGTCGTCGAACTCGGCCGCCTCGCCGGGTGGCAGCCGCTGCCGTTGTCGGTACGCGACGCGCGGCGTCGAGCCGGCCCGCTGCGAGAGATCATCACCGGGCGGTCCGTTCCGGACGTCCGCGCCGATGTCGCGCTCGGTGCCGCCCCGCTGCTGCGTGCGCGTGGGCTCGTCGTCAGCTACGGAACGGTGCTCGCCGTTCGCGACGTCGACCTCGACCTGCACGCCGGTCAGGTGACCGCCCTGATGGGGCGTAATGGGTCCGGAAAGTCCTCGCTCCTGTGGGCGGTGCAGGGCTCCGGCCCGCGGCAGGCCGGCCGCGTGAACGTCGGAGGGACCGACCCGCACACGCTCTCGAGCGCCGCCGCCCGGGCGCTCGTCGGGCTCGTCCCGCAAACACCCTCCGACCTGCTCTACCTCAGCACCGTCGGCGCCGAACTCGCGCAGGCCGACCACGAGTCCGGGCCGGCGGCCCGCACTGCGCGTGACCTGCTCGACCGGCTCGCGCCGGGGATCCCGGACGATGTCCACCCGCGCGACCTCTCCGAGGGCCAACGGCTCAGCCTCGTGCTGGCCGTCCAGCTCCGCGCCGCCCCGCGGGTGGTCCTGCTCGACGAGCCGACCCGGGGCCTGGACTACCCCGGGAAGCACGCACTGCGTCGCATCGTCGACGGATTCGCGGCGGAGGGGTGCGCGGTGGTCGTCTCCACGCACGACGTCGAGTTCGTCGCGTCGGCCGCGGACCGGGTGATCGTGCTGGCGGAGGGAGAGGTCGTGGCCGACGGGCCGACCGCCGAGGTGATCGTGGCCTCGCCGGCATTTGCGCCGCAGGTGGCGAAGATCCTCGCGCCGCTGCCGTACCTCACGGTGGCGCAGGTCAGTGCCGCGCTGGGCTCGGCGGGCGCGGCATGACCCGGTCGCGTCCGTTGTCGGGCGTCGCGATCCGGCTGCGACCCCGGACGGTTGTGACCGTCGCGATGGCGACGTTCATCGGTCTGGTTGCCTTCCTCTGGCCGTTCGTCGTGGCGCCCGGACACTTCGGCAGCGCGTACACGCCACCGCTGATGTTCGGCGTCCTGCTGGTACTCGTGGTGGCGGTGCTGCTCGCCGAAATCGCCGACGGCGGTATCGACGCCAAGGCAGTCGCGATGCTGGGCGTCCTCTCGGCCGTGAACGCGGCGCTGCGGCCGCTCGGCGCCGGTACGGCCGGGATCGAGACGGTGTTCTTCGTCCTCGTGCTCGCCGGTCGTGTCTTCGGCGCCGGGTTCGGGTTCACGCTGGGCTGCTCGTCCCTGTTCGCCTCGGCGTTGATCACCGGCGGGGTCGGCCCGGCCACGCCGTACCAGATGTTCGGCTGCGCGTGGGTCGGGCTGTTCGCCGGGCTGTTGCCGAGGATGCGCGGCAAGGCCGAGCTGGTGATGCTCGCGCTCTACGGGGCGCTGGCCGGCTATGTGTACGGCTTCCTGCTCAATTTGTCGTTCTGGCCGTTCGGGGTCGACGCGAACAGCTCGATCTCCTACGTCCCCGGTGCTTCGTTCACCGATCAGTGGCACCGCTACCTGGTCTTCGACACCGCGACGTCGCTCGGTTGGGACACCGGTCGGGCGGTGACGACGTTCATCTGCGTCCTCGCGGTGGGGCCGGCCGCGCTGGCCACGTTCCGTCGGGCGGCGCGGCGGGCCGCATTTCACGCGCCCGTCGACTTCGTCGACGCCCCGGCTAGCGTTTGACCGTGCGCGTCGTCTCGCTGCTGCCCTCGGCGACCGAGATCGTGTACGCCCTCGGCTTGGACGACGCACTGGTCGGCGTGACGTTCGAGTGCGACGAGCCGGCGCGGGCCCGGCGGGACAAGGCCGTCGTCGTCGGTGGACGGGACACGAGCGGCATGACGCCCGGCGAGATCGATGCGTACGTGCGTACCCAGTCGGCCGCCGGCGCCGACCTGTACCACCTGCACGAGGATGCGCTGGCCGGCCTCGAGCCCGATCTCATCCTGACGCAGGATCTCTGCTGGGTCTGTGCCCTGCCCTCGGGCAAGGTCACCGACGCGCTCGCCTACCTCGGCTGCTCGGCCGACGTCGTGGCACTGGATCCCTACTCGCTCGACGACGTGTTCGCGACGATCCGGCTCGTCGCGGACCGAGCGGGTGTCGCCGGCCGTGGCGAAGAGCTCGAGGCGATGCTGCGCGCTCGACTGGCCCGGGTCGAGGCCCGGGTCGCCGGGCGGGCGCGGCCCCGGGTCGCGGTCGTCGAGTGGGTCGACCCGCCGTTCACGGCCGGGCATTGGATCCCCGACCTCGTGCGCGCGGCCGGAGGCGAGCCCGTCGCCGCGACGGCGGGCCGCCCCTCGGTCCCGACCACCTGGGCCGCGATCACCGATGCCCGCCCCGAAGTGGTCGTCGTGTCGCCGTGCGGCTTCCATCTCGACGGCGCGGCCGCGCAAGCCGAGACCGTCGGGCGGGAACTGCCGGGCGTCCCGGTGTGGGCTATCGACGGTGACGGGCTGATCGTCCGGCCCGGCCCGCGCGTCGTCACCGGCGTCGAGGCGCTCGCGGCCATCCTGCACCCGGACGCGGTCCCTCCCGTCCCGCAGGCGATACGCCGGATCGAAACGACGCGCCACTAGGGTCGGACCAGGACGAGGAGAGGGTTGGCGCATGAGTTGGACGTGGCGGTACGACAGCGAGAACGACGTCGAGGGCGTGCAGGCGCAATCGGAGTCGTTCCCCAGCCAGTCCGACGCGGAGAGCTGGCTCGGCGAGCACTGGCGCGACCTCGCGGCGAACGGGACCGCGCAGGTGACGCTCTACGAGGGCGACCGCAAGGTCTACGGCCCGATGCCGCTCGGCGAGGGCTGACGACGCCACGGCGGTCACACCCCGACCAGCGTGGCGACGGCGGCTGGCGCGGACCTCGTCGGGGGCACCCGACCCGGCCACCAGTTCCATCGCCCCAGCAGCATCATCAGCGACGGCAGCACGACCACTCGCACGACGAGCGCGTCGACCAGCACGGCCACCGCGAGCCCGATGCCCAACTCCTTCATCTCGACCATGTGCAACGAGGCGAAGATCGCGAACACCGACACCATCACGAACGCCGCGCTTGTCACCGTGCCGGCTGAGCCGGTGATGCCCTCGCGGATCGCCTCGCGCGTCGAGAGCCCGCGTTCGGCCGCTTCGCGGATCCGGCTGATCACGAACACGTGGTAGTCCATCGACAGGCCGAACAGGACCGCGAACGTGAACAGGGGGATCCAGTTGATCAATGCGCCGGTCGACTGGAACCCGAGCAGAGACTCGGCCCAGGTGTTCTGGAACGTCAGCACGAGAACCCCGAACGCCGCACCGGCCGAGAGCAGGTTCACCACGGCGGTGGTCAGCGCGATCACTACGGACCGGAATACCCAGCCCATGATCAGCATCGTCAGCAGCACGACGAACGCGATCACCCACGGCAGCCGGTCGGACATGTGGCTGTCGATGTCGACGTTCTCGGCGGTGTCGCCGCCGACCGCCCAGCGCGCGCCGTCGATTCCACGCACCGCGCTCGGGACGAGCGTCGAGCGCAGCTGCGACACGCCCTCACGCGCCGGGGCCGACTCGGCGTCGAACGGCGCGTCGAGACTCAGCACGTGCATGGTGCGATCGGCCGACGTGCGCACGATCGGCGCCTCCCGCAGGAACAGCCCACCCGCAGCGGCGCCATCCGCGAGCTGGCGCAATGCCACCTGGATGGCCGCAGCCTGGCGAGCGGGCGCCTCCACGACGACGTCCTGCTCGGCCTGATGGTGCGGGAAGGCCGCGGCCAGCCGGTCCAGCGAATGCGTTTCGGCGATCGAGGACGGAAGTGACTGCGCGGTGTCGGACTGCAACTTCATGCCGAGCGCGGGGACCGCGAGCGCGCCCAGTGCGATGACCGACACCACCAGCGTCCGGGCCGGCCGGTGCAGGGAGGGCCGCAGCAGCGCGGTCCACAACCGCGGCTCGCGGTCCTGCGTCGTCAACCGCCACACCACCGGGACCCGGGGTCGGTCGATGCGCCGGCCGAGCTTGACCAGCACGGCCGGGAGCACGGTCAGCGAGCCGAGCACGGCGACCGCCACAACGATGATCGAGCCGGTGGCCAGCGCCGAGAACGTCGCGTCCGCGGCGAAGTACAGGCCGAACATCGAGACGAGGACGGCCAGGCCCGAGACCAGCACCGAATGTCCGGCGGTCTCGGCCGCTATCTCGACCGCCTGGAGCTGGTCGTGGCCCTTGTGTCGCTCGGCCCGGGCCCGCTTGACGTAGAACAGCGAATAGTCGACGCCGACCGCCATGCCCATCAGCAGGATCATCGCCGAGATGGAATCGGCACCCGGGATGACGTGCGACGAGAGCGCCGCGAGCCCGGTGGCGGATGCGACGGCGGACAGAGCCAGCAGGATCGGCACGCCGGCCGCAACGATCGCCCCGAACGCAATCAGCAGGATGACGAGGGTCACCGGCAGGCTGTACGTCGCGGCGGCCGACAGATCCTGGCCGACCTGGTCGTTGACAGCGTCGTTGAGCGAGACCGAACCGACCTCCTCGACCCGCAGGGCCGGGTAGTCGCGCTGCACGGCCTTGGTCGCCGCCAGCAGCGCCGTCACGTCGGCGTCCGGATGCAGCGTGAGCTGGATCGTCATCGCCGACCCGTCCTTCGCCGTCACCGGGTGACCGACGCTCGCCACCGCCGTCAGATCGCGCATGCGCTGCGTGGCGGCCTCGAGCGCCGAGCGCGCCTTCGTGGCGTCGAGCTCGCCGGACCTGGCCGTGACGAGGACGTTCTCGGTGTCCGGTGACTCGAGTCCCGAGTCGTGCAGCCAGCGCGCCGCTTGCTGGGACTGCCCGGTCATCTGGTCGATGTTGCTGGCGGTGTGCAGTCCGGACACGCTGCCGAGAGCAACGCAGGTCGTCACGAAGACGAGCCACAGCGCGATCGCGCGCCAGGGATGGGTAGCGCTCCACCGGGCCATCCGGACGGTGATCGGACGGGTGGGGGTGACGGTGTTCTGAGACACGGCAATTGCCTTTCCAGCGTGATTGGTCCTCGACGTTGATCACGCTGCCGCCCGGCGCCGGAGCGGGCACGGGTGCTGAGTCCCCGACGATGGTGGGCTTTACCCCACCCTCGCCGCCGATGCGGTACGTCAGGATGGAGCGGTGCGAGGCGAACTGGGTGAGCGGGTGCGGCGGCTGTTGTGGTCGGTCGCCGCCATCGGGCTCTCAGCGGCCTGCCTCGCGCTGTTCGTCTTCGCGGTGACTGGGACGGCGCTGATCACGGTCTGGGTGGGCCTGCCGGTCGTGGTTGCGACGATGGCGCTGATCCGCCCGATCGCCGAGCTGTACCGCCGCCGGGCCGGTGAGCTGCTGGGCGAGACGATCGAGTCGCCCTACCTACGACCTGTCGGCGGAAATCTGCTGGTCCGGGTCCGGGCCCTGTTCCGCGATCCCGCGAGCTGGCGCGACGCCGGCTGGCTGTTCGTCAACGGGTCGGTGGGCCTGGGGCTCGCAATCATCGGTGTGATCGAAGCGCTGCTCGATCTGCTCTTCTGGTGGCTGCCACCCGGGATCGCCCTCACGGCCGACGCGCGCATCGCCCGGGCGTTGCTCGCGCCGTCGGAGAAGAGCCGGCTCGCGCTGCGGGTGCAACACCTGACCGAGTCACGTGCCGAAACGGTGGACACCCAGGCCGCCGAGCTGCGCCGCATCGAGCGCGATCTGCACGACGGAGCCCAGGCTCGCCTGGTCGCACTGGGCATGAGTCTGGCTCTGGCCGAGGAGCGGCTGTCCCGCGATCCGGACGGCGCTCGGGCACTGCTCTCCGAGGCGCGCACCGCTAGCAGCGACGCGCTGGCCGAGCTGCGCGACCTGGTGCGCGGCATCCATCCGCCAGTGCTGGCCGACCGCGGACTCGCCGGCGCGGTGCAGGCGCTGGCGCTCGCGGCCCCGATGCCGGTGACCGTGCTCGCCGAGATGGAAGGGCGGCTGCCGGCCCCCGTCGAGTCCGCGGCGTACTTCGCGCTGGCCGAGGCGCTGACGAACGTCGTCAAGCACAGCGCCGCGTCGCACGCGACGGTGACCGTGCGCCGCAGCGGCGACCTGCTCGAGCTCGCAGTCAGCGACGACGGCATCGGCGGGGCAGACCCCTCGCGAGGTACCGGCCTGCATGGCATCGCGCGCCGCCTGTCAGCGTTCGACGGCACGCTCGCCGTGGAAAGTCCGCCCGGCGGACCGACCGAGCTGGCTATGGTGCTGCCGTGCGCGTCGTTCTCGCCGAAGACCTCGCCCTCCTCCGGGACGGCCTGATCCGGCTCCTCGAAGCCCACGAGTGCGAGGTGGTCGAGGCCGTCGACAACGGCCCGTCACTGCTGCGAGCCCTGACCACCCACAAGCCGGACATCGCGGTCGTGGACGTGCGGCTGCCGCCGACGTTCACCGACGAGGGTCTGCGCGCCGCGATCGCGGCCCGCGCCGAGATCCCCGGACTGCCCGTTCTCGTGCTCTCGCAGTACGTCGAGCAGCTCTATGCCCGCGAGTTGCTGGCCGATCGCTCCGGCGGGGTCGGGTACCTGCTCAAGGATCGGGTGTTCAACGTCGACCAGTTCATCGACGCAGTGCGCCAGGTGGCGGGGGGCGGTACCGCGATGGATCCCGAGGTGGTCGCGCAGCTGCTGACCCGCCGGTCAGCCCGCGACGACCCGCTGACCACGCTCACGCCGCGCGAGCGCGAAGTGCTCGGGCTGATGGCCGAAGGCCGCTCGAACGCCGCGATCGCGGCCCGCATGTTCGTCACCGAGAAGGCCGTCAGCAAGCACACGAACAGCATCTTCGGCCGGCTGGGGCTGCCGCAGTCCGAGGACGACAACCGCCGGGTGCTGGCCGTCCTGGCCTATCTGAACGGCTGACGATGCGCCGGAAGGCGCACCGGTGCATCGATCAGAAGTCGTCGCCGCGCTGGACCTGCGGCCCGGGCAAGCGCCACCGTCGCGGCAGGTAGGCCCGGCTGCCGGCGTAGAACCCGATCGTCATCGACCCGCCCTGAGCCGATCCGTGCCGATCGATCGCCATCTTGCGGATCCGGCTGCCGACGAGGTACCACTCGACGAGCAGAGCCAGGAAGATCACGAGGACGACGAGCTGAGCGCCCGCCAACGCCGGGACGAACGCGCCGACCACCATGATCGGGAACAGCCAGAGCAGGTAATTGCTCAACATCCGCTTCGAGTCCACGTAGTCGCGGGCCAGCTTGCGCGTCGGACCCTGGTCGCGACGGGGCAGCGCCGACGGATCGCCGCGCTTGAGCGCCGCGCGCTGCTCGGCGACCGAGCGGGGCTTGGCGGGCGTCCGCTTGGTCTTCTGCTCGCGGGCGAGTTGCTTCTGCCGCGCCATGGCCTCCTTGCGCGTCTTCGGCGCGACGACCGGCCCGCGGCGACCCTGCGCATCGCGGCGCTTCGGAGTGGGACGCCCCTTCCGCAACGAGACGGAATCGGCTTCGGGCTCGACGACGTCGGCCTCGGCCACGTCGGCCTTCTCACGGCGGGAGAGCTTCACCGCCTCAGGGTACCGAGCCGGCGACCGGCTACGGCAGCGCGAGCATCCGGTCCAGCGCGATCCGGGCGTTCTGGGCGATGCGCGACTCTACGGTGATCTGGTTGCCGACCTCGCCGCGGACGAGCGACTCGAGGGAGTGCACGAGGTGCGGCAGGTCGATGCGGTTCATCGTCGAGCAGTAACAAACGGTCTTCTCGAGGAACATGACCTGCTTGTCCGGATGCCGCTGGGCCAGCCGCCGAACCAGATTCAGCTCGGTCCCGACCGCCCACGACGATCCGGCGGGCGCGGCCTCGATGGTCCTGATGATGATCTCAGTCGAGCCGACGACGTCCGCTGCGAGTACCACGTCGTGGCGGCACTCCGGGTGGACGAGGATGTTGACGTCGGGGACGCGGCGGCGGACGTCGGCGACGTTGTCGGCGGTGAACCGGCCGTGCACCGAGCAGTGGCCCTGCCACAGGATCATCTTGGCGTCGCGGAGTTGCTGGGTGGTTAACCCGCCGTCGCGCTTGTGCGGGTTGAACACGACGCATTCGTCGATCCCGATCCCCAACTCCAGGACGGCAGTGTTGCGCCCCAGGTGCTGATCGGGCAGGAACAGGACCTTCTCGCCCCGGTCGAACGCCCAGCGCAGCGCACGCTCGGCGTTCGAGGAGGTGCACACCGCTCCGCCGTGTTCGCCGGTGAACGCCTTGATCGCCGCGGTCGAGTTCATGTAGGTGATCGGAACGGTGACGTCCGCGACCCCGGCGTCGGTGAGCACGTCCCACGCCTCGACGACCTGCTGGTGACCGGCCATGTCGGCCATCGAGCAACCGGCGGCGAGGTCGGGCAGGATCACCTTCTGCCCGGATCCGGTGAGGATGTCGGCGGACTCGGCCATGAAATGCACGCCGCAGAAGACGATGAATTCGGCGTCGGGGCGGGCGGCGGCGTCGCGCGCCAGCTTGAACGAGTCGCCCGTCACATCGGCGAACTGGATGACCTCGTCGCGCTGGTAGTGGTGGCCGAGGACGAAGGCCCGATCGCCGAGAGTGGCCCGGGCCGCCGCGGCGCGGGCCACCAGGGTCGGATCCGAGGCCGGGGGCAGGTCCCCTGGGCAGTCCACGCCGCGCTCGGAGGCCGGATCAGTGCCCCGGCCGAGCAGCAACAGCGCGGTCGGCGTGGACGCTGGCTTGGTGAATGTCACCCCGGAAGCGTAATCCGGCGCGCCGGACGGTCCCGCGTGGTCGTGGCGATGGTTACGATGGAATGGCGTACCGGACTTTCTGGTTGCACTGAAGGACTTGAACCCGAGGCATGGGAGCGACATGACCACCACGGAAACTTCCGTCGAGCTCACTGCGGCACCGAGCGACGCGCCGGCCACGACTGTGGCGCTGACCGATACCGCGGCGGCCAAGGTCCGGACGCTGCTCGACCAGGAGGGGCGTGACGATCTCCGCCTCCGTATCGCGGTCCAGCCCGGCGGCTGCTCGGGCCTGCAGTACCAGCTGTTCTTCGACGAGCGCAGCCTCGACGGCGACATCGAGCAGAAGATCAACGACGTGCCGCTCGTGGTCGACCGGATGAGTGCCCCGTACCTCGGCGGGGCCACCGTCGACTTCACTGACACCATCGAGCAGCAGGGCTTCACGATCGACAACCCGAACGCCGGCGGCGGCTGCGCCTGCGGCAACTCCTTCTGCGGTTAGTCGGATCTCCGTCTCCACCGCTCGCTGACGCTCGGGTGGATCCTCGATCCGAGCCGCTCATCGCGCTCGTAGTCACCTTCCTCCTGGTTTCGCCGTGCCCGGCCCGCCCGGCACGGCGTCCAACCGGCTAGTTAGGTAGCGTTCGGTTTATGTCCGTACTCGTTGCCGGTTCCATCGCGACCGACCACCTGATGCATTTCCCGGGCAAGTTCTCCGAACAGTTGCTCGCCGACCAACTGCACAAGGTGTCGCTGTCGTTCCTCGTGGACGACCTGGTCGTGCGCCGCGGCGGGGTGGCCCCGAACATCTGTTACGGCATGGCCCAACTCGGCGGCGCCCCCGTCCTGATCGGCGCAGTCGGCGCCGACTTCGACGAATACCGGACCTGGCTGACCCACCACGGCGTGAACTGCGACCACGTCTACGTCTCCGAAACTCAGCACACCGCGCGCTTCGTCTGCACCACCGACGAGGAAATGTGTCAGATCGGCTCGTTCTACGCCGGCGCCATGGGCGAGGCGAGCAAGATCTCGATCGCCGACGCGTGGAAGGCGACCGACGCCGACCTCGCGGTCATCAGCGCCTACGACCCGGCGGCGATGGTGCAGCACAGCGCCGAGTGCCGCGAGAACGGCTTCCGCTTCGCTGCCGACCCCTCACAGCAGATCGCCCGGATGACCGGGGACCAGATGCGCGGCCTGATCGAGGGCGCCGACCTACTGTTCACCAATGACTACGAGAAGAGCCTGCTCGAGTCCAAAACCGGGCTTTCCGTAGCCGACGTCGCCGCCATGGTGAACGTCCGGGTGACGACGCTGGGTTCCAAGGGCGTCGAGATCAGCGGCCGCGACATCGAGCGGGTGCACGTCCCGGTCGCCGTGGAGCGTGCGCGTCACGACCCGACCGGCGTCGGCGACGCGTTCCGGGCCGGGCTGCTCACCGCCCGCGAGTGGGGCCTGCCGTGGGGCCGGTCGGCCGAGGTCGGGAGCCTGCTCGCCACGATGGTCCTCGAGACGGTCGGCACCCAGGAGTACCACGTCGAGAAGGGCGAATTCAGCGCCCGGCTGGCCGAGTCCTACGGGGACGACTGCGCCGCCGACGTCCTGCCCCACCTCATCTGACTGGAGGCCTCGATGGCCGATCTCGCCGAACGGTTCGAGAAGGCTCAGGCCGACGTGAAGACGCTGACCAAGCGTCCGGGCAACGATGACCTCACCACGTTGTACGGCCTCTACAAGCAGGCCACCGTCGGCGAGGCGACGGGGGCGAAGAAGCCGGGGCGCTTCGATCTGGTCGGCAAGGCGAAGTACGACGCGTGGAGCAAGCTCGCCGGCGTCTCGGCTGACGAAGCCATGACGCGCTACATCGCCACCGTCGACCGCCTGCTGGGCCGCTAGCCCAACCTCGGCGGAGTGGATCACCTTTCCTCGCGTGTGACCGTTTTCGGGCCCGCAAATCGGTCCGCCCCGAGGAAGAGGTGATCGTCATGGTCAACGCGGGCTCGTCACGCACGACTTCGTCGAAATGCCGCCGTTCGATCCAATGGCGGCCATGCCAGGCCTCCTCGCCGGGGTCGGCGTACCCGTCGTCGGGGTGCGGGGCATGAGCGAATGCGATCGCGCCCTCGTGGTCGGGCAGCATTGGATACGCGATCAGATGCCCTGCCCGCGCTGGGCCGCCAGCTTCTCTACGGCGGCCGGTGCGGTCTCCTCGAAGTCGAGGAGCTTCGCCCACTCCGGTGTGATCGTGATCGCGACCATCTGGTCGTACAGCGAGCGCACCTGTGCGTCGAATCCGGCCCACATCTCCTGCGGCATCGTGCGGTGCGACGCTGCGAGGTAGCCGTCCGGCACGCCGTCGACGGTTTCCAGCTGCGCACGTCCGCGCGCCAACAGCGCCCGGGGTGGCGGCCCTTGGATGTCGACCGTGATCGCCACCCGCGGGTCCGTCTGCAGGGCGCGAACCTTCGCCGAGATGGGGATCGTCCAGACCTGGAAGCTGGTGCCATCCCAGAGATAGCCGATCGGGATAACACGGGGGCCGCCGTCGAGCCCGGTGTAGGACATGCGCATCAAGGGCTCGTCCCGCACCAGCTGCTGCGCGATCGGCCTGGCCATCACCGCTGCAACGTCGCTCATCTCGTCATCTCCACATGCATCTACAGGCGCACCGGATAGACCGGTTCAGGGATCTCGGGAGTGATCCGCTGCTCGACGAAGATCCCGTGCCAGGTCAGGAAGACCAGCAGCGTCCAGATCTTGCGCGAGTAGTCGTGCGGTCCCTCGCGGTGGGCGTCCAGCAGCCGGAGCGCGGCGCCGAGATCGACGAGTTCGTCGGCCTGCGACTCGCTGATGATCGCCCGGGCCCACTCGTACATGACGTCCTTGAGCCAGTGCCGGATGGGCACCGGAAAGCCCAGCTTGGCGCGACGGAGCACGTGCGGCGGAACGATCTGCGTGAGTGCCTGCCGCAGTGCGTACTTCGTCGTCTCTTTCGTCAGCTTGAGGTCCGTCGGGATCGAGGAGGCGACGGCGAAGACCTCGGTGTCGAGGAACGGGACCCGCAACTCCAGCGAGTTGGCCATCGTCATCTTGTCGGCCTTGACGAGGATGTCGCCGCGTAGCCAGGTGAACAGGTCGACGTACTGCATCCGGGTCGAGTCGTCCAGATGCGTGGTCTGTTCGTACAGCGAGCGGGTCACGTCCATGTACGAGACGTCCGGGTCGAAGTCGCGGTAGAGGCCCTGCATCTCATCGGGACGGAAGATGCGGGCGTTTCCGTAGTAGCGCTCTTCGATGCCGATCGCCCCGCGGCGCAGCAGGTCCTTTCCGCGCCGGCCTTCCGGGATGCGGGTCGACAACCGGCCCAGGCCGCGCCGGGCGGACGCCGGCAGGTAGCTGAACCCGCGCAGCGAGATCGGCTCGCGGTAGATCGTGTACCCGCCGAACAGCTCGTCCGCACCCTCTCCGGACAGCACCACCTTGACGTGCTTGCGGGCCTCGCGGGCGATGAAGTACAAGGGGACGAGGGCCGGGTCGGCGACCGGGTCGTCGAGGTACCAGACGATCAGCGGCAGGGTCTGCATCATCTCCTCGGCCGACACGACCTTGGTGATGTGCTCAACGCCGATGGCTGCCGCGGACTCGGCCGCGACGTCGATCTCGCTGTAACCCTCTCGCTCGAAGCCCGTGGTGAAGGTCAGCAGCCGCGGATTGTGCCGGCGCGCCAACGCCGCGATCGCGGTCGAGTCGATGCCGCCGGACAGGAACGAACCTACGGTGACGTCCGCCCGCATGTGCTTCTCGACGGAGTCCTCGAGCGCTTCGGTGATCTGCCGGAACAACTTGTCGGCGTCCGGGACCGGCTTGATCGCGAAGTCCGGGTGGAAGTAGCGGTGGGGGTGCACCGCCTCGCCGGGCGTCAGCGTGAAGTAGGAACCGGATTCGATCCGCCGGATCGCCCGGTGCATGGACGCGGGCTCGGGGACGTACTGCAAGGTCAGGTAGTGCTGCAGGGATGTGGTGTCGACGGCCTGCGCGACCCCGTCGCCGGCGACGTCCAGCAAGGACTTCTTCTCGCTCGCGAAGAACGTGCCGCGCTCGTCGGTGTAGGTGAACAGCGGCTTGATGCCGAACCAGTCACGCGCGCCGAACAGGACCCGATCCTGGGAGTCCCAGATCAAGAACGCGAACATGCCACGCAGTTCGCGCACGATCTTCGGACCGAGGTAGTGGTAGCCGGCGACGATCGCCTCGCCGTCGCCGTCGGTCTCGAAGGTGGCGCCGAACTCCCGGGCCAGGCGCTCCCGCAGCTCGAGGTAGTTGTAGATCTCGCCGTTGAAGATGAGTTGGTAACGCCCGGCGAGCCAGGGCAGCGGCTGGTGTGAGTGGTCGATGTCGATGATGGACAGCCGACGGAACCCGATCGCGACGTCGTCGTCGTGCCAGACGCCGCCCTCGTCCGGACCGCGGTGGCGCATGTCGTGCAGCGCGCCGTCGACCTCAGGCGCGACTTCGGCCGCGGCTCCGCTTGCTGACAGGAATCCGATCAGTCCGCACACAGCGACCAGTATCCCGGTCCGTTCCCGGGGGTGCCGAGCGGCATGATCGGCGGATGACCGAGTTGCAGATCAGGACGATCGCCGACCCGTCCGAGCTGCCGATCGGCGCCGTCCTCGAGCTGTACGCATCGGTGGGCTGGACGGTGTACACGCGGGAACCCGACACGCTGCGCGCGGCGCTCGCCGGTTCGTCGTTCCTGGCGGTCGCCCTCCAGGGCGACCGGCTGGTGGGGCTCGTGCGGGCGATCTCCGACGACGCCACGATCTGCTACGTCCAGGACGTCCTGGTGCACGCCGACGCTCAGCGATCCGGAGCGGGCGCGAGCCTGATGGGCGCGGTGGGGAGGCGCTACTCGCACGTGCGCCAGCACGTGCTGCTGACCGACGACGAGCCGCGCCAGCGAGCCTTCTACGAGAGCCTCGGTTTCGCCGAGACCCGGGACTACGAGGACGGCGCGCTCCGCGCTTTCGTCCGGTTCGGCAAGGCTGGGCCCGTCCAGTAGGACGAGCCCAGCTGCCACGCCATCGGCTCAGGCGGCGGGTGCGTTCACCCCGTAGCCGGCCAGCCACGTCTGCACCGACGCGATGTCGACGCGCTGGAGGCCGTCCAGGTACCGACAGTTATCGGTGTAGCCATAGCTCGTCACGGTCACCACGTATCCGTTGAGGAACGTCGGACCGCCCGAGTCGCCAAAGCAAGAACCTCCGGTGCCACGGGTGTCGTTGGGATTGCCGTTGGTCTGCAGGATCTGCGCCGAGAGCTTCTGCCCGGGCTCGATGGCGAACCGGCGAATGAGCGGGTAGCTCATGGGCGTCGGCTTCTGCGGGCCGGAGTCGGGCTTGCGGACCTCGGTCCCATACCCAACGGTCGTGAACAGGGTCTTGTTCAGGACCGGCTGGGCGTAGGCGTCCAGGTAGTTCCGAGCAGCGATGGTGGCCGGAGCGATGCCGACGACCGGGTGGTCGAGCACGACGACGCCGACGTCATTCCAGTTGGCAAGGTCGGTGAAGTTCGAGTAGTCCGGGTGCGCGTGCGCAGTGCCGGACAGGAACCCTGCGGACTCGATCTCGGACTGGGTGTATCCGGTGGCGGGATTGGCCGCGACCGGGTAACCCGACGGCGCTTGGAGCGCCACCGTGGTCCGGAAGTCGACGAGTGTCTTGCCGAGCGTGTCGACGGTGCAATGGGCCGCGGTCAGCATCACCGTCGGGGTCACCAGGGTGGCTGTGCAGCGGAACCGGCCGTCGGGGGAGTAGAAGAGGATGTTGGCGACGTTCGGATGGCGGTTGCCGTCCACTTCGCCACCGGTGATGGCCACGGCCGGGACCATTGACGTGGCGACGAGTCCGGCCGCCACCCCCAAAGCCCCGACACACCGCATGATTCGTGAGCGCATTCGTGCCTCCAAGCACTTGTGGTGCAGATGAACCCATCTCAACAAGGAATCGGGGGCCCCGTCCACACCCGGGCGTTTCCGTGCCGGGTTCGGGTCAGTGCCGCCGGCGGACGGTGTAGGCGGGCGTGCCGTCCGGGGCTACCGACTCGCCGGCGTACTCGTGACCCCGCATGCGGCACCACGCCTGGATGTCGGGCCGGGCGGCGGGGTCGTCGGCCTCGACCGTGATCGTGGCGCCGACGTCGACGTCGGTGACGTGTCGCGCCAGGTCGAGGATCGGCAGGGGGCAGCGCCTCCCGCGCGCATCAAGGATCACAGCCCGGTAGCGCCGAGTTCGGCACGGACGTCGGCCACGACCTCGGGGAGCACCGCGAGGAACCGGTCCACCTCGTCCTCGGTGGTCGCATGATGCAGCGAGACCCGGATGTTGCCCGACGTCAGCGCGCCCATAGCCACCAGGACGTGTGACGGCTCAAGGGTCGACGACGTGCACGACGAGCCGGACGACACCGCGAACCCGCGCCGGTCCAACCCGGTCAGCAGCGCCTCGCCATCGACGTACAGGCACGAGAACGTGACGATGTGCGGCAGCCGGTCGGTCGGGTCCCCGAGTACCTCAACGTCCGGGATGCCGGCGGACACGGAGCGGCGGATCCGGTCGACGAGTGCCCGGTGCCGGTCGGCTTCGCCGGCCTGCTGGGCGCCGACGGCACGCAGGGCCGCAGCCGCCGACACGATCGTCGGCAGGTTGGGCAGGCCGGGGATGCGGCCCGACTCCCGGTCGTCATCCGGGAACGGCGAGCGCCACCGAACGCCCGTCCGCACTGCCACCAGCCCCAGCGTCGGCCCGCCCCACATCCGGGCGTCGCCCGCCAGGACCGACCAGCCCTCCGGCACCGGTTCGTGCCCAATCGTCTGCGTGGCGTCCACGACCAGCGGGACGGATCCGATCGCCGTCGCCACGTCGGACACCGGCTGGCGGGTGCCCACCTCGTGATTCGCCGCCTGGAGCGCGGCGGCCCCGGCCGCAGCGGCCGACGCGGCGAACTCCTCGGCATCCACCCGGCCCAACGCGTCTACCCCGACCGTGAGCGCCACCCCGCCGGCCGCGACGTGCGTCTGCGCGGCGTGCAGGACGGCGGAGTGCTCGACGGCGCTGTGCACGAACGTCCGGCCGGCCCGGTGGTTTCCGGCCAGCGCGCCCAGCACGGCGGCGTGCAGCGCCTGGGTGCCGTTGGCCGCGAAGCTGATCTCGTCCGGTCGGGCGCCGAACTCGGCGGCTACGGCCTCGCGGGCGGCGTCGAGCAGCAGCCGGGCCCGCCGCCCGGCCCCGTAGAGGCGCGCGGGATCCGCCCACCCGTCGTCCAGCGCTGCGAGCAGCGCCTCGCGCGCGACCGGGTGCAGCGGGGCGCCGGCCGCCGCGTCCAGATATGCGGGCACGGCACGACGGTAGCCGTCCGCGCGCCGCAGTGTTCGTGCCCCGGACGGCCCGCCCCGACCCGGGTCGTAGGGCAGGTGTCCGATAGGCTCCCATCCGTTCCCGGACGAGTCCGAGAGGCGGTTGCAGGTGCGTCGAAAGCGTTGGGCTCGGGGTGGTCGCGCAGCGGCTCTCCTCGGCTCGCTGACCGTGGTACTCACGGGCTGCGGCGCCAAGGATTGGGAGCGCAATCTGCGCTTCGGCTGGCCAACCGGGGTCACCAAAGAGGGCACCGAGAGTCGGGTCCTCTGGACGTGGTCCTGCGTCACGGCGCTGGCTCTCGGCGTGATCGTGTGGGCCCTGATCTTCTGGTGCTGCATCCGCTACCGGAAGAAGGACGACGAGCTGCCGCGTCAGACGAAGTACAACTTCGCGGTCGAGGCGGTGTGCTTCACCTTCCCGTTCCTGGTGATCGCCGGGCTCTTCTACCGCACCGTCATCGTCGAGGACGACATCAACCACCTCAGCAAGAACGCGGACACCTACATCCAGGTCAATGCGTTCAAGTGGAACTGGCAGTTCGAGTACCAGTCCTACCTCGGTCCCGCGGGCCAGCAGACCGGGCGGACCACCGAGGCCTACGCCGACCCGGCCGATCCGTCCAAGTTCGCCAAGGACCCGAACTACCCGTCCCAGCCGTACTACATCCGCACGACCGGAACGCAGTTCGAGATCCCGGTTCTCGTCATCCCGGTCAACCAGACGGTGCAGATGGACGAGCACAGCCTCGACGTCATCCACTCGTTCTGGGTGCCGGAGTTCCTGTTCAAGCGTGACGTCATCCCGTATGGCGTGAACTCGACGGAACGGGACAACAAGTTCGAGTTCACGGCCACGTCAACGGGCAGCTTCGTGGGGCGGTGTGCGGAGCTGTGCGGTGTTTACCACTCGCAGATGAACTTCGAGGTGCGCGTGGTCGAACAGGCCACGTTCGTCAAGTACCTGACTGCGCTGAAGGGCCTCGGTCCGAACGACCCGGCCAATCAACACAAGGCGCTCAAGCTGGCGGGCATGAACCCCTACGCGACGACCACCTACCCGTTCGAGACCGATCGCAGCGCCAGGTCGGCCTCGCAGAAGCAGTCGGGGGGCTGAGATGAAGGTCGAAGCCAAGCTGTTCCTCGGCATCGCGCTGTTCTTCTGGCTGTCCGCGGTCGGCTACGGCATCTGGACGAGCCTGCCGAACGAGTTCAGCCACGGGAAGATCGAGCCGGTGGGCGTCGCCGCGCTGATCCTCTCCGGTGGCCTGGTCGGCATCCCTGGCTCGTTCTTCTGGTTCGTCTCGCGGCGCATCGATCCACGCCCAGAGGACCGCAGCGACGCCGAGATCGCCGAGGCGGCGGGTGACCTGGGCTTCTTCAGCCCCGGCAGCTACTGGCCGGTCACGCTGGCCGGGGCGGCGTCGGTCGTCGGTGCGGGTCTCGCCTTCTCCCAGCTCTGGCTGGTGATCGTCGGGGTGGTGTTCCTGATGTTCTCGATCGGCGGCCTGCTCTTCGAGTACTACGGCGGCGGTCGTCGACCGCTGAGCTGACGACGGTCAGTCGACCACTGCGGCGGCCCCGAGTCGTCGCCGCTCCACCACCGTCGTCGCACCCCACGCGATCCATCCCAGGGCGCCGACCAGGGCGAAGCTGACCGAGCGGTACACGACCACGCTGGCCGTCGCCGCCACCGTTCCCATGCCGCCGCCGGTGAGCGCCAGGATCATCGCCGCGTCAACGATGCCGAACCCGCCCGGGACCACGGTGAAGCTCGCCGCGCTCATCCCGGCGAGGTAGGCCACCGAGACGAGCAACAGCGTGGTGCCGTCCGCGTTGACCGCGCGGCAGCAGGCAAACAGACAGGCGAGGTCGGCGACCCAGTTGAGCATGGCGAAGGACAGGCCAGCGAACCAGTCGCGGCTGCGCGGCTTGATCGCAGTGAGGCCGTGCGCGAACCGCTCCAGCGCTTCGACTCCGGCATCGGGTGCGCGCCGCATCATCCGGTTGACCTGTCGGACTGCGTACGACCCGGCGCGGAGGAGATCACCCGTGTTGCTTCGGCGACGAACCACGATCGCGGCGAGCACCAGAGCCGCGACGACGGCGATCACGGCCGCCGACCCGAGCCCACCCCCGCCGGCGAGGATCGTGCACGCCACGGCGAGCATCGCGAAGGCGATCGTGCTCAACGCCGCTGATGACGCGACCGCGAAACCGGCGACGGGAACCGACGCGCCCCACGAGCGGATCCGCCGAAATTGATAGGTCGCCGACGCCACGGCGCCCCCGGGCAGCGAGATGCTCATCGCGTGGGCCGCGTACGTCAGCGCCGTGACCTTGCAGAGCGAAACCCGCGGCCCGCCGGCCGCGAGCATCCGCCGTTCGACCACGGCGTAGGCGCGCATCGACACGAGTTGGGCCGCGATCGCCACCGTGAACCACCCCGGATCGGGAGCGGTGAACGAGGCGGCTGACTTCGACAGCGACGGAAACAGAACGATGGCCTCGACGACCAGCACGGCGAATAGGGCCGGCATCCGAATGGCGCGCCAAATCCTCGGTCCCGACCCGCGGGCCCGGCGAGCGATTTCACCGGCGTCCGCAGCCTCGAACTCGAACGCAGCGCCAACCGTCGTCACTCAGACGCAAGTCCTCATGTCCGGGACCTATTCCGCCCAACGTGACCAACGCGCTCGCCCCAGCGCCCGATTCGCACTCGAGCGATTACCGGTGAGGTAATCGACACGCTTGGTCGACGTTGATTGGCTGGGTTCATGAGAGGGAGCAAGGCACCGCGAGTTCTTCGCTTCGACCGCAGCTTGCGGGCGGTCATGTGGATGGACGCGTTCCTGTCCGTCGCGCTCGTGGTCGTCTGTGTCATCGCCAGCCCGATCGTGGCGACGGTCGGGGTGCCCCAGGGCATTCGCTTCGCGCTCGGTCTTGCGGCGATCGGGAGCGCCATGCTGCTCGCCGCATTCGGCGCGATCACCGCGGTCCTGATCATGCTGCGGATGCGAGCCGGCCAGTACCTGCTCCCGGCCGGACTGCGATTGCCGCTGCCGGCCCCCATGCGTCCGATGCCCACGACGGCAGATCGGGTCGTACCGGGACGAACGTCCTGAAAGGTTTCATGATCTCGCACCTATTCACACCGACTAAACAGCCGGTAGCCTTCGGGCGAACTCCAGCTCTCGAGCTCACCTTGAGGATGACCCGCCCATGCGCACCCCAACTCGAACCCGGCCGCGCCGCATCGCCGTCGCCAGCCTCGTCGCGGGCTGCGTTGCGGCGCTCACCCTCGCCACCGCCGCGGGACCGGCCGCCGCCAACCCGCCGGGCCCGCACGATCCGATCGGGACCGTCGGGTCGGTGACAACGGTCACCGGCGGCATCCGCCTAACGGGGTGGGCCGCCGACCCGGACGCCCTGACGACGAACGTCACACTCGTCGGACTCGTGGACGGGCGCGGCACGCCGGCGACCGCCGTCACCTCGGTGGCCAACCCGACCATCGCCGCCAAGTACCACACTGGCCCGACGCCCGGGTTCACGTTGACCGTCCCCGTCCCCACCGGCCTGCACACGGTGTGTCTCATCGCGCGCAACCTCGGCGCCGGAATCACCCGGGTACTCAGGTGCGTGCCTACGCCGCTCGGGACGACCTTGACCGCGTCCCAGCAGGCCACGCACAACCCGCGGGGCGCTATCACTCGCGCGTGGGCCAACCCGCACTCGATCCACTTCCTCGGCTGGGCGACCGACCCCGACTTCATGTCCGGGCGCAGCACGGTCGTCCTGTACGTCGACGGATCCTCCGCGGCGACTGTCACGACGACCTCCTACCCCCAGCCCCGGCCCGCTGACGTCGGCTACCTCTCGGCGTTCGACATCCTCGTTCCCGTTCCCGTCGGCGCACATCTCGGGTGTATCTGGCTGGTGAACGTCGGGCTCGGCGCGAACTCGCCGCTGGGCTGCCGATCGATGGATAACCGCGGCCCGGCCGGCACGGGGACCGTCCCCAACCCGACGGTGAACAGCAAGATCGTCACGCGGGCGAAGAACCAACTCGGGGACTCGTACGGATGGGGCGCCACCGGACCCAGCTCGTTCGACTGTTCCGGGCTGGTTGTCTTCAGTTACAGCCGGTTCGGCGTGTCGACCCCGCGTACCTCTGAGGACCAGTTCACCGCCGCGCGCCTGATTCCCGCGTCTCGCGCCGTGCCTGGCGACCTGGTTTTCTATCACGACAGCGTCGGCGACGTGTACCACGTCGGCGTCTACACCGGGCCGAGCATGACCGTTGCCGCGATCGATGAGTCACAGGGCGTCGACTGGCAACGCATCTGGGATCCGAGCAGCGCGACCTACGGCTCGTTCACCCACATCTGAGCGCCGGTGGCGGCGCAGGGCCACCAGGACCACGAGCGGCCACGCATTCGCGATCGCGGTGTCCACTCGCTCGGCGATGCCCAGCGCACCGCCGCCGTGACCGGCTATGTAGACCCACAGGGCCAGGCCGAGGAACACGGCCGTCACCATCGCGGCCGTCCGCGTGGTCAGCACGGCCGGGAGGGCGTCGCCCGGCGTGGGAATGGTGGCCGGCCAGAGCGCCAGGATCAGCACGCACAGCGTCGCGAAAACGATGTGCGTCGAGGTCGAGCCGTGCACGGGTTCGGCGAAGATCGCCACACCGAGACCGGCGAGTCCGCCGATCCCCAGGCCGAGCCGGGCTCGCATCCGGAACGAGGTCAGCCCGGCCGCCGTCACCAGGTGGCACACCCCGACCAGGACCAGTCCGACGGTCATGATCCAGCGATGATTGGCCGCCGAACCGGCCAGAACGCTGATCGTCTGGCTGACCGGGTTGTAGTCGTTGGACTGCACGAGTCCGGCGACGAGCCAGCCCGCGATCAGCACGACGGGCGCCAGGGTCGCGGAGATCAACGCCCATCCCCGCGCGGGGGAGTCGTCGGTGTCGAGAACGAGGGAGTTGTTCACTGGCGCGCCGCCTTTGTCCGTGGACCTGAGCGGCGAGGGTGCACACAGTCCGGACAGGGCCAGGCGCGCTAGTCGGGCAAGCATGACATGTTGCCGCGGCTTCGGCACTAGTCTCTCGGCTCGCTCATCCCGTGGTTTCTCAACCACGAGCGGATCGGCTCAACACCCTCGGTGGCCGGGTCGACGACGGTCGTGCCGTCGCGAAGCCGACCGCTCGCCGCGCCACTGACCACCAGGACGGGGCCGGGATGCCGGGTGGCCAGCAGCCCGAAGTCGCCGTCGCCGGTGACCAGCAGCAGCGGATCGTCGGTGGGGGAGTACGCCGCCGCGAGCGCAAGATCAGCCTGTTGCCAGCCGGCATGGGCGAGTAACTCGCTGCCGTCCGGCCACGCGATCCGGTCGAGGGCCTGACGGCGACCGCTCGCGGTGATCCGGACGCGGCCGGTCAGTCCGCTCAGCAGTTCGAGGACAGGCTCGATCCGCCGGGGGAGGACGTTGTCGGCGTCGACCAGCACCCGGAGCACGGAGGCGGGCCGGCTCGTACTTCTCAGTCGGTGAGTTGCCTGGTGGATTCGTCGGCGCTGGTCGCCTCGGGGGAGCGCTCGGCCGACTCGAGTTCGTCAAGCGCCGCCTGGATCTCCGGCTTCTCCTTCACCGGATAGAAGAACCCGCGGATGTGCTTGAGCGGTGACGCGGCACCCAGCTGGTTCATCCGCTTCGGCACCGGCGTGCCGGCGTAAGTCAGCAGGCCGTGACCGTGCTCGTCGGTCGGGCCGATCGGCTGGTGGACCTCGATGAACTCGCCGGTCGGGAGCACCCGGATGATCCCGGTCTCGACCCCGTGTTCGAGGACCTCGCGGTCGTGGCGCTGCAATCCCAGACAGATGCGATACGCCACCAAGTAGCCCAGTGGCGGTAGTACGAGCAGCGCGATCCGCCCGCCCCACGTCATCGCGTTGAGCGAGATGTCGAACGCCTTCGCGATGATGTCGTTGCCGCCGGACAGGAACAGCACCAGGTAGAACATGAGCGCCATGACGCCGAGCGAGGTGCGCACCGGGACGTCGCGGGGCCGTTGCAGCAGATGATGTTTCGCCTTGTCCTTGGTCATCTTCGCCTCGATGAACGGATAGGCGCCGGCGAGCGTGAAGAGGATGCCGGGTAACACGACCGTCGGCCAGAACAGTGGCGGGAGCGTGTAGTGGAACAGTCGTATCTCCCAGGACGGGAACAGACGTGTGGACCCGTCGAGGAACATCATGTACCAGTCCGGCTGCGATCCCGAGGACACCTGCGAAGGGGTGTACGGGCCGAACAGCCACACCGGGTTGATCTGCGCGAGGCCACCCAGCGCGGCGGTCACGCCGAACACGATGAAGAAGAACCCGCCGGCCTTGGCGGCATAGAGGGGGTATACCCGCTCGCCGCTGACCGTGTCCTCCGTGCGGCCGCGACCGGGGAACTGGGTGTGCTTCTGCCGGACGACGAGGGCCAGGTGGGCGCCGATCAGGGCCGCGAGGATGGCCGGGATCAGCAGTACGTGCGCGATGTAGAAGCGGCCGATGATCACATCGCCCGGGAACGGCCCGCCGAAGATCAGGAACGAGACCCAGGTGCCGATCACCGGAATCGAGAGCATGATCGCGTCGGCGATCCGTAGGCCAGTACCCGACAGCAGGTCGTCAGGCAGCGAGTACCCGGCGAATCCCTCGATGATCCCGAGCGCGATGAGGCTCAGCCCGATCAGCCAGTTGAGCTCGCGCGGCTTGCGGAACGCCCCGGTGAAGAACACCCGGCACATGTGGATCAGCATGGCGGCGAGGAAGATCAACGCCGCCCAATGGTGGATCTGCCGGATGATCAGGCCGCCGCGGACGTCGAAGGAGATGTCGAGCGTCGTCTTGTACGCCTGCGACATCGTCACGCCGCGCATCGGCACGTAGGTGCCGTTCTTCGGGTACACCGTCTCGGCCATCGACGGGTCGAAGAAAAAGGTGAGGTAGGTGCCGGTGAGCAGCAGGATGATGAACGAGTAGAGCGCGATCTCGCCCATCATGAACGACCAGTGGTCCGGGAACACCTTGTTCAACTGCTTGCGGATCGGACCGGCCATGTTGAGGCGCTCGTCCAGGAACTTGCCGGCCTTGCCCTGGGCCGTGCGCGGCTCGTCCGATCTGCGGGCCTGCGTGCTTGTCATGGCCGCTCCCAGAATGCCGGGCCGATGGCTTCCTTGAAATCGGATGTCGCGACGAAGTACTGCCGTCCATCTTCCCCGAGTTCGATGTCGATGGGGAGCTTGGGCAGGCTGCGGGTTGCCGGGCCGAAGACCGGCTTCGCGTCCTCGAGGACCTGGAACTGCGACTGGTGGCACGGGCAGAGCAAGCGGCCGGTCTGCTGCTCGTACAGCGAGGCCGGGCAGCCGGCGTGGGTGCAGATCTTGGAGAACGCGATGTACTCGGGGTTGGTGTGCGGCCACCCGAAGCCGCCCTGCCCCTTGCGGGGCTTGACCTTCTGGCCAGGACGCAGCCGGATCAGCAGGGTGGGCGACGAAGCGTCGGTCACGCCGTTGACCCCGTTGACCTCTTCGCGGATGCCGGGGAAGACGGTCGCGATGCCGCCGGGCTCGAGATCGTCCGGGCTGACCCGGCGGAAGTCGGAGTAGACGATCGGGATGCCGTTGGGGAACTTCGAGTTCGGCCGGAACAGGGTGTGGAACAGCTGGCTGCCGGGCTTCTTGATCATCCCGCCGACCAGTGCGACGAGGGGCACGGTGGCCATTGCGCCGCCGGCCAGGCCGAGGGTGCGCAGGATCAGTGAGCGGCGCGGCAGGCCGGTGTCCTGGAGGCCGACGACGAGGGTGGCCTCGGTCATCAGCTTGTCCTCTTCGGTGGACGGGTCGTCGTGGCGATCCTGGATCGCCTCTTCCTCGGGCATCAGCCACTTGGCCCACAGGACGAGACCCACGCCGAGGAACACCAGCATCAGGGCGAGCAGACCGCCCAGGGCGGGCGTGTAGAAGCGGAAGGTCTGCGGGGTTCCCGGCAGGTGCCAGTGGAACGGAAGCGCGATGAAGGCGACGATGAAGCCCAGGCCGGAGAGGGCGGAGATGAGGAAGGCCAGGGCCACACCGCGCTCGGCGCGCTTCTCGGCCTTGGTGCCGCGGATCGGGAAGCGGTCACGGCGGTGGACGATGTGGACGCCGTCGGCTTCCGAGCCGGCGATCATCGCCTCCTCGTGCGTCATCGCCCGGAGTTCCTCCGCCGACGGCTCGTCGCCGGTGCCGTGCACAGTCACTCCGACCTCACTCCGATCCACAGGATCGCCATCATCAACGCGCCGACGCCGCCCACCCAGAGGACGATCGCCTCGGACACCGGCCCGATGCGGCCGATGCCGCTGCCGCCCGGATCCGCGGACGCCTTCAGCGTCTGGATGTAGGCGATGATCGACTGCTTCTCGGCCGGCGTGATCTGGTTGTCACTGAACACCGGCATGTTCTCGGGGCCCGACAGCATGGCCGTGTAGATCTCGAGATCGGTCGCGTCGTTCAGCGACGGAGCGACCTTGCCGGCGGAGAGCGGAGCGCCCTTGCCGGTCGCGCCGTGGCAGGCTGCGCAGTTGAGCCGAAACAGCTCGCCGCCGGTGCCCAACGACGCGTCGGTGCCACGCAAGTTGCCCATGGGGATGTCCGGGCCGCCCCCGACGGACTGGACGTAGGCGGCGAGATTCTCGGTCTGCTGCTCGTTGAACTTCGCGGGTTTGCGAGCCTCGTAGGCGCCCTGCTGGGACGCCGGCATACGGCCCGTGCTGACCTGGAAATAGACGGATGCGCCACCGACGCCGATCAACGAGGGACCCTGGCCTGTGACGCCCTCGAGGTTCGCTCCGTGGCAGGTCACGCAGCTGACCTGGAACAACTCCTGGCCTGCGGCGATGTTTTGGGCGCTCTTGCCGGTGTCGGCCGCGCCCGACGTGGCGGCGAAGGCCGCGTAGGCCCCGCCCATCGAGGCGAGCGCGCCGAACAGGATCACGGTGGCGCCGATGCGGCGACGCAGACCGGAGCGGCGCTTCGGTCCGCGGACCTTCTTCGGAGCGGCGCCGGCCTCGTCAGCGGCACCGGTGGCCGAGACGGCAGGCTCGAAGCCGAACTCGCCCTCGACGTCGATGTCCTTCACGACCGAGCCTCGCTTCGCTCGTTCGGTCGGCAAAGCCAGCGCCTGATTGCTCGCTCGCTGCGCTCGCTCACGGTTGCCCCTTCGCTATCGGCTGCAGTGGTCGGCACGCGTCTGCTCATCGGATGAGGTAGATCACCGCGAACAACCCGATCCAGACCACGTCGACGAAGTGCCAGTAGTACGACACCACGATCGCCGCGGTCGCCTGGGCCGGCGTGAACTTGCCCAGGGCGGTCCGGATGAGGAAGAAGATGAAAGCGATCAGGCCACCGATGACATGCAGCCCGTGGAAGCCCGTGGTCAAGTAAAAGACCGACCCGTAGCCAGTGGCCGAGATGGTGTTCCCGTCGTGGACCTGCATGCGGTATTCGTTGGCCTGGCCGAGCACGAAGATCAGGCCCATGAAAAAGGTCAGGACGAACCAGCGGCGCAGCTTGAAGACGTCACCCTTTTCGGCCGCGAAGACGCCCCACTGACAGGTGAAGCTGGACGCTACCAAGATGACCGTAAACGGCACCGCGTACCCGACGCTGAGCTTGATCGACGCGCCGTCAGGCAGCGTCATTGGCCAGTCGCCAGGGTGCACGGACCGGATCGTGAAGTACATCGCGAACAAGCCGGCGAAGAACATGAGCTCGCTGGAGAGCCAGACGATGGTCCCGACGCTGACGATGTTGGGACGCGTCAGCGAGTGCACCTTGCTGGACTCGAAGCTGGACGCGGTCGCGGTCGAGGTCACGAAAGGCATTATGGCCTGTCTCGACCGCCGAGACTCGTCGGGGGTGGGTCGTGTTGCCCTTGTCAACGGATGCCACCGCCCCGCGGTTCCGCGCCTCGTTACGATCAGCGCAGTCAACGGGAAGCGAAGGGGTGCAATGACGAGTGTGCCGGAGCGTGTGACCGTTCTCGTCTACAGCAATCTGGCCGAGGTGCGGGCCCTGGTTCGCACCGCGGTCGGCCGCCGCCCGGCGCCCGATACGGGGCGTATTGAGTGGATCGAGTGCGCCACCAACGCCGACGTCGTCCGCGAGCTGGACGCGGGCGGAATCGACCTCGCGATCCTGGACGGCGAGGCTCAGCCCACCGGCGGAATGGGCCTGGCTCGCCAGTTCAAGTACGAGATCGAGGACTGCCCGCCGATCATCGTCCTGATCGCCCGGCGCCAGGACGGCTGGTTGGCCAGCTGGTCGCTCGCCGACGCCGTCATCAATACGCCGATCGACCCGGTCGAGAGCGCCGCCGTCGTTGCCGAGCAGCTGCGGCGCCGCCACACCGGCATCCCCGTCGTCCGGTAGTTCGCCGATGACGACCGCGGTTCAGCGCAGCTGGCCGGCCGTCCTGACCGTCCTCATGGCCGGCGACGCCCTGTCCGCCGACGACACGGCATGGGCGATGGACGAGATCATGTCCGGCGACGCCACGCCCGCCCAGCTCGCCGCGTTCGCCGTGCTGATGCGGGCCAAGGGCGAGACGCCGGACGAGCTCGCCGGGCTGGTGCGCACGATGCTCGATCGGGCCGCGCCGCTGACGATCGAGGGCCGCTCCGTCGATGTCGTCGGCACGGGGGCTGACCGGGCCCACACCGTCAACATCTCGACGATGGCGGCTCTCGTCGTGGCCGGCTCGGGCCGCCGGGTGGTCAAGCACGGCAACCGGGCCGCGTCGTCGGCATGCGGCACGGCCGACGTCCTGGAGGAGCTCGGCGTCGTGATCGACCTGCCATCGGCCGGGGTCGCGCGCACCGTGGCCGAGGTCGGCATCGGCTTCTGCTTCGCGCCGGTCTTCCACAGCGGTACCCGGCACGCCGGCCCGGTGCGCCGCGAACTCGGCGTCCCCACCGCGTTCAACTTCCTCGGCCCGTTGACGAACCCGGCGCGGGTGACGGCAGCGGCGATCGGGTGTGCCGACGCGCGGATGGCGCCGGTAATGGCCGCCGTCCTTGCGGCGCGCGGCGACACTGCGGTGGTGTTTCGAGGGGACGACGGGCTCGACGAGCTCACAACTACGACGACGTCGAGCGTCTGGCTGGCGGTGGACGGCGCGGTGACCCCGGGCCGCGTCGACCCCGAAGCATTTGGGATCCCCCCGGTCGCGCCGTCCGCACTCCGCGGCGGGGATGCGTCGTTCAATGCCGCGGTCGTGCGGGAGGTTCTCGGCGGGGGTGCCCCGGGCGTGCGGGACGCCGTGCTCCTGAACGCCGCCGCGGCCATCGCAGCCTACGACGGGTTCGTCGCCGCCGAGCTCGACATCGCCCTGACCCGCGGGCTGCGGGTGGCCGCCGAGGCCGTCGACTCCGGAGCCGCGGCGGCGCTATTGGACCGCTGGGTGGCTTCCAGCCGCGCCGCCGCCGTTCACTGACGCTTCCAGAACGGCGCTCGGGATCCGCCGCTCGTCCCGGCGAACTCGCTCAGCGCCCGGTGGGCCCGGTTCCAGCGTTCCGTCGTGGAAAGGGTGTGGTCGCGCAGCATGGCGACGATCGCGGGCAGCGCGTCGGCCGTGACACCGCGGGACTCGAGGTGCCGGATCAGCGCGTCGAGCCGAGTGGCGAGGTCGTCAAGAGCATCGCGACGGTCCCACTCCGACGTGGCGGGCTGCTCCAGCCGGCGGGCCTCTTCGGCGGCCTGCGTTCGGGCCCAGAGCAGTTCGGCGGCCCCGTGCTGCGTCTCGCGTGCCGCGCCGCCCGCGGACCGTCCGGACATGCGACGGGGCATCGACGACGAGGCCGAGTCGACGCTTCGGGCCGACGCGACCATCGGCATCGCCGCGGCATAAGACGCCGACAACGGCATCATCGGCTGCGGAGCCCAGCCGGCCGGCAGCTCTACCGGCTGGATCACCTGGTGCAGCTCGCCCCCCTCGTTGACGACGCGCGAGTCGATGGCGACGAATGCGGTGAACCGGCAGAGCACGCCGAAGCGCAGCGAGATCGCCACGATCCGCTGTTCGAGGGCGTCGGTCGGTGTGGTGACGTAGGTGTCTTCGAGATCGCGGACGGTCGCCCGGGCCCAGAGCTGAGCTAGGGCACGGTCCGCGGCCAGGGCGGGCGACGCGGTCACCTGCCACGGCTGGCCGTCGCGGGTGGACCCGGTCAGCGACAGGATCGGCGGCGAGGTGCGGTATCGCCCGCGGACGACGGTCGGCACGCCGCTGAACACGTCCGGCAGGCGGGTCGGGCTGACCGTGCCGTCGATCAGTCCGTCGCCGGCGATCCGCAGGCCGGTGACCAGCGGCGCCGTGATCCGCCGATGGATCGCGTCCATCGCGTCGTCGAGTCGATCCTCGCTCTCGACCAGCTCGCACCGCCCACCACCGGCGGCGGCCAGCCGGCCCAGGAAGCCGGCGTTAACGGCCTGATCGATGCCGACCGTGTGGACGCGGACCCCGCGCACGAGCGCGGACGTCGCGTCCAGGATCTGGTCCTCGTTACCGACCTGGCCATCGGTGATCAGGACGAGAACCCGGTCGCGGCCGTCGTCGCCGGTCGCCAGTAGGCGCAGACCTTGTTCCAAGGGTTCCAGCATCACGGTGCCGCCGCGGGCATCGGCGCGGCTCAGGTGCTCGACGGCTCGGTAGCGGTGCCGGTCAGTGGCCGGGACGAGACCAGGGGCCAGCTCGGCCGGACGATCGATGTGGTCGTCAAAGGTCAGCACCGCGAAGCGATCGGACGCCGCAAGGGTGTCGACGATGCGCGCGGCGGCCCGGCGGGCGGCGATCATCTTCCAGCCCTGCATGCTGCCCGACCGGTCGAGCAGGAGAACGACATCCTTGCCTCGCGTGCCCGCTGTCGGCGGCGGCGGCACGACGGTGAGTTGGAACGTTCCCTCGTCACCGTCTGCGTCGGGCACTGCGGTGAGGGCAGTCGTGGCCGCTGCCGCGTCGCCGTACGGCAGACGCAAGATGAAGTCGCGGTTGACTCGCGCTCCGGGCTGGACCCGGATCGTGCCGTTCTCGGTGGTCACCGTGTGCAGACTCGATCGCACGTCGCCGAGCGCGAGGCCGGCCGGATCGATGATCACCTCGATCGAGAGATCGATCGGGTTCGGGAAACCGGGCAGCAGTACCGGCGGGGTGATTCGTGATGCGTCGGGTGTGCTGTCGGTGTCGGGCGCGTAACCGTCACCCGCCGGCGGTCCCGGCAGCGGGTGGCCAGGGATGTAGCGCGGGGCGACGACGAGAGGGAAGCGGTACGTCGCCTCCCCGTCCTCGAACGGCAGCGGGCCGATGACCCTGAGCGAGACCTCGACCCGCTCACCCGGTCCGATGTTGCCCACCCGCATCGTGAAGACGTCGGGCCGATCCTCCTCGGCGATCGATGCGCGACGGCCCGCCGCGATCGCATCGTCGTAGGCCTGCCGAGCTCGCGCGCGCTCCTGCAGGTCGGCGACGATCGTGCGCCCGTCCGCCGTCAACGTCATCGCGGTCAGCGCCGCTCGGTCGGGCAACGGGAAGACATAGGTCGCCTCGAGCGGGGTGTCGTACGGGTTGCGGAAGCGTTGGATGAGCTCGGTGGTCCCGACGAGACCGGCGACCGTGGCGCGGACATCCAAGCCGTACAACGGCAAGTTGCCGCGCTCGGTCCTCAGACACCCGGTGCCGAGCGGCTCGTCGGCGTTGTATGTACCGAGCTCGGTGACGTTGATCGTCATGATGTGCTCCCTCGGGTAAGCCGGCGTTCGGCCAGCAGGTCGAGCAGCGGTTGCGCCGCGGCTCGGATCGATTCGACGTCGGATTCCTTGGGCGGCGCGGGCAGCATCAGTACAACCCCGCCACCGAGGTCCAGCCCGGCCAGGACGTGCGCGTTGCGCGACGGGGCCGGTCGCTCCCGCCAGAACTCGCGTGCGGACGACGCGCCCGAACCCTTCGGCGTGGCGGCCGCGTCAGCGTTGCCGGGGAGGTCGGCGATCCGGCGCAGGGTGCGATCCGTCGCGCCGACGAGCTCGGCCTGGATCTCGGCGAGTGTGCGGCCCTCGGCCTGGCGGCGCTTGATCGCGACGAGTTGCAGCAGGTGCCGCTGGCCGTAGAGAGCCGTGCGTCCGCGGCTGCCCGACGGGCGATCGAGCAGGCCGATCGTCGAGTACCACCGGATCGTGCGCTGATCGGGTAGGTCGGTAACCCGCCGGTTGGCGCCGCGGACCTCGGCCGCCGTCACCGCGGCTGCGGCGGTGGCGGCCAATTCGCCGATCGTCATCTCCATCGCCCGAATATGACACTGTCAGATGACACTGTCAAATAAGTTTGGCTGACGCGGCTGACGCGGCTGACGCGGCCGGCCGCCCCCTCGGCGGTCCGGTCGCGGATACTGGGCGCGTGACGTCGCTGCGGCTGCCTCGCCTGGCGATCGCCGCCTGGGCGCTCGCCGCGGTGACGATCGCCGGACTCGCCGTCGCGGTATGGCACTACCTGGCGAACGGCACCGTCGCGCACGCGCACGGCGGCATGCCCGGCATGGGGGTACCGGCCTCCGAGGCGCTGACCCGCGGCGGCTCGAGCAGCCCTCTCGAGCCACTGTTCGGTTCGGCCCTGCTGACCGCGTGGCAGCTCGACGCGATCGCGGTCGCCGTCCTGGTGCTGGCGGCCGCCGCGTATCTGACCGGAGTCGCGCTGGTCCCGATCCGCACGCCGGGCGAACGCTGGCCGCTCCGTCGCACCGCCGCGTTCTTCGCCGGCCTTGCCGTGTGCGCCTACGCCACCAACGGCAGCATCGCGGTCTACGACCAGGTGCTCTTCACCGCACACATGGCCGGCCACTTGGCTCTCGTCATGGTGGCTCCGGCGCTGCTGGTTGCGGGCCGGCCACTCGGCCTGGCGGTAGCGTCAGCGCCGCCGGGCCGCCGCGAGCGGCTGCTGCGGATCGCGCAGGGGCGGCTCGTCTCGCTGCTCACCGCCCCGCCGGTGGCGCTCGCGTCCTACGCCGCCGTGATCGTCGGCAGCCACCTGACCGGGCTGATGGATTCGATCATGCGCAACACCTGGGCCGGGCAGGTGGAGCACCTCGTATACGTCCTGGCCGGATGCCAGTTCTTCGTGCTCGTCGTCGGGAACGAACCGATTCGCTGGCGGCTGGCATCCCCGGCGCGATGGCTGCTGCTCGCGATCGCGATGGCGGTCGACACCTTCACCGGCATTGTGCTGATGCAAGGCACGCACGCGATCGACCTGCTGCCCTCGGCGCTCGACGTGAACGCGCTGTCGGACACCCGAACCGGCGGCGCCATCATGTGGTTCGGCGGGGACGCGATCATGGCCGCGATCATGGTCGGCCTGGTCGTCGGCTGGTTGCGCCGGGTCGAGACTCGTCCGCCCGACCACGGCTGGCTGGAACAGGCGCGGTCCGCGGCGTTCGCCGCGCACACCGGCGGAGGCGAGGACGCCGCCGCGGCGATGGACGACGACGACTCCGCCCGCGCTGCCTACAACGAATGGCTCGGCAAGCTGGCCGGGCGGGACTGATCAGGCGATTCCGATGTCGAACGTCGCTTCCAGGTCGTGTCGGGAGTAGGCCCGGAACGCGATGTGGGTGTCGGTGTGCACGACGCCAGGCACCTTTGACAGCCGCCCAGCGATGACGTCGGCGATCGCGTCGTATTCACGCACCCGCACGATTGCCACGAGATCGACGTCGCCGGCGACGGAGTAGACCTCGCTGACCCCGTTCAACCCGGCGATGGCCTCGGCGACCTCGGGGATCTTGTCGGCCTCGACGGCAATCATCACGATCGCGGTGATCATCTCGACGGCACCGCGACATCGTGGAGCGCCGGCCGAGCGATTTCGTGGGGCGAGATCATGCCGTCAGTTTAGGGCGGGCGGGGCGGCTGACGACCGGCAACCGACGCCGATCGGCGAACGGGTCAGCCGCATCTCGTCCGATGCCCGCGGCGAGATAGCTGCCCATCCGGCCGGCACCGAACGCGGGCATCATCCACGGATCGGTCGCGAACGCGAGACGGGTTCCCGGCTCTTCCAGCCAGCGCAGGATGCATTCGGTTTCTTCAGCGAGCGGCGTGTGACTCTCGTCGACGACGTCGGCGGTGGAGCGCAAGGCGTCGATGATCGGCCACGGCGGCACACCGCGCGGGGCCCGGCCGGCGGCCGCCAGCCGGCCCGCTCGCACCACCGCGAGTTCCCATCCGCCGTCGCCGTCGGGGCGGGCGGCCACGAGTTCGGCGACCGCGCGCAGCGACGAGAGCCGCTGCATGCGCGCGCACGCCCGCACGACCGTCGCGATGCGGTCGCGGACCACCGCCGCCCGTTCGAAGCGCTGGTCGTCGGACAGCGCGGCGAGCCTGCGCTCCAACGGCTGGACGAGCGGCCGGACGTCGCCCGTCCAGGCTGAGGCGACGAGCCCGACCAAGGCGGCGTACTGCTGGGGGCTGGTCTGGCCTTCGCACGGCGCCCCGCACCGGCCGATGCCGGCGAGCGCGCACGCGGCCCGGACGACGCGACGCAGCGAGAGCCGGTCGCTGCACTGCCGCAACGGCACGGCGTCGTGGATCGCGTCGCGCACGGCCTCGGCCTGGCGCTGCGAGCGCAGCGGCCCCAGATAGGACGCGCCATCGTCGCGCCGGTCACGCACGATTGACAGTCGGGGGAAGGGCTCGACGGTCAGCTTGAGCCATACCGCGCGTTCGGGGAACTTGGAGCGTCGGTTGTACCGGGGCTTGTGCGCGGCGATGAGGCGGAGCTCGCGAACCTGGGCCTCGAGCGGGTGGGCGCAGGCGATCGGGTCGACGCGTTCGGCGAGGCCCACCATCTCGCCCATCCGGCTGCGTGTCTCGCTGGCGACGAAGTACTGCCGCACCCGGGCCCGGACGTTGCGACTGGTTCCGACATACAGCGGTCGGCCCTGGGCGTCGCGGAAGATGTAGACGCCCGGACCGGTCGGCAAGTCGTTGGCGAGGTGCCGCTTGCGGCGCTGCGCGTCGGTGACCTGCGCCGTGAACGACCGGAGTTCGGGCAGCGAGTGGACGCCGAGCCCACCGAGGCGGGCAATCAGTCCGTGCAGGACGTCGACGGTCGCCCGGGCGTCCTCGAGCGCGCGATGGTTGGGCGTCGTGGCGGCGTGGAAGAACGGCGCCAGAGTGGCGAGCTTGCAGTTGGGTACCTCGTCGCGGGTCAGCACCCGGCGCGCGAGTACCGCGGTATCGACCACCGCGAAGCCCGGCCACGCGATGGCGAGCTGCGCGCATGCCGCCTTCAGGAAGCCGACGTCGAACGGCGCGTTGTGCGCGACGAGGACGCTGCCGCGCGCGAATTCGAGGAAGGACGGGATCGCGGCCCCGATCCGGGGCGCGCCGCACACCATCGCATCGGTGATCCCGGTAAGGACGCTGACGAATGGCGTGATCGCCATGCCGGGATCGACGAGGGTCTGGAACTCGCCGAGCACGTCGCCGCCGCAGACCTTCACCGCCCCGATCTCGGTGATGGCATCGCCGGCGGCCGCCCCACCGGTGGTCTCGAGGTCGACGACCACGAACGTCGTTGTACGCAGTGGCTCGCCGAGCTCGTCCAGGCTCAGCTGCTGCGGTGCCGACGTCATGCTGCGAAAGTTAGGCCGAAGGTCCGACGAAACCGCGCAGCCACGCCCGCCCGTTGGGCCGTACCCTGCCGACGTGGGCACCCCAGGTCCGGATGACGCCGTCGACGTGGCGCTCAACGAACCGGCCCGGGCCCAGCTCATCGGGCTGGCCGCGGAGGTCCTCGGCCGGCTGCCGGCCGACGAGGTGCCCGCGTCCCTGCGGGCGATCGCGAGGTTCGCGCCGGCCAAGCGGCAGCGGCTCGGCGGTGTCGCGATCGCCGCCGCGCTGGATTCCGACGACACGTTCCGGGGCAAGGTGGCCGAGGTCGTCGCCGAGGCGTCGCCTGATCTCACCGCCGCGGTGCGGGACGGGACCCCCACGAGCGCCGCCGATCCCGTCGACGTCGCCGTGGTGGCCTATCTGACCCGACCCCCAGGATGGGGTGACATCCTCGCCCGAGCCAGCCGTCGGTGGGCCGAGGAGCGCGGTTCGGCGGTCGGCTCCAAGGACGAGATCACCCGGCTGCGCACCGAACTCGCCGACCTGCGAGCGCAAGCGCGGGGCGAGGCCGCTCGGGTCCGTGAGGCGGTCGCCGCCGCTGGTGCGAAGACCGAGGCCGAACTCGCCGACCTGCGCCGCGCGCTCCGCGACCGCACCCGCGAACTGCGCGCCGCCGAGCGCGAACTGGCTGCCGCTCAGCAGGCCGCCGTCGACCTGCGCGCCCGGCTGGAGGCCCAGGCGAGCGTGAACGACAGCGATCTGCGCCGCCTCCGCGGACGGCTGGCCGAGGCGGAGCGAACGGCCGAGGCGGCGCGCCGCGGCTCGCGCACCGAACGCGACATGGACGACGCCCGGCTGTGGCTGCTTGTCGACACGCTGATCCAGGCGGCAGGGGGAGTGCGACGCGAGTTGTCCCTGGCCGCGCCGACGATGCGGCCGGCCGACGCCATCGCCTCGGCCGGGTCGGACGCCACCGGCCGCAGCGCGAACGACGTGACCGCCCTCGACCGGCTGCTCGCGTTGCCCAACGTCCACGTCATCATCGACGGCTACAACGTCACCAAGACCGGCTACGGCGAACTCTCACTCGTCGACCAGCGGACCCGGTTGATCGGTGCGCTCGCTGCGCTGGCCGGACAGTCTGGCGCCGAGATCACGGTCGTGTTCGACGGCGGGGCCAAGCCGCCCGCGCAGCCTGCTGCGCCTAGGGGCGTGCGCGTTCTGTTCAGCGCTCCGGATGAGATCGCCGACGACCTCATCCGGAGGCTCGTGGCCGGCGAACCGTCCGGGCGGCCGGTGGTCGTGGTGACGAGTGACCGGCAGGTCGTCACCGACACCAGCCGGCACGGCGCGTGGGCCGTGCCGTCCGCGGTGCTGCTGGCCCGGCTCGGCTGAGCCTTCGCGGGCCGGCCGGCGAAATTGTCGGTGGGGCTACCTAGCGTCGCGGACGAGCCGGTGGAGAGGCCGGCACGACCGAGGAGTGCGCATGCTGATCGACTGCGAGACCTGCATCGCCCGCGACCGCGCCTGCCGCGACTGCGTGATCACCGTGATGCTCGGACGGGCACCGGAACCGATCGAGTTCGACGACGCCGAGCGGCGGGCAATCGGCACTCTGGCCGACGCCGGACTCGTGCCACCGCTGCGGCTTGTGCCCGGTTCGTCAGGGATTGTGGGGGTTGTTGCATGACTTTCTGAATGAATTCAGACCGCACTAGGGGGTCGCGTTGCACAGGTTCAGGTAGGGGTCGTAACCTTTCCGAGACCTTCCGGTTCCACGGTGGCCTTACCCGGGCCGTCGCCGGAGGTACCGCCGAATCGCAAGAGACTTCGTGGCTGGTGCTCGCATCAACAGGTGCGCCGGCGGCGGGGGCGAACCGGGGACCCAACGTGATCCCTTGGGGTGAATCGGGGTGTTCCGCCGCGCCGAGTTGGCGCGGCCGGGCCACTCCGTAGGGCTACTTCCTGGCCCGAACCCGTCAGCTAACCCGGTAGGCGGACGAGGAAGAAGGAGATCTGCCGAACGTGGCGATCCGTTTCGCGTGTCGTGTACGTCCCCTGCTCGCCGTAGTCGCTTTGGGCGCTGCCCTCGTGGTCGCCCCGACGCTGGCCGAAGCTGCGCCGCACGCGCAGCCGTCGGTCACGTCGGTCCAGAAGCAGCTAGGCGAGCTGGCGCTGAAGAACTCGCAGCTCGTCGAGAAATACGACCACGCGGAGGTCGTGGTCGGGCAACGAGAAAAGACGGCCCGGGCGGCTTCCCGGGCATCGGCGAAGGCTGCCGCGAGCTATACGCAGGCGCACGCCGCATTCGCCCAGATGATCCAGGCGCAATACGAGAGCGGGTCGTTCGGCGCCGCTGCCGCGTTGCTCGACAGCAACAGCGACAGCAACTACATCGACCGCATCGACACCATGAACATGATCTCGGCGCACACCGCCCAGGTCGTCAAGCAGGTGTCGCAGGCGCGTGACGCCGCGGCCGCCAGCTCCACGAAGGCCTCGAGTTTGCTGGCCGACGCCAAGGCGCTGCGCGACGGTCTCGCCAAGCAACGGCGCACGGTCAACGCGCAGATCCGCAGGTACCAGGATCTCCTGGCGACGCTGAACTCGGCCCAGCAATACGCCTACCAACGCGCCCAGAACCCGTCGGTGTCGGTAACCAGCGCGGCGACGACGCATCTCACGGCGGCTGCGTCCGGCGCCGCGCGCAAGGCCGTCAGCTTCGCGCTGGCCCAGGTCGGCAAGCCCTATGTGTGGGGCGCGGCCGGTCCCAGCTCGTACGACTGCTCCGGGTTGACGATGGCCGCGTGGCAGACCGCCGGCGTGAGTCTGCCGCACTCGGCTGCGGACCAGTACAACTATGGGCAGCACGTGTCGCAGGACCAGTTGCAGCCCGGCGACCTGATCTTCTTCTACCAGCCGATCGGACACGTCACGATCTATATCGGCAACGGCATGATGGTCTCCGCGCCGACCGAGGGCCAGAACGTCTCGGTCGTCCCGCTGAGCGCGTTCACCAGCGACTACGTCGGCGCGACCCGCCTCACGTAGTTCACGGTCACCTAGGGCACGCTGTCCCTCGTGACCGCCCGGCGTCCGGTCGCCGTGCGGCGGCCATCGGCTCGCGCGGCGATCCTTGCCGTGTGCACCCTGCTCGGCGTGCTCGGGGCCGGCTGCACGTCGTCCGGGTCGACCTCGGCGCCCACGATGGAGGACGTTGCCGCGCTGCTTGCCCGGCACGGCACGGCGGTCCGGAACCACGATCGCTCGACCTTTTTGGCCGATATCGCGTCCGGCTCCCGGTCGCTCGCCTTCCGCAGCGATGAGGAAGGCGTGTTCGACAACCTGGTCGCCCTGCCGGTCAGCCAGTGGTCGTACTCGGCGCCGATCCGGACCGACGACACCTCCGCCCAGAAGGCGGCCGCCAAGAAGTACAAGTCACCCGCGCTGATCGTGCGCGTGACCCTGCGGTACGCCCTCCGCGGCGTTGATGCCACACCCACCACCCACGACCTGTATTGGACGCTGGTGCGCCAAGGTGGCCGGGTCGTCATCGCCGGGGACACAGATCTCCGATCGAACGGCGGGACGAGCTGGCAGGGTCCGTGGGATTTCGGTCCGCTCACGGTCGTCCGCGGCCGGAGCAGTCTCGTCCTCGGCCATGAGCCGTACGGCGCAATGCTCAAGACGATCGCCGACACGGTCGACGCGGCGGTCCCGGCGGTCACCTCGGCATGGGGGACCGGCTGGACGCAGAAGGTTGCGGTCGTGGTTCCGTCGTCACCCGAGGAACTCACCGCGGACGCCGGGGCGAGCACGAGCATCACGTCCGACGTTGCGGCGCTCGCGGTGACCGACGGAGCGAACCCGCTCAGTAACGTCCCCTTCGGACAGCGCCTCGTCGTCAACCCCGAGGCGTTCGACCGGCTCAGCGCGCTCGGACGACGCATCGTCGTCCAGCACGAGATCACCCACATCGCCACGGCGAGCGACACGTCCGGCGCGACCCCGCGATGGCTCGTCGAGGGCTTCGCCGACTACGTCGGACTGCTCGCCGCCCACCAGTCGGTCGGCGTGGCTGCGGCCGAACTCCGCGCGGACGTGCGTCGCGGCAAGATACCGGCAACCCTGCCGACCGAGCAGAGCTTCGACATATCGACTGAGTCGGCCCAGGCGTACGAGGGCTCCTGGCTCGCCTGCCGGCTGATCGCCGACCGCAGCGGTCGGGCCGGGCTGGTGAGGTTCTATCGAATGGTCGGACACTCGGACGACGCGGAGCGGGCCCTCGTCACGGCACTGCGCACGGTGATGCACGAGTCGACGGCCCAGTTCACCGCGCAGTGGCGCGCGTACCTCAAGGCCCAACTCGGATGAGTGAGCCGCGACGAACGCTCGTCGTCACCAACGATTTTCCCCCGCGACAGGGCGGAATCCAGTCGTTCGTGCACCAGATGGCGGTGCGCCAGCCGGCCGGGTCGATCGTCGTCTACGCCTCGGATCACGCGGGTTCGGCGGCCTTCGACGCGGCGCAACCGTTCCCGGTCCTGCGACACGCGACCGGCCTGCTCGCTCCGTCGCCGGGCGCGCGCCGGCGAATCGTGACGACGTTGCGTGACTTCGAATGCACGGGCGTGTGGTTCGGCGCCGCGGCTCCGCTCGGCTTGCTGGCGCCGGCGCTGCGCTCGGCCGGCGCTGAACGCGTCCTCGCCATGACCCACGGCCACGAAGCCGGTTGGGCGCTGCTTCCGGCTGCCCGCCAGGCCCTGCGCCGGATCGGCGACAGCTGCGACGTCGTCACCTATCTCGCCGAGTACTTCCGGCAGCGGTTGACCCGCCCGCTGGGTCCTCATCCCGACCTCGTCCAGCTCACACCTGGAGTCGATCTCGAGACCTTCCGACCCGGAGTCGACGCGACGACGGTGCGGGACCGCTACGGGTTGGCCGGGCGACCGGTGGTCGTCTGCGTCTCGCGGCTGGTCCGGCGCAAGGGTCAGGACACCTTGCTCCGGGCCTGGCCACGGCTGCGGCGCGCGGTTCCGGATGCGGTGCTGCTGCTCGTCGGGGACGGCCGTTACCGCGCCGACCTCGAGGCGATGGCGCAGTCGCTCGGGGTGAGCCGCGACGTCGTGTTCACCGGCGGCGTCCCGCATGGCGAGCTGCCGGCCCACTTTGCCGCCGGTGACGTGTTCGCCATGCCGTGCCGGACGCGCCGCGCCGGGATGGATGTCGAGGGTCTCGGCATCGTGTACCTGGAGGCGTCGGCCGCCGGGCTGCCCGTCATCGCCGGGGACTCGGGCGGGGCGCCGGACGCGGTCCGCGACGGCGAGACGGGCTTCGTGGTGGACGGGCGCGACGTCGCCGCGCTCACCGATCGGCTGATCGCGCTGTTGGAGGACCCGGCTCTGCGCGCCCGGATGGGCGC
>JAVHVH010000301.1:0-18886 GCA_032160665.1 Pseudonocardiales bacterium
GTGGGCCTGTCGGTGCCGGTCCTCGGCCTGGGCATCGCCACCCAGTACGCCCCAGCCCGTGACGTGATGCTGGCCTTCGTCGCGATCGTCATCGTTGCCCTCGTGACCTCGCTACGAGCGGTCATCACCGCGAACCGCGCGACCTAGACCCGGCAGGAGAGATGCACGCCATGAGCGTTGAGACCCACGACAGTGACGGCCACCAGGACCGCGGCGCGGGCAAGGACCGGCATGCGGCCGCGCGCTTCCGCGACGCCCTCGACGCAGAACGGCAGAGCGCGGTCCTCTACCGGGGGCTCGCTGCGAGTGCCGCCGGTGAGCGGCAGCAGATTTTCTTGGAGCTGGCCTCGGTGGAGGAGCGGCATGCCGCGCACTGGGCGGACAAGCTCGTCGGGATTGGCGAGCCGGTTCCCGAGCCCGGCCGAACGGGACTGGGCACCCGGCTGCTGTCCTGGGCGGCCCGCCGGTTCTCCGTCGACGCGGTGCTGCCGTTTGTCGAGCGCGCAGAGCACGCCGACGCGGGGCTGTACGCGACCGACCCCGACGCCACGGCCGCGATGGCGGTCGACGAGCGCTCGCATGCCCGCGTGCTCACCCGAGTACGCGAGCAAAGCCAGGCGGGCGTTAGTGCTGGGGGCCGGGGCATCGCGAAGCGCGAACGCTGGCATCGCAGCGACCGCTCCGGCGCACTTCGCGCGGGCGTATTTGGCGTCAACGACGGTCTGGTCTCCAACACGTCCCTCGTCATGGGCTTCGCCGGATCCGGGGCGGCCGGCAGCACGATCCTGTTCGCCGGGCTCGCCGGCCTGTTCGCCGGCGCATTCTCGATGGCCGTCGGCGAGTACATCTCCATGCGCGGCCAGCGCGAGGCCTACGAACGCGAAATCGCATTGGAAGCCGAGGAGCTCCGCGACGACCCTGAAGCCGAGACCGAAGAGCTCGCGCTGATCTACCGGGCCAAGGGCTTGAACGCCGCCGAGGCCGAGCGCATCGCCGCCACCATCATGAAGAATCACGACACCGCGCTGGATACCATGGCCCGCGAGGAACTCGGTCTCGATCCCGCGGAGCTCGGGTCACCGTGGTCAGCGGCGGTGTCCAGCCTCGTCGCCTTCGCACTCGGCGCAGTCGTGGTCGTCGTGCCCTATCTGTTCAGCACCGGCATCGCCCCGCTGGTCACCGCGGTCGTCCTGGCTGCCTCCGCACTGTTCACGGTCGGCTCCGCGCTGGGCATGCTCAACGGCAGGGCACCACTGCGCTCCGGAGCACGCCAACTCCTGATCGGTGGCGGAGCGGCCGTAGTCGTGTATCTCATCGGGCACGCTGTAGGCATCAGCGGCATCTGAGCTCGCCGGCCGGGCGGACCGTAAGCCAGGCACCCCTTCGCGCCCGTCCCGCTGAATCAGAGGATAAGCATGTGCGTACCCCGACAGCCTCGGCCCAGGCCGCACAGGGTGCGACCCAGTCGGGTGCCCACGAGAGCCGAACCGGCGAGCTCAGCCCGGATGCACCGAAGGACTTGGGGCGACGAATTATTGATCTTGTTATTCGGCGTGGAATGGCTGGGCGTCGTGATCGGCCGGTCTGCCCAGCGTTCCACTGAGGCCTCCGGTCCGGCCTCGCGGCGGGTGGGCCGTGGTCGGGATTCCCAGATTCGGCAAACAAGTTGCCGAATCTGGGACGTGCACGGGGTGGCGAACTCTAGGGAACCTTGTGATTGCGACGTCCATATGTTTCTTTGCTGGGACGTACTTCGGCGTGCGGTCTACGACGCAGGTTTGCGTGCCGTGGTGTTACCGGGTCACGCGGGTCTCCGTGCCGGCGACGGCGGTGCCCGGATCGGTGCTGATCAGGCTGAAGGAGTTCCCGGATGGGCTGACGTACACATTGAAGTGGAACAGGCTGCCGGCGCTGTTGAACACGATCGTCCCGATGCAGTTGGCGCTGATGGTGTAGGTCGAGGTGTCGGGCGTGTTGTTGCCCGCCAGGACGCCGTTATAGGCGGCGGTGATCACGCCGGCGCCGGTGCCCTTGCCGTTGAAGGTGTCGAAGCCGGCCTCGGACGCCGGGGTGCTCTGGCCATTGGAGATCGACCAGCTGATGTAGCCGAAGGTGTATGTGCCCTTGAGCGTCGCGTTGCTGCACGACGGTGTCGTGCGGATTGCGGTGGTTGGGGCTGCGCTGGCGGTTCCGATGAGCGACAGGACCACGGCTGCGGCCATGGCGACGCAGGCCGCGGCTAGGACCGTGATGCGGCGGCGCGGGCGGATCCACCGGATGACGGATCGTGACATTGATGACTCCTTCGCGTGCAGATCGGTCGTGCGGGCCAGGCGTGGCTGCCCAGCCCGGGTTTTTGATGCGCCGCTTCGGTTGCAGATTCGTGCGGCACTTCCGACGATCGTTCGTACGCGGTCCCCAAGCATTGGCGCCAGCAGCCATCCGGCCCCCCGGTAAACCGCAGGGCGGAATTCTTGCGAGCTGCAACGGCGCAAACTTGCTGCATGCCTCGCCCGCGTCTACAGGTCACTTGGTCATGCTCGATCTGAGGCCTACGCGCTCGGAATGCGTACGTCTGGTGAACCTGTGGGAGGAACCTAGCCGGGCCTGAAGCGCGCTTACCGCTCGCGACCCAGCGCAGCCTGAGCCTCAACCAGTGCGCCGGATCGCGCCACCACGTGAGCGCGCTGGCGAATCGACTTCCTGCGCTCATACTCGCGCGGCAGTCAATCCACGGTCCGCTCGCGCGGCGCACATCCGGTCACGATTGTCGTCGGTGCACGCTCGTCGGCAAGAGCGCGGATCGCGGCATTGTGTGGGTGATCAAAGATCACCGCGCCGCGAGCGGCTCACAAGTGCCTGATCATGCGGGTGATCAAGGCGCTGTGCTGCTCAGTGGCTTGTCGGCGTGGTTGACGTTGTTGAGCCCCACAGGTGGGGGTTGGTTCGGTGTCGTCGCTGCGGCAGACCCCCAACGCTGCGAAGTGCGCTCTTGGCCGCAGACGGTGCGCGATCTCGGTGAACTTCAGAGCCGGCCGGCGGCGATCTTGGCCACGCTCAGCGCGGCGCCCTGACGGGGTGAGGTACGCGTGGTGATGGCCTGGCAACTGCGCTACATGCACTGTGTCGCCGCGGGCCTGTCGTCCGCGCTGCCCTTGCCGGGGTCCGTACCCACGGTATTGGGGACGTCCGCCCGGGTGATCAGCGAGCAGGCAGCGCCCCGTTCGCGGCTGGCTGCGCCGCGCCGCTGGTGTGGGCCGTCGAAGCAGGGACGGTGCCCGGGGTGCCGGTCCCGCGCGGGGTAGGCCGGCCAACGGCGAGGACCTTCGGTCCTGCCGCCACCTTGTCCCGGGTGGGCCGCAGGTAGATGATCACCGTGTTGATGTTGATCGACCGGAGCAGCGCGCGAGGAGACCGTTATGAGTTCGATGGGTGGAGCAGCTGGTGGATTTCCGGCATCGCTGACTATCAGTAGTGGGCCGTGGGCCGGTAGCTACGACGACCGTCGCCCCAACGCCAACGGCACGGTCAGCTACTACGGGCCGACCCCATCTGGCACGGTCCAGGCGACTGGTGGCTTCATCAACAAGACGTACGCCATCCCGACGCTGCACATCACTCTCGCTGCCGACCTGGCGCCACACGCGTCGTTGGACATGGGCGGCAAGAACGCGCATTTGCACTGGAATGGCGGTTCAGCGAGTTGGGACACCGCAGCCCTCGACACCGACAAGCTGACCTGGGTCAACGCGCTGGAGACGTCGTACGCGGGCGGTGTCTACAACGTGCTGTCGGAGGTGTCGGGTCAGCTCGACAGTGGCATCACCCCGGCATATGCGCCGCCGGCCGAGGCCACGGGGCCGTCCTCGGGGGGCTATACGTTGAACCCCGACGACTGGCCGGCCCTCCCGTCCACCACCCCGGCCTACGAGCCCGAGCCGCCGGCCGAGGAGTACGGGACGGCGTATATCGACGAGGTCGTCGGCGACGTATACAACTTCGCGGTGAGCGACGGACGCAGCCTGAGTATCGAGCGCTCGGTGCTGGAGGAAGCGGCGGCAGGCACCCTCGTGTTGCCCGAGTCCGATGTGTGGCTCACCGTGGTGTGGGCCGACAAGTCCGTCGTGCTGCCCGACACTCTGTTCGAGGTGACGATGGACGCGTCGTGATCCGCGGCATGAGGCGCGCTCCACGTCCTTAACCATTTGGACGAGGTCCCGTTCCGCACGACCAGGGACGCCGGGTCGGATGCTAGGCCGCCTGATCCGGGCGGGTTGCTTTCCTGCGGCGTGAGCGATCTGCCGACGGCTCCTGTTTCACTTCGTCCGGGCGGGTGGTGCGGCCTCCTGCTGTGCTCTGGCTCAGCGACTTGGGGGAGCCGATACCACAGCAACGGCGCGGCGCCGCCGCGATGCGGCCGGTTCTTGCCGCCGCCCTGAGCTCGACTGATCGGCGTTGCCGACGATCGCCTTGCGTTGGACGAAGGTGCGCTGTCTCATGTCGATCGCGTGAGAGCCAGGGCGGCGCCGGCATTGGCCAAGGCGTCCGCCCGCTCGTTACCCCGATCGCCGGAGTGCCCCTTGACCCAGCGCCACTCGACTTCATGGCGCGCGGTCGCCGAGTCCAGCGCTTGCCACAGGTCGGCGTTCTTGACCGGCTGCTTCGCCGAGGTCTTCCAGCCGTTGCCCTTCCACACTTTGATCCAGCTCGTGATGCCGTTCATGACGTACTTGCTGTCGGTGTAGAGCGTGACCGAGCACGGCCTAGTCAACGCCGACAGCGCCTCAATCGCAGCGGTCAGCTCCATCCGCTGATTGGTCGTGAGTGCCTCGCCGCCGGACAGTTCCCTGTCATGGCTCCCACTGCGCAGCCAGACACCCCACCCTCCAGGCCCGGGATTGCCCTTGCACGCCCCATCGGTGTAGATCACGACCTCGGGACGATCGGTAGCGGATGGTGAGCTCATGCGCGCGGCTGCTCCAACTGTGAGGATCGGCGCCCGCTGCGGGACCGTGCTTGCCGCGACGCCCCGGCAGGCGGACACCGAAACGATCAACGAAGAAGGTCATCCGGTATGCAACCACACGAGTCGCGGGCGCGAAGACATGGGCGAGTACTTCGCCCAAGCAGCGCCGTCTGGAGTGGGCAGGGCCGTGGACGGTGCGCATCCAGTTCTCCAACAGCGACCAAGCAATCTCTCCGCGCGCGCCTACGGAAGGCAGTTTCCGCGCAGATCGGACGGTTCTCGCTGGGATCACCGATCGGATGCCACGGCGACCCGCGTGTGGCGCGCCGCTCGAATACCGAGAATCCCGATCGTGGTTCCGAGAGCGAGGGAGACGACCGCCAGTACCAGGTGGACCGCGAAGAACCCGGTCATGCCGTGATGCCAGGACCGCGAGTCCTTCCAGATGTTCTTCAGGAACACGGGCCAGATCACCCAGCTCCACACGCCAAAAGCAATCAGGAACCAGGCGACGCGCTTCGAGATGACCACAGTCCAAGTATCCCGGCTCGTCCGCGCGCCGCTCGCTATCAGAGGGCTCTGGCGCCCCCGTCTGCGATGCCAAGACACGGATGTGGCGCGTGAGCTCGACAGGCGAGGACGCGCGTGTCGAGCGTGCAACGTCGGGCTGCGCCACAAGGGCGCCGAACCGCTCGGGGCGCCAGTACCTCTCGGTTCGCGAGCCGCCTGCCTGGGCCTGACGTGGGCATTGACGGGGCAGAACGGCCCTCATTACGCTCGGCTGCGTCGCCTTCGCCGGAGATGTCTCCATGCGCACCTCATCACCCCACATGCCGGAGACAGTCAGGTATGCCCTGAGGCCGATAGGCGCGAGTTGTCCGCGTTTTTCGACGAGGAGAGATACGGACTGCGCCTGATTCACCCGTCACCAAGGAGGTCGCGTCATGTTCAATTCGCGTTCCATGGGCCGTGCGCGGGGGAGAAAGGTGGTATTTGGTGTCGCTGTCGGCGTCCTGATGGCTGGAGGGCTACCTGCCTCCGTAGGCCAGAGCTTTGCCAATGCATCCCGGGCGCCATGGCTCGATTCGCACAAGCCGATCGCGGCACGGGTCCACGCTCTGCTGGGCGCGATGACACTGCCCGAGAAGGTGGGTCAGATGGACCAGCAGTTGGTCACGACGCTGACCGACTCCAACGGTGCGACGTGTGGCGACAACGGTTTCAACCTGCCCAACCCGGCGTGTATGCAGAAGATCCTCATCGACCAGCACACCGGTTCGGTGCTGGCGGGAGGCACCAACAATCCGATTGATACGACCGGCGCGGGCGGAGCCGGCAACACGGGATTCGACTGGGCCAACGAGTACAACATGATCCAGAAGTACGCCATCGAGAATTCCCGGCTGCATATCCCGTTGGTTTTCGGTGTCGATGCGGTGCACGGGTTCGGGCATCCGTGGCAGGCCCCGCTTTACCCGCAATCGATCGGTATGGGAGCCACGTGGGATCCTGCTGCCGCCCGGTCCGGCGGTGCGTCCACGGCGGATGCTTTGCGGGCGACGGGTTGGGTGTGGGACTTCGCGCCGGTGCAGGACCTCTCCCGCGACAACCGGTGGGGTCGAACGTATGAGACGTGGGGCGAGGAGCCGGTGCTGACCGCGGCCCTGGGTGGCGCCAATGTGCGCGGGCTGCAGACACCGGGTCCAAAGAATGCCCTCAAGGTGACCGCGACCGTCAAGCATTTCGCCGGGTACTCGCAGGCGATCAACGGGCACGACCGCAACGAGGCGCTGCTTCCGCTGAACTACCTGCAAAGCATGATCCTTCCCTCCTATGCGGGCGGCATCGACGCCGGAGCACGAACGGTCATGGCCGATTCCGGATCGATCAATACCATTCCGGCCACCGCGTCGCATTACCTGTTGACCGATGTGCTGCGCCATCAGATGGGCTTCCGCGGCGTCGTGATCAGCGACTACCAGGATGTGCCTGCGCTGCAGACCGCGTACCACATCGCGCCGGATTTGCGCGGGGCCATCGCCAAGGCCGTGAACGCGGGTGTCGACATGAGCATGGAGGTGTTCGGTCCCGATCAATGGCAGACCGCGATCCTGCAGGACGTCGCGTCGGGGGCCATTTCCCGCGCGCGCATCAACCAGGCAGTGCGAAGGATCCTCACCCTGAAGTTCGAGCTCGGCCTGTTCGACCAGGCGTGCGTCAGAAACCCCGACACCCCGTGTGTGGACGCCGGCGCGGCGAACGCGGCGGTCACTGCCGGACGGAACGCGACGCTCGACGCCGCACGGGAGTCGATCACCCTGCTGCGCAACCAGAATCAGACCCTGCCGCTCTCGCCGTCCGGAAACGTGGTCGTCACGGGGCCGAGCGCCGATTCGATGACGAACCAGCTCGGCGGTTGGAGCGTCAGCTGGCAGGGCGTGTTCGGGGCGGGCCACGTCTGCTGCATGGGGCCGCCCAACCAGATCCCGCCGGGTACGACCGTGTGGAAGGGTATTCAGGCCGATGACCCCAACGCGGTCTACGCGCCGGACCAGGCCAGCGCCGTGGCCCAAGCGGGCACGGCGAGCGCCTATGTCGTCGTGGTCGGGGAGAAGGCCTACGCCGAAGGACTCGGAGACGATCCGGCTCCGCAGCTCCCGCCGGACCAGAAGGACCTGATCACTGCCCTCGAGGGGACGGGCAAGCCGGTGATTGTTGTCGTCATCGCCGGTCGCCCGGTTGGTCTCGGGCCGGCTGAGAGCGCCAATGGCGTGATCATGGCCTACCAGGGCAGCACCGAAGCCGGCCAGGCTGTCGCCGACGTGATCTTTGGCAACGTCAACCCGAGCGGAAAGCTGCCGATCAGCTGGCCATCGGACGCGGCCACGGTAGGCGGTGACTTCAACGGCGGGGCGCCGTCTCCGCTGGGCGACCAGCCGAAGTTCTTCGACCAGCTACCGGGCACCGGTTCCGGGCAGGGCCATTCGTACAACCCGCTGTACCCGTTCGGGTTCGGTTTGTCGTACACCACGTTCACGACGAGCAATCTGTCGGTCACGCCCGAGGTGTCGACGCACGGCACGGCGACAGCGACCTTCACCGTCAGCAACACAGGCACTCGCACCGGCACGGAAATCGTTCCCGTCTACGTGAGCCAGCCGGTCAGCAGCGTGGTGGTGCCCCCTCAGCGGCTCGTCGGCTTCACCCGAGTGACACTGGATGCCGGCCAGTCGAAAGTGGTGACCGTAGACTTCCCGGTCTCCACGCTCGCTGAGACGCAGGGCGATATCAACGCGTCCGGACCACCCACCGTTGAACCAGGTAACTACATCGTCCAGTTGAACAAGAACGACACGACGCCGTACGACGTCGCTGCGTCAGCGCCATTCACGATCCACTGATCCACGAGGAAGGGAATCGCCGCGTCAATCCTGGCGCGGCGACTCCCCCCCGATCGGACAGGGTGGGAAGCGTGCGGCACGTGTCGCCCGTCGGTGTGCGATCGCAGGCTCGGCACGCCGCGATGTTCAAACCTGTCCCACAGCGCCCGCAGCGCCCGGTCCGAAGGGCGGTCGAAGCGCAGACAGACGGCGAGCGCCACGGCCTACCGGCACGCCTCAGGGGCGCAGGTCAGCAGGCTGCTTGGTGATCTGCTCGATCTGCGCGGCGGCAGTCCGCAACAACTGCGTCCCAAGGTCGATCAACGCCCGCGCCGCGGCGATCTCCTCACCGACCAACGGCTGATTCGCGTCCCTGGGGTTTCGATGCGCGTCGCCGCGTGCGGTCATCGCGCGGTCGTCGCGGACCCGCGCGGTCGCCGTCGCGTGGGTGTGCGTGTCGTCCTCGTCGAAGTCGATGATGATGTGCCATCCGATGCCCTGCATCGCGATCACCTTCCCGCCTTACAGAGTGCGCCACCGTCACTGGCGACGCCAGCGCCAGCTGCTCGGGACGGCGGTGTACCCGCCGATTCTCTGGCGGGGCTCACATGTGCGGGCGTTGGTTGGGTATGAGGTGCCTATGCCAGTGACGGCTGGGCTGTAGCCGAGCAGCCGGGCCAATCCTTAGCAGGTCCGGGCCTGGCGGCGGGGCTAGGTGGGCGGCCACGTCGACGCAAGCGGGGCGGGTGTCCACGCGGGCCAGGACACTGCGCCGACGGTGAGCCCGCCGGATAGGCGCGCCACGATCCGCGGGCCGCCCTGTTGGGAGTTGTCGTAGCCGGTCGTCGTGTCGGCACGGAGCATCGCGGTGGTGACCAGGGGCCACAGCCGTTGGTATCGCTCCCGGATCTTGTTCTCCGGTACCGAGTGCCCTCCGGTCTTCACACGGTGCTCGACGCGGGGCACGGTGAGCTCCTCGGGGACGAGCAGAACGTGCAGGACCACGGTGTACCCGGCTGCGTGGGCGTCGTCGATCAGATCGAGCTTGGACGGGTGGGAGAAGACGGTCTCAGCGATGAACGGCACCCGAGCCGCGATCAGCGCCGTGCGGGTGCCCGCCGCCAGCTTCGCCGCGTCGTAGGAGTGGGCTTCGGGGTCTGCCGGCCAGCTGTGTCTGGCGATCTCGTCGGCGTTGACGAACACCACTTGCGGAGGCAGGGACGGCTTGAGCGTGTAGCGGACGAAGGTCGACTTGCCCGCTCCGTTGGGTCCTACGACCAGGTCCAGGCGCAGCACTCCCGTCCTTTCCCCTGTGCCTTGTTGCGCGTGGCCCGTCGGGGCTGGGTCAGGCGGAGACCATCAGTACCGTGGTGCTGCCGTCCGGGTGGTACTCGACCAGGCGGCCGTTGTCGTCGAGGGCGACGGTGGTGACGCCTTCGGCGGCCAGCATCTGCCCGTAGTGGGTGGTGGCGAGGTTCTCCTCGATCGCGGTGCTCACCTCCGCGTTGAAGGCGACGCCCTCCTCGACCGTCAGCTCGCCCATCTGCAGCCGACCGGTCAGCGCGGCCTGGACGCGGCCGCTCGCTACTGTCTGGGAGCTTGAGACGGCTCGGCCGACACGAGCCCAGTGGTCAAGTTGCTGCTTGGCCGAACGGGACTGGCGGGCGCCTTCGGCGGCCGCATCATCGAACAGGTCAGCGGCGAAGCGGGTCACCCGGTCCTGAGCCTCGGCCATCGAAAACACTCCGTTCGTAGCGGTCTGCTACGAGCGTAGCACTTTGCTACCAGCCATCCGCTCGAACCGTGTGGGGTTCCAAACTCGTGCGTGGCGATTTCGGAATGGCTAGCCCGCGAGGTCGATAAGCCCCTCAGCGACATAGCCAACGCGACCCGCGGCCAGTGCATGCGCCGCCCTCTGCACGACTTGACCACAAGGCCAGCGCTTTCCGGCTTCGGGCCGGTCACGGATCACCCGGCGGCGGTGAGGTCGACGGCGTTGAGGTGAGCGTGCTGCCCGTCGCGGTCGAGGATGACGAGGATCTCCACCGGCCCATCGTGGGCGGTGATGGCGTGTGGCGTCATGGTGGAGAACTGCGCCGCTTGCCCGGTCTCGACCAGGATGATCCGCTTACCGAGATATAGCCGTGCGGTGCCGGTCAGGACGTTGAACCAGTCCCGACCTGGGTGCACACCGAGTTCGGTCGGTGGTCTGCGTGTCGTGATGCGCATCTTGGCGATCGTCATGCCTTGGGGCCCGTGGTCCCCAGACAGCAGCCACGTGGTCACCCCATGGGCGCGGTCGCGCCGGGGACGGATGACTACGTCCTCATCGTCGACGGATTCCACGAGCTGATCGAGGCTGGTCCCGAGAGCGCGGGCGATCGGGACCAGTTGGTCAACGGAGATGCGGCGGTGCCCGGTCTCGATCCGGCTCAACGTGGAGGCACTGGTGTGGCAGCGGGCGGCCAGTGCATCCAGTGACCAGCCCCGCGCGAGCCGAAGTCCGCGGATGCGTGCGCGGATCACAGAATCGAGATCGGGTTCTTGCGTCATTGGCAAGATGGTATGCCACAGCCGCATAAACCGCCTACCGTTGCGGGTATGCCACAGCACCACGACACGAGCCACAGACACGCGCACCACGAAGGCACCGACGCGGATCTCGCGGACCTGTTGGACCTCGACGGCGAAGTGCTACACGCCTACTGGACGGGGGCGTTGGGTTGGGTCCAGAGTGCGGTAGCCGACAGGCGGTGCGAGCGCATCCTCGACCTGGGCGCCGGCTCCGGCACCGGCACCATCGCGCTGGCGCGGCGCTTCGCCGGCGCAGAGGTCATCGCTGTCGACAACTCCGAGGACATGCTGAGCCGTATCCAGGCCAAAGCGCTGGATCTGGGGCTGGCCTCGCGGATCCGAACCATCCACACCGATCTCGATGAGGCGTGGCCGATTCTGGACACCCTCGACGTCACGTGGGCGTCGATGTCGATGCACCACATGGCCGAGCCCGATCAGGTACTCGGCAACGTGTTCGCCGCGACGCGGCCCGATGGGCTGGTGGCCGTCGCCGAGTTTGACGAACCGCTGCGCTTTCTACCCGACGATGTCGGGTTCGGCCGCCCGGGCTTGGAAGCGCGCTGCCTGGACGCCCTCGGCAAGGAGCACGCACATTCTGTCCCGGAACTCGGATCGGACTGGTCGCCGCGGCTATCGGCGGCTGGGTTCAGCGAGGTCGTCGAACGCGTCTTCAGCATCGAGTTGAACGCGCCCCGCTCGCCGGCCGCAATCAACTACGCCCGAGGATGGCTGCGGCGCCTGCGGTCGGGAGCGGCGCACCGCCTTGATCCCGACGACCAGCAGGCCCTAGACAGACTGCTCGACGCTGGTGGACTCGACGCCCTGCAACACCGGCGTGAACTCCAGGTGCGCGGAACGAGGACCGTCACGCTCGGTCGACGTCCCTGACGCCCAGGGCACTCACCGGCCACCAGGTGTCGCATGATGGTGCGGGGGCACAGCCAGCGGTCACGGACTACCGCGCGATCATCGACGCGGTCCGCCGCCATAGCTCGGTCCACCTCCTCATGACGGCGGTGCCGGGGGAGTCCACGGCATGAAACAGCAGGTGCCCGCCGACACAAGGCGATCCCGGCGGGCACCGGGCGACACGACGTGCACATCGCACCACAGCGCACCGCCACCACGATCACCTCACGCGAAAACCGGTGAACCGGACGGCGCGCACGAGTCGGACCTCGAGATGAGCACCTAATCAGTCCCCGGGCATCAGGCCGGATCGACCAACGCACCGGATGAACCAACGCAACAGTGCCGCCGAATCTGCTCGTGCCAATGCTGTTGGGGCAGGGCGACGTTGCCCTGCGTACGCGCCGCGGCGCCACGGTGCAGCCGAAGCGGAAGCCGGCACGCGTTCGGGCTCAGCGACGTGCCGAGGCCAGCGCCGCGCGGACCTCGGCGGCGGAGGCGGGAGCGGCTGGCTGGGTCCTGTACTGGTCGTCTTGGCCACCGCGTGGGGCGCGGTCGGCCGCGTCCACGGGCTGCGGAAAGGGCCCCTAAGGCGGTTGGGTTGGTGGGCGGGCACTGCGCAGGATGGTTGCGCCGGTCGACGGGGTGCCTAGTTGAGTTGGTGCACGACCAGCACGCTCGATGAGAAGCGGGCCAGGACAGCTGGGGTCACATGGCCGAGTAGACGTCCGACGGGGCCGTGGCGGTGCGCGCCCAGCACGATCAGGCTCGCCCCTTCGTCCTCAGCCGCGGTGATGATTCCCTGCCAGATCGGGGCTGACTCGACCGCCAGGCCACGCGCGGAGAAGCCTGCCTTCGTAGCCAACCCCGCTCCGTGGGCCGCAGTCTCTTCGGCGGCGGCGCGGACTTCGGTCGCCCGGTCGGCGTCGAAGTGCTGGCCCACGACAGGTGTGAACCCGACATCGGCCGGCTGCCAGACGCAGACCACCAGCGCGTCGCGCGGCGTCGCGAGCTGAGTCGCCGCGTGCTTGATCGCGAACGCCGCAAGCTCAGAACCGTCGTATCCGAAAACCACAGTTGCGCTCATGTCAGCCCACCGGCTCTAGGACGGACGGACTCTCGACGATTGCCGTCGGTCGGAGTTTGGCGAATAGCGGTGGTGATGGCCAAGCCGAGTCTGGACCCTCGAGGAAGCCCTCGATGTCCGGTGCTTGCGGGCGCGCTCCGGAGAGCGCGTACACGGCGACGCCCAGCCCTGCGCCGACGATCGCGAGGCCTAGCCCGACCCACAGCGCGTTGCCAGTGCCGGCGTCCAGACCACCCGAAGCGCCTGCTGCGAAGTGGACAAAGATCGGCGCGATCATGAACGCGGCTACCGCCCGCAGGAGTTCGACGATGGCGAAGACGCGCTGCAGGCTGGCTGCGGGCAGCGAGAAGCCGGCAACGAAGAGCGCGGGGGCGACGGTCGCGCCGAGGCCGAGACCGGTGACGGCCGAGCCGACCAGGGCGAGCGGCTGGCTGGCGGGTACCTCGATCCGGAAGAGCACGATGCCCACGGCGAGGAAGAACATGCCCGCCAATGGCAGGTAGTGCAGCTCGCGCCGGGTGATCACTGCGCCGAACGCGATCGCCGAGATCACCGCACCTGCCAGCTCAGGGAGGAACAGCAGGCCGACATGCACAGCGCTGTAGCGCTCCGAGAGCGTGGCCGCGGTGAGGACGGTGACGGATACTGACGCCGCCGCAGCGAAGAGAGCCACAAGGATGCCGGCAATCGGGATCGAGCTGGTGAGCATTGACCGCACCTGGAGCAGCGGCTCCGAGGCCCGGAATTGGTAGACGATCAGCGCGACGATGACAGCGAGTCCACCGAGCAGCGGGGCGAGCACACCCACACTCAGGAAGTGGTGACTCGTCAGCTCCGCGGTGCCGACGAAGGCAGCCACGCAACCGATCGCCGCTAAGGCGACCGCGGGGAGGTCACGCGGTGAGTCCGGGTTGACGGGTGGAGCGTCGTCGAAGGTCAGCACGGCGAAGATCAGCGCCAGAGCGGAGATTCCGGCGACGATCCAGAACAGGGGACGCCACGAGTCCGACCCAGCCTGCAAGCCGCCGATGAACGGGCCGAGTGCCACCGCGCCGAAGATGCACATGTTCATGATCACGGCCGTCGTGCGCAGCTTGTCCTGCGGGAACCCGATTGCCAGCGGCGGCACCGCGGCGATCAGCAGCATGCTCGTCGCAATGCCCTGCAGGATGTGGCCGGTGAAGTACATGCCCGCGTCCTGCGCGGACGCAGTAAGGACCGAGCCGATCACGAGCGCCAGCCCGTAGGCGAGCAGCATCCGACGCTGCGGCAGGTGCTGGGCGAACTGCACCGCGAGCACGGTGCCCAAGGCATAGGCGGCGTTGCCCAGTCCCGAGCTCAAGCTGAAGGTCTGCGCACTCATGTGCAGCTGCGCGGAGATGATCGGGGTGAGCGGCTGGAGCGCCGCTGAGAGAGCAAGGAAAGGAATCAGGGCCAGCAAGACCATGGCTGCAACGGCGGGGTAGCGGCCGGCCAATGGACCCTTGAACGTCAGTGGGTGCATCGTTTTCCTCTACGCATGGGCGGCCGGTTGGTGCCGGTGCGGCAGCTAGGCCGCGACGGCGAACCGGTTTCCACGCTATAGGACAAACGGAGCCGGCCTCCGGTTACCTTGGTCACGTTGAGCGCGGGAATACCCCAGCTCTTACCGCGGCCTCAGTCGCAAGGCACCCGGGTTCGTTCCGCTGCCTGCGGAGATCGATTCATGGAGAGCGGAGGTTTCGAACTCGGCACCGTGATCGAACTTGCCCCGCCTCGGCCAGGCGCATAGCGACTGAATTGCGCGACCCATCCGAGCCAGCGACGTGCTCGATATCGGATAGCACGACCAAGTCCCGCGGGTATCCCTTGCCACGGTCATGGGACCGGCTTGAGCCGAGTTTTGCCACGGTCATGGGACCACCTGGGTTGCCAGTCATGGGACCACCGGCGTGTCGTGCGCCGGATCGGTCAAGGCCTGCGGCTAGCGATCACGTCACTGGTGTCGACGTGGAGGTCGCTGGTGGCGTTCCGACAGGTTCGGGTGAACGAGGTTGCAGAGGTGCTGCGCTGCTGGCTGGCCGGTGACGGGCTTGCGCACGGCGGCCGAGCGGGCCGGGGTGGATCGCAAGACCGCCCGCCGGTATGTGGAGGCATCAGTCTCCACGCGGTTGTCCGCGTACTGCTCTGTGTCATGTCGCGCCGCCGCGGTGGTGTCCTACGCCCGGCCGACGTTGCGCAGCACCTGGGCCGGCGGGTTGCGTATTAGGTTCGGACGATGCCCTGCCGCGTCGGAGTCCAACTGCCCGAAGTCGAGCGTGCAGTGCCCTGGCCTGAAACGGTCGCCGTCGCGCGGGCGGCCGAGCACGCCGGGTTCGACTCGATCTGGCTGGGTGACCACCTGCTCTACGACCTGCCCAACGGCGAGGTACGCGGGCCGTGGGAGGTGTGGACCGCACTTGCCGCGCTGGCCTCCGTGACCGAACGGGTCGAGCTCGGCCCGCTCGTTGCGTCGACGAGCTTTCACGCGCCGGCAATGCTCGCCAAGCTTGCCGCGACGGTAGACGCGATTTCGGGTGGGCGGCTGATCCTCGGTCTCGGTGCAGGCTGGAACCAGCGGGAGTACACCGCGTTCGGCTTTCCGTACGACAAGCGGATCTCGCGCTTCGAGGAGGCGTTCACGATCATTCGCGAGCTCGTTCGCACCGGGCGTAGTGATTTTCGCGGCGCGTACTACGAGGTTGCCGACTGTGTCCTCGACCCGAGACCGGTGCGGCCCGGTGGCCCGCCGCTCATGCTGGGCTCGGTCAGCCCGCGCATGATGCGCATCGGCCTGCCGCACGTCGACGCGTGGAACGTCTGGTGGAGCGATTACGGAAACGACGCCGAGGGCTTCGCAGCGGTACGCACACGAGTCGAGGACGCCGTCGAACAGGCCGGCCGTGCGCCCGACGAAGTCGAGGCGACAGCAGCGGTATTGGTGCAGTTGCCCGGCGGAGCGGGACGGCTGATGGGCGAGACCTATGACGACCGCACCGTCCGACCCGTCCTCGTGTCCGACCTCACGGAGCATCTGCGCGCGATGGCCGACGCCGGGGCCGCACACGTGCAGCTCGTCCTGGACCCCATCACGGTCGAGTCAGTCGAAGCAGTCGGCGAGACAGTGCGAGAGTTCCGGGACGGCTGAGTTCGCGCGATGTGCGGCGTGAGCGTGCGCGCGAAGCGGCACGCTACGCGGCCGAGCCGGTAGAGCCGCTACGCGGCATCCGGTCGATTCGGAGTTGAACCAATGACTCGGCGTGTTCGCGCCAATGCCACCAGCCGAGCCAGGGTGCGCCATTGGGCGCCTCTTCGGTCGATGCGACGAAGCGTTCATCTAACCCGGCCAGTCGGTCGTCTGTGCTCCGCGAGTCCAGAAGCGCACCGTCATTCCGTCTGGTTCGATCGTGGCGCGGCCGCCTCGGCCGGCGTGGTCCCAGTCCCGGCTCGGAGGCCACCCACAGCCTCGCGCTCTTCGCCGCGTTCCACGCCGCGATGGCCGTTCTCGTGATCGTGACCCGCGGACGGTGACCGTAGGTTTGCATCGTCGTCGCCTGCGAGATGCAGCTCTGCCGGCGGCAGATCAGTGCGGGCGACTCGCGGAGCGCGCACCGGACAGATCGGCAGGCATACTGCATACAATGCACGCATGACGGTCGGGAAACGTCGTCGATGGTCAGCGGTCACATCGGAGTCAGACTTATGACGAGAATCGACGGCAAGACGGCGGTGGTCACAGGCTCAGCCAACGGCATCGGTCGGGCCATGGCGCGAGCCTTCGCCGCCGCCGGGGGGAACGTCGTGGTCTCGGACGTGCTGGTCGAGGACGGCGAGCAGACCGTCCGCGAGATCGCCGAGTCAGGCGGAACCGCAATGTTCATCGCCGCGGATGTCTCGGACGTCGCCCAGGCTGAGCACCTCATCGCGAACACCGTCGAGCGATTCGGCGGCATCGACATCCTCGCCAACAACGCAGGGATCGGCGGCGGCCAGCTGCGACTGCACGAAGTGCCGGCCGAGGACTTCGACCGCGTCATCGATGTCAATCTGCGCGGCACGTTTCTGTGCAGCAAGTTCGCCATCCCGCACTTCCTTGCCCGAGGAGACGGGCGGATCATCAACACGGCCTCGACTTACGGGCTCATCGGCGCTCCTAAGGCTCCGGCCTACTGCGCGTCCAAGGGCGCGATCATCAACCTGACCCGGCAGATGGCGGTCGACTACGGCCCAGACGGGATCCGGGTCAACGCAATCTGCCCGGGGTACATAGACACAGGTCTCGGACGTCGTGGCCCACGGCTCACCTCGGAGGAGTTCGCCGCAGCGACGGCGATCCGCGAGAAGGCCGCGGGCATGCAGCCCCTGGGTCGCCAAGGTCTGCCGGCCGAGATCGCCGATGTCGCGGTCTTCCTCGCCTCGGACGCGGCGTCGTTCATGACCGGGTCGATCGTCACCGTCGACGGCGGGTGTGTCACGACCTTCAACTACGGCGAGGCCAGCAACTGAGTAGGCGCGCGAACACCGACAGCGGCTACTTGGTCGGACGCTAGCTCCGACAGCGGCATAGTCGCGTAGCCGCGACTACTCCAGAGATCGGACCAGGTTGCTCAGTCGTCGGCCGGTTCCCAGGTGAGTGCGTTGTCCTCGACCGTCGGCTGCCAGCCGCCGGACGGTCGACTCTGCTCGAGCGCGTCAGCGACATCGTCGAGCATCGCTTCGACCGATTCCCAGATCGGGCCGTAGGTGTCCGCGTCTTCTCGCATGAACCCGGTAACGCAGCCGAATTTCTCGCCAGGGCGGGTGTCCACGAACAAGGTGCACCCCGTTCCGTTCGTGGCGATGGGAACGAAACTCGGGAGAAAGTCTAATGCCGTCTCACCGGCCTCCGCGGCGTCGGCCGTGCTCGGATCTGGGAAGATCTGTGCGTACATCTCCACCGTCGAGATCATGGCGTCGAGCGACAGCAGGTCCCATCCCGGTAGGACGCCGCTCCACATCTCGCCGCTGTAGGCGCCATCGTGCAGTTGGTAGCAGCGGACGAGGTCTGCCGGCCAAGCAACGGGGAACCGCGACATTGTTTGATTCAGATGCGCCGGGGAGGCCGGCGGCGCAGGCAGTCGCGCGGACCGCGTCGCGTTACGGTCGAGCCACGCGGTGATCCTGGCCCAGGATTGATCTACAGACACCTGCGAGACAGTAGCGGTGAGCAGCGCTACCCGCGATCACCAACTCTGCACAGTTCAAGCCCAGATCGACGGCGTCGGCAGAAGGCAGGACCCTCCGCTGATCGGCACCTCCGCGTGCACTAACCCGCCGGCATGGTCGCGTGGCCGCGACAGCGGCTACTTGTCGCGCTGCGCCGCGACAGCGGCATGTCCGGTCGATACTCACGCGACGATGACGTCTTAGACCACGGATCCGTCCGTCGCTGTCGCGGCGATCGAGATGGGCAGCCGTTCGGCGATCAGGCGTGCTTCGGCTTGCGTCGGGGTTTCGGCGGGACGGGCTTACTGGCGGCCATCGGGCCGACTTGTCGGCGAAGTTTCGTGAGGAGTTCGATCAGGAGCTGACGTTGTTTCTCTGTCAGGACGGAGAAGGCCTCGGTCGCGGTCGCGTGGACAACGGGAAGCATTTGGTCGACGAGGTGTCGCCCTTCGTTGGTGACGTCGACCAGGATCTTCCGCCGATCAGTCGGATGGGGGAGGCGCACAGCAAGGCCGCGTCGTTCGAGTGTGTCGAGCAGCGAGGTCATGCTCGCGGTGCTCACGATCAACCGTTCGGCGATGACATGGCTGGGCAGCGGTTCGCCGGCCCCCTCGATGACAGCGAGGGCCTGTATTGCGCTGGCCGACAGCGGCGCGACGGTGGAGCGCCGCCGCTGAACCTCGGCCAGTAAGTCGTCCGCCGCCCTGATCAAGTTGGCTGCGGCTTCGGCCGAAGACGCGACGG
>JAVHVH010000302.1:0-20853 GCA_032160665.1 Pseudonocardiales bacterium
CCACCAAGGCCACCAAGGCCACCAAGGCCACCAAGGCCACCAAGGCCACCAAAGCCACCAAGGCCACCAAGGCCACCAAAGCCACCAAAGCCACCAAGGCCACCAAGGCCTACACCGTCACATCCGCCGTGCGAGTGGCCGCAGCGACCCACCAGTCGAACGGCCATCAAGGGCGTCCGCAACACTCGAGTTCGCATCACCTCACGGCCCCGAACCGCAGCTCCACGGCTCAGGCCAGGTTCCGTAGCAACTCCCGCCCCGCCCACACCTTGTCGACCCCGCGCAGCGCGGCGGGCCGATCCAATACGGGCGTCGTGCAGACAGTGGCGGGGGACGCGCTGGCCGGGTCTGCTCCCGACGGCCAGACCGCAGGTGCTGCCCGAGTGGCCGCACCAGCCGCCGCGCATCACCGGCGTGCGAGCACGTCGACCAAGCCGGGCAACGTCAAGCCCGCGCCGACCCACGTCGCCCCCCAGCCCAAGCCGCCGGCGCTGGCGTTGTTGACGCGCACGCTCTCGATGTCGCTCGGTCTGCTGCCGCTCGGAATCGCCCTCGCCCTCGCGCTGTGCGGGACCGGCCTGGTCGTGCTCACCCGCCGCCGCAGCAACTGAACCGTCGCCGCGCGGGCGATTGGCCCGCAACCGACTCCTCGGCGTTCACCGGTCACCGCGCCGGTCGACGTACTCGAAGTAGGCGTTGCCCGCGACGGCGACACCGCGGTGCTGCCCCTCGTAGCGGTAGCCGCCGAGCCAGCCGCGTCCGAGACCGTAGATGAGCCGGGTGTCCGGCGTGCCGACGATCTCGGTCGTGGGGCGGTCGTCCTCGGTGATGCGCCACCGGAATCTGCTCGGCACAAACGTGGCGGCACCGTCCGGCGCGAGTTCGGGTTCGTCACGCATTTCCAGCACCTCGAACGAGACCCCGTGCACATGCCGCGATCCCGAACCGTCGACCGCCTTCACGTAGGCGGTCGTGAGCACGGGAACCCCAAGAGCCTGGACGTCGGTCAGCATCAGCAACGTGTCCGGCGCGATGGCGAGGACGTGATAGGTGAAGAAGTCGCAGGGCAGCTTCAACGCGTTCGGGACGGTCCGGTCCGCGATGGCGCTCAGGGTCATGGCCCGGGCGTGCTCCAGCGAGAGGATGCCGTGGACGGGTCGTTGCTCGCCCTGCCACGAGAACGTGCCGCGATACCGGGCGGGGAATCCGTAGTGGTCATAGACGGCGCTGCGGGCGAACCACGTGATCTGCTCGGCGCACGCCACGTCGATGTCCAGATCGAAGCCAGGGCGATGCGCGATGACCCGGTACTCCGGGAACCGGCCGACGATCTCGAGGTCCTCGCCGAAGCGCAGCAGCGATCCGTCCGCCCGCAATACACAGTCGTCGCGGGTCGAATAGGTGCTGAACCAGTTCGGCGCGGTCGCAGCCGTACCGAACGCGAGCGTGGCGGTCCGGCGCGGTGACCCGGCAACCGAGTGGTCGAGGTCGAAGGCCCGGGTGCCGGTCCGTCCGATGAAGACTGCGCAGCCGAGGAAGCGGTGCGGTTCAGGCAGGTCCGGGATGACGACGTTGTAGTGCGAGGTCGTGTAGCGCCGGCCCTCTACATGCGGACGGAACAGTTCGCCTGACGGGCGCGGCGCCTCGCTCGCCGCCCGCAGGTTCAGCGCCCGGACGACGGCGGACACCGCGCCGCGCCCGGCCGTCGCCGCGCCTGGCGGTCGCAGGATCAATCCGCGCCGGTCTCGGCGTACTTCGCCTCGATGTTCTTACGCAGAGCCACGTCACTGTGTCTGACCGACAGCGCGACAACCGGCTCGAGCGCACGCCCGAGGGCCCGGCCGGCGAGGCCACCGGGCAGTTCGTAGCTGAACACGACGTCGACGTTCGTTCGGCTCTCGCCATCCGCGGTGAAGCGCCACGTGGACTTGTTCCGGAACCCCTTGATCGAATTGAACGCGATTACCGCGTCCTGTTCCCAGCTGGTGACTTCGATCGTCGAGTGCAGCTTGACCGGACGCACCTGAAACGTTGCGTCGAAGACGGCGCCTAAGCCGTGGTCGTTGGTGCCGACCGGCGCGAACTTGTCCAGTCCGAACATCCACGACGTGGCGTTGCGGTAGTCGTCGACGTAGGCGAACGCCACGCGGAGCGGAGCCTCGCACACGCCGTGATGATGTATGTCGACCATGGACGAGGAATCTAGCGGCACCGCGACGGCACGCAATTCGCGTGTTGACGAACGCGATCCCCGCTGGGGAGAGGCGACCCGCAGATCAGATCAGCTGGCGGTCATCGTGCGGCAGGACCGGCGGCGTCTCGTCGACCTCTTCGCCGCCACCGCCGTCACTGCACCACGGGCACCACGGCTGGAGCCGGCGGTGGGTGGAGTTCGACATGATCAGATACACCATCGACAGCTGGATCACTGCCCAGCTGGCTCGCCCGGCGGTCGTCGTCGCGAAGTTCGAGGCGATGAGCACGACGAGGTAGGGAACCAGGAAGCGCGGCTCGGAGCCGGTGTGCGCCATCCAGAAGCGCCGCTTGAGCCGCTGCGCCTGCTCAGCGGGGTTCAGCGGCATCGACATGACGCACTTCTCGCAGAGCCTGCGGTCATGCTGGCGCATCAGCAGCCAGCTGAACAGCACGATGCCGAACAGGGCGATGGGCACGGTGAACATGAATACGCCCGGGAGTGGGTAAATGCCGATCGCGACGACGGCGACGATCGAAGCCATCAGCATCTCCGTCGCGTGGTGACCCAGCCGCTCAGCGGCGCGCCCCGTCCACGGAAGCCTCGCGGAATCAGCCATCGTCCTACCCCCAGCTCGGAGTGGATCCCAGCGCTTCGACGCGGGGGCGTCGGGGCGTCTGCCGTCAGCATGCCCGGGACCGGCCGGCACCAAGCAGCTGATGCCAGAGTAACGACGGCGGCCCGCCGCCCGATACGGGCGACGGGCCGATCCGTCCGTTCAGCGGGCTAGTGAGTGAACTTTGCCCGGGTTCGGTAGGCCACGACACCGCCACCGGCGAAGGTCAGCGCGAGCAGCAACAGGACCACCGGCAGAACCGGCGAGCCGTCGTGCGTGCCCATACCGGCCGGAACACCCGTCGGGAGGGTGGTGCCAGGAACCGTGCTCGTCGGCTCAGGCGTGGCGGAGGACGGCGGCGCCGCGGGCGCGGTACTCGGACCAGCCGCGGCGTTGGCCAGGGCCACGACCGCGCCGTTACCGCCGAGGACGTCGAGCTCGATGGCCCGCACGATGGTCTGATCGGCAACGACCGGGGTGCCCTGCTTCGGGGTGGCGTCCAGCGCTGAGGTGAACGTGCCCGCCGGGCCGTTCGGCTGCACGTTCACGCCGATACCGATGAGCTGACCGAGCAGCGTCCCGAGCGGAGCCAGCGGGCTGACACCCGCGGCACCGGCCAGGGCGGTGACGATGTCGCCGATCGTGTTCTCGAGCGTCGTCTGACCAGCCGTCAGCGCGTTCGTCAACGTGAGCAGCAGCCCGGCAATCTGACCGATGGGGCCGTTGTTCTGCAGCGCGGTGAGGCAGGCGGTGAACTTGCTCGCCAGCGGATTCGTCAGGCCGTTGATGACGCCCGTCAGGCCCGCAGCCAATCCGGCGGGACTGGTCAGGTAGTTCAGCAGGAACGCGAGCAGGTCGGTATTGGCCGGCAGCGCGTTCAGATCCTTCCCGAGGAGCGTCTGGAGCAGCTCCTTGAGGTGGATGGTGATGCTTCCGGTGGCCGCGTCGATCACGATCGCGCCGTTCTCCAGCGTGATCGAGCTAAGACCGTCGGTGAACGAGCAGGCGGCGGGCAGGCCGAGCTGACCGGCCGCCGTCGCCAACGTGCCGAGAACGGTGTTGAGGGTGCCGGCAACCGTGCCCAGCACGCCACCGACCAGCGGTGAGGCCAGCTGCAGATCGAGAGAGGCGATGCCGTACGAGGTCGTGCCGGGCTTGCCGTAGCCGACCGGGGTCTGCGCGAGTGCATGGACCGCGCCGACCTTGGCCTGGACGCCGCCCAGGGCGTCGGCCGAGCCGGTGCCGCCCGGGATCGGGATCGGCGAGCTGCCGGCGATGCCGTTCGCGGTCAGGTCGATGGTGGCGTCAGCCGGGAACGCGGCGTTGTTGCCGCCGACCGACACCCCGCCGGAGTTGTTGACGGCGCCGGACGCCCCGTAGGAGCGGCCGCTGGCCTTGGCCACGGCGACCTGGTTGACGGCGCCGAGGTTGATGCCCAGGAGTTCGGGGAGCTGCAGGGTGCCGGTCAGGGGCAGCGTTACGGCGTTCAGAACCGTGGCATTGAGAGGGTTCTGCACCGACTGCGTGCCGGGGGACTTCGCGCTGGCGTAGTCGAGGGCCACGACCGCGTCGAGCGTGTTGCCGCCCAAGGTCGCGTCGAGGAAGTTGCCGACGGACTGGGCCTGCGGCAGCGTCGCGGCGCCGGCCGCGCCACCCCCGCTGCTGGCTACGGCCGTCACGGCGACACCGAAGGCTGTTGTTGCTGCGGCGATCCGGATCGAGCGCTTGCGCGCCATCGAACCGAGAGCTGATGCGCCGGAGCGGCGCGTGCGGGCGGTGGTCATTGGGTGGGGGCCCCTCCGTCATGCTGATGCTTGGTGGTTTACCTTCGACGGACCCGGCAGCCCGAAGACAACATACAGCCTCGTAACGTAGACCACACAAGGGGTCAACGCGACGATTCTTTCGGGTGGGTCAGTTACTGCGCACCGGTCTGCCGCATTCCTAGGCGGTGCGATTGCCCGGCATGCCGAGGTGCACCGCCGCGTACCGTAGCGCGGCCGGGGCACTTTCCGGAACTGCGGGGTTACTCGGAGTAATCGGAGCGATGCGCTGGTAAGACGCGCCGAGCGGCGGCCGCTGGTCCTGTTCCCCCTTGTTGGGCCACATCGACATCGCGCGTTCGGCCTGCGCGGTGATGGACAGCGACGGGTTCACGCCGAGGTTCGCCGACAGGGTCGAGCCGTCGGCAACGTGCAGCCCCGGGTGGCCGTACAGGCGCTGGTACGGGTCGATGACGCCGGTGGCGGGCGAGTCGCCGATGGCGCAGCCACCGATGAAATGTGCGGTCATCGGGATGTTCATGAGGTCGCCCCACGTGCCGCCGGGCAAACCGCCGAGGTTGTCGGCCAGCTGTTGGGCCGCCTTGTTCGCGACCGGGATCCAGGTCGGGTTGGGCTCGCCCTCGCCCTGCTCGGTGGTCAGCTTCTTCCAGCCCAGCCGGGTGCGCTTGCGCATGACGGTGATCGAATTGTTCAGCGATTGCATGACCAGCAGGATGATCACGCGTTCGGACCATTTGCGGGGGATCAGCAGCCGCAGCTTCAGCGGATTGCGCAACATGCCCAGCAGGAACTGCATCCAGCGATACCGCCGCGTCCCGCCCTCGGTCATCAGGGTGTTCAACAGGCCCATCGCGTTGCTGCCCTTGCCGTAGCGCACCGGCTCGATGTGCGTGCTCTCGTCGGGGTGCCAGGACGACGTGATCGCGACGCCCTGCGTGTAGTCGTGCTCCGGCTTCGCAAGCCGCACGCCCAGCAGCGCTTCCGAGTTCGTCCGGGTCAGGTACCCGAGCCGCTTCGAGATGTTCGGCAGGCTCGACTCCCGCAGCGTGTGCAGCAGCTTCTGGGTGTTGTAGGTGCCAGCGGAGAACACCACCTGGTCGGCGGTGAAGCTGCGGTCGTAGCGTCCGAACCACGTGCCGGTGCGCACGGTCCGGACCTCGTAGCCCCCACCCTCGCGTGGACGGACGTCGGTGACCGTCGCCATCGGGTGGATCTCGGCACCGTTCTTCTCGGCGAGGAACAGGTAGTTGGTGGTGAGCGTGTTTTTCGCGCCGTGGCGGCAACCGGTCATGCACTCCCCGCACTGGATGCAGCCCGTGCGAGCAGGGCCCTCGCCGCCGAAGTAGGGGTCGGGCACGGACCGGCCCGGCTCTTGCGCACCGTCGCGTCCGAAGAAGACCCCGACCGGCGTGGCGCGGTAGGTGTCCGCCTTGCCGAACTGCGCGGCCAGGCGCTGCATCTCGCGATCGCTAGGCGTCGTTGTTGGGTTCGTGACGACGCCGAGCATCTTCTTCGCCTGGGCGTAATGCGGCGCGAGTTCGTCACGCCAGTCCGTGATGTGCGCCCACTGGGGGTCGTCGTAGAACGGCTGGAGCGGCTCGTAGAGCGTGTTGGCGTAGTTGAGCGACCCGCCGCCCACGCCCGCGCCGCCCAGAATGATCGCGTCCTTGAGGACGTGGATGCGCTGGATCCCGAACATCCCGAGCTTGGGGGCCCAGACGAACTTGCGCAGCCGCCACGACGTCTTCGGCAGCGTCTCGGCGGTAAACCGCTGACCGGCCTCCACGATGCCGACGCGGTAGCCCTTCTCGGTGAGGCGCAGGGCGGTCACGCTCCCGCCGAATCCGGAGCCGATCACCAGGACGTCGTAGTGGGTCGGATCGGACATCAAACCCCGGCCTTTCGCGAATTATTGATCGATGCTCAATAGCGTCGCGGAGTCTACGTCTTCGAGCCTGCGACAACAACCGTCGAAGTTCTGTGCCTCGCCCGACCCGGCGACCGGTCAGGGCGCGCTCGTGAAGCGACGGACGAGGTCGTCGTTGCCGAACATGCGCGCCGTGTCGAGTGCCGATGGCGTGCCCGCAGCCGGATCCGCGCCCGCCACCAGCAGCACGTCGACGACCTCGAGCTCGCCCTTGAACACCGCGCCCGCCAGCGGCGTCTGACCGCGGTCGTTGGCCCGGCCGACGTCGGCATGCCGGCCGGCGAGCGCCCGGACGACGTCGGCGTGGCCGTGATAGGCCGCGAGCATCACCAGCGTGTTCCCGGCGGCATCGGTGAGATCGGCCGGCACCCCGGCATCGACATACGCGGCGAGCGCCGCGGCGTCACCCGAGCGGGCGAGATCGAACATCCGGTGCGCCAACTCAACTGCCGCAGGATCAGGATCGCCCATACGTCAACGCTAGCTCGCAAATAGCGCAACCACGAACGCGATGAGCACCGAGATCCGCCTTCGGCGGATCAGGTGTTAGCCGAATCGGCCGGAGATGTAGTCCTCGGTCCGTCGGTCGGACGGGTTGGCGAAGATCTTCTCGGTGTCGTCCATCTCGACGAGCTGACCGGGCTTGCCGATCGCGGCGAGGTTGAAGAACCCGGTGCGGTCCGAGACCCGCGCAGCCTGCTGCATGTTGTGGGTGACGATCACGATCGTGTACGTCTCCTTCAACTCCTGGATGAGGTCTTCGATCGCGAGGGTCGAGATCGGGTCGAGCGCCGAGCACGGCTCGTCCATCAGCAGCACCTGCGGCTCGACGGCGATCGCCCGCGCGATGCACAGCCGTTGCTGCTGACCGCCGGACAGGCCCGCGCCGGGCTTGTCGAGGCGGTCCTTGACCTCTTCGAACAGGTTGGACGCGCGGAGCGATTTCTCCACAACGATGTCGAGGTCGGCCTTACGAATCCGGCCACTCTGCAGCTTCAGCCCCGCGACGACGTTGTCGTAGATGGACATCGTCGGGAACGGGTTGGGGCGCTGAAAGACCATGCCGATCGTGCGGCGGACGTCGACGGGATCGATCGCGTTGGCGTAGATGTCTTCGCCGTCGAGCATGACCTTGCCCTCGACCCGGGCGCCGGCGATGACCTCATGCATCCGGTTCAGGGTGCGAAGGACCGTGGACTTCCCACATCCCGACGGGCCGATGAACGCGGTGACCGAACGCGGCGTGATCGTGAAGTTGACGCCGCTCACGGCGAGGAACTTGCCGTAATAGATATTGAGGTCGTGGGCGTCGATGCGCTTGGCCATGTCGTTATCCCTTAGTTCGAGATCTTGCTGAAGCGGCCGACGAATCGGGCGAGCAGGTTGAGGATCATCACGATCGCGATGAGGGTCAGGGCCGCGCCCCACATCCGGTCCGGCGCGTAGTTGGCGGCGACCCCACCGGTGAAGTTGTGAGTCGCCCCGAGGTTGTTCACCTGGTCCTTGATCATCAAGGGGAGGGACGCCTGGAAACCGCTGAACGGGTCGGTGTTCGTGTGGGGCGTGTACTTCACCAGCACGAGCAGGGGTGCCGTCTCGCCGGCGACCCGGGCGACCCCGAGCACGACCCCCGTCGTGATCCCGGTGAACGCGGTCGGGAGGACGATCCGCACGATCGTCCTCCACTTCGGCACTCCCAGGGCGTACGACGCCTCGCGCAGTTCGTTGGGCACCAGCTTCAACATCTCCTCAGTGGTGCGCACGACCACCGGGATCATCAACATGACCAGCGCGATCGAGGCGTACACACCGGCGAACTGCGCGCCGAGGTGGATGAAGAACACTGCATAGATGAACAGGGCCGCGACGATGGACGGGACGCCGGTGAGGATGTCGACCATGAACGTCGTCAGCTTGGCCAGCCAGCCGCGTCCGTACTCGACCAGGTAGATCGCCACGAGCACCGCGATCGGGATGGAGATGACCGCGCAGATGGCGACCTCCTCCAGGGTGCCGATGATGGCGTGCAGCGCGCCGCCCCCGGACTCGGTGTAGGTGCGGGTGCCGAGATCGCTCGTGAACCAACCGCTCTGCGTGACCGCGTGTAGCCCCTTGCTGACGACCGTCCACAGCAACCACACCAGCGGGACCAGCGCGATCGCGAAAGCAAGGCTCACGAGCACGCTGGCGAGATAGTTCTTGAACTTCCGTCGGCCCCGTCCGGGCGACGCGGCGAGCGTCGAGCGGGTGACCGAAGCTATCGCCGTCATGAGAATTCCTTTCGGCGGTTGACGACCGATCGGGCTGCCGCGTTGACGATGAAGGTCAGCACGAAGAGCACCAGACCCGCAGCGATGTACGCGCCTGTCGACTTCGGGTCCCCGAACTCGGCGGCGTTGTTCGCGATCTTGGAGGCGAACGTCTCGCCACCGTTGAAGATCGAGAAATTGAACGGGGCGCTCGACGACGGCGCCGAGAGGATGAGGGCGATGGCGATGGTCTCGCCGAGTGCGCGACCCAGGCCCAGCATCACGGCACTCACGACCCCGGGACGGCCGTAAGGCAGCACCGAGAGCCGGATCATCTCCCACCGGGTAGCGCCCAGAGCCCAGGCGGCCTCGATGTTCTCCCGAGGCGTGCGTTCGAAGACATCCCGCGATATGGCCGTGACGATGGGTAGAACCATGATCGCGAGAACCACGCCGCCGTCGAAGATCGAGCCCGTGACGAAGCCCTGGTCCTTGAAGATCGGGAACCGGCCGAGGTGATACAACGCCCGCTGGATTCCCTCGAGGTGCGGTGCCAGGACGGTGATACCCCAGATGCCGTAGATGATCGACGGGATCGCGGCCAACAGGTCGATGATGTACGCGATCGGCCGAGCCAGTCGTCGCGGCGCGTACTGGGTCATGAACAGCGCGATCCCGATCGCGATCGGAACCGCAATGATCATGGCGATCACGGACACGACGACGGTCGTCCAGAGCAGGCCCGCGACGCCGAACTGCAACACGTCGCCGTTGACGTCCCACTGCCGCGAGAGCAGGAAGTTGGCCTGGTCGTTCTTGATGGCCGGAACGGCCTGCCACACGAGAAAGACGCCGACCAGGATCACCAGGATGACGACGAACATTCCCGAGCCGGAGGCCAGGGCGAGGAAGAGCCGGTCGCCGATGCGCGTCTTGCCCGAGCCGCGGGCGATGCTCGATCCGGCGCCGAACACCGGGGCACCGTCGCCGGAAGTGCTGATCGCCTCGGGCTGGCTCGACCCGATCACGGGTGGGGCGTGGAACTCGACGGACTTGCCCCCGACGGAGGGCGGCGGGAGCGACGGCGTATCGGCACGGGACCGGAGTTCCGGCTCGTCGCCTTCTGGGGTGCGCTGCGTCATCGTCTCTCGATCAGCCATGCGATCCGCAATCGTGTCGAACGCGGTACCCCACCGTGCCACGGCGATGGCCGAGGCGGCGGTGGGGCTTCACGTTTGGCTCCGTGCTACGTCGTCGTCAGCTGATCTTGGCGACGACGGCCTGCACCTTGGTCAGCACCGACGACGGGAGGGGCGCCGATCCGACACTCGTCAGGAGGCCCTGACCCTCCGAGGATGACGTGTAGGTGAGGAACGCCTTCACCCGCTTGCCGATCGCCGGGTCCTTGTACTTCGTGCAGACGATCTCATAGGTCACCAGGATGATCGGGTAAGCACCAGGCGCCTTGGTGGCGTAGTCGAGCTTCAGGGTGAGGTCGTCGCCGCCGTTGCTGGCCACGGTGGCCGCGGCGACTGCGGCGCCCGCCGTCTCAGCCGTGAGCGCGACCGCGCCGCCGCCGTTGTCGACCTTGGCCATCGACAGGCCGCCGCTGCCGGCGTAGGACCACTCGAGGTAACCGATCGATCCCTCGGTGCTGGTGATTCCCTGTTGCACACCCTGCGACCCGGTCTTGCCCTGCCCGGTGCCGGCCCAGACCTTGCTCGGCGTCGTCGGGTAATCCGAGGGAACAACCGTGTTCAGGTACTTCTCGAAGTTCTGGGTGGTGCCCGACTCGTCCGAACGGAAGAACACGGTGATCTTCGTGGACGGGAGGTTGGCATTCGGGTTCTCGGCCTTCAGCGCCGGGTCGTTCCAGGTCTTGATCTTGCCGGTGAAGATCTTGGCGATCAGCGACGGGGTGAGCGTCAGGTCGGTGACGCCGCTGAGCTTGAACGCGACCGCAACCGGACCGGTGACCATCGGGATGTCGATCGCGGGCGAGCCGCACTGCTTGGTGGCGGCGGTAACCTCGCCCTTGTCCGGGCTGAGCGCCGCGTCGGAGCCGGCGAAGTTGACCTTCCCCTGGGTGAAGTCCGTGACGCCCTGGCCCGAACCGCCACCGCTGTACACGACGCTGGCCCCGGAGCACTTCTTCGTGTACGCCGCGATCCAGGCATTGATGGCGTTCTGCTGCGCCGTGGACCCGTCCGACGTGAGCGAGCCGGTCGCGCAATCAGCCGAGGTGCTGCCAGATGACGAGCCGCCACCGGCGGCGCTGGTGTTCGTGGACGAGCCCCCGCTGCTGCCACACGCTGCCAGCGCCGCGACGGCGACCAGCACGCCGGCGAGCACGCCGGCACGGTTGAGCTTCACGATTGGTTCCCCTTTGTCAGTTTGACGTTCCAACTGGACGTTAAGAGCGCTACATGGCGGGTCGGGGGAGCCAAGATGAACGAAGGGTGAATGGCGACGCGCGCCAGGATGACGGGCGCACATGCCGCACATGGCCGCAGGGTGAACTGGATCACGCCGGGCGCACGGCGGAACCCCGGAGATTCAGGCTTCCTGCCACTGCACGTCGAGATCGAAACGGACGAATCCGGCCCGCTCGTAGAGGCGCAGCGCGGCCGGGTTGTCGCCGTCGACGTAGAGAAGAACGTGGGGGCAACCGCGCTGCGCGAGCAGCCTCAGGCCGCGGATCAGCAACGCGTTGCCGAGCCCGAGTCCTTGCGCCTCGGGCGAGATCCCGAGTACGTACACCTCGCCTGCCCCGTCGGCGTGCACCTTGGTCCAGTGAAAGCCGAGCAGCTCGCTGCCCCGTTCAGCGAGCAAGAAGCCCGCTGCGTCGAACCATGGCTCGGCGATCCGCGCTTGCAGGTCGGCGATAGTCCAAGAGCCTTGTTCGCGGTGCTCGGCGAAGGCCGCGGCGTTCAGGGCCAGCCACGCTTCGTCATCGACACCGGAGACGAAGGCCCGTACGACGACGTCGTCGGCAAGCGGCGGATCCGGTGGCAGCGGCGAGGCATCGTCGTCGAGCGGACGGCGCAGCTGGTGAAGCTCGCGGACCCGGTCGAAGCCGCGATCGGTCAGGACCGGGACCAGCCGGCTGCGTCGCCCGTGCGACCACACGAGGAGGTCGCCAACGGTGGCCTCGGTGGCGGCGTCGAGAAGAGGACTGATCGCAACGTCATCGGCCGCGATCTCGAGCGAGCGGCCGTCGAGTTGTGCGTAGCCCGCTAGGTGATCGCCGTCGCGCGCGAGCAGGTGGGTCACCGCGCCGGAACCGAGGTGACTGAGCGACTGGTCGGACAGCGGCGGCGCGCCGTCCGCGGCCTCGACCGACGCGGCGAGGCGCAGGATCTCCGTCCGCATGGCCGGATCCGGGACGGACGTGACGACCGAGACTGGCACGCCCCCGACGGTAGCCGTCCGCTCGTCAGCCCGGCGCGTTGAGCCGGCGTTCCAAGTCCGCGACCTCGTCGCCCGCGGCCGAGTCGGTGGGTTCGCGGCGACCGCCGGAGTCGGCGGGCCGCACAAACTTGTAGCCGACGTTGCGGACGGTCCCGATCATCGCCTCGTGCTCGGCGCCGAGCTTGGCGCGCAGCCGCCGGACATGGACGTCGACGGTGCGGGTGCCGCCGAAGTAGTCGTAACCCCAGACCTCCTGGACGAGGTGCGAGCGGGTGAAGACTCGCCCGGGATGCTGGGCCAAAAACTTCAGCAGCTCGAACTCCTTGTACGTGAGATCGAGCGCGGTGCCGGAGAGCCGGGCGGTGTAGGTGGTCTCGTCGATGGCGAGCTCGCCGATCTCGAGGCGGCCACTGACATCGTCGGAGACGGCGGCGCGGCGCTCGACGGCGATCCGCAACCGGGCGTCCAGTTCGCCCGGACCCGCGGTGTCGAGCACGAAGTCGTCTACCGCCCACTCGCCCGAGACGGCGATCAGCCCACCCTCGGTCAGTACGGCGACCACGGGCACCGCGGTGCCCATGGCGGCGAGCAGGCGCACGAAGGCGCGCGCGCTCATCAGGTCGCGGCGGGCATCGACGAGGACGGCGTCGCCCAACGTTCGGTCAACGAGCGCGCCGGCGTCCTGGGGCAGGACGGTCACCTGATGGGGGAGCAGTCCGAGTGCAGGCAGCACCTCGGTGGTCGGCTGGACGGCCGCGGTGAGCAGGATGAGGTCCACTCTCGCCTCCGGATCGGTAGGGATCGGCGGGGTGGTTCTCCGGGCGCGCCAGCGTTGCCGAGCCCGGCGGGCTGCGCTGCCCTCAAAGCGCTTACAGAATACCTGACGCCTCCGCGGCCGCGTGCCGCGGCGTGCCTGGTGTCACGGTGCGGTGGAGCAACGTCGACGGAGAGAATGGATCGATGCCCGCTCCCGCGACCGTCGACGTGCGCACCACTGACGGTCTGCGGCTGTCGGCGGAACACTGGGACACCGGCGGGCGCGAAATCGCCTGCGTGGTCGCGCACGGTTTCACCGGGTCATCGCGCAATCCCGACGTCCGGCGCATCTGTCGTGGCCTGGTGGCCCAGGGCCTGAGCGTGCTCGCGCCCGACTTCCGCGGCCATGGTCGTTCCCAGGGCCGGGGGACCGCCGGGGTCGACGAGATCCGTGACGTCGCCGCTGCCGTCGCGTGGCTGCGATCCGAGGGGTACCGGTTCGTGGCGATCCTCGGCTGGTCGATGGGCGGGACGGCCGTCCTGCGGCACGCCGGCCTCGGCGGCGACGCTGACGCCGTCGTCAGTGTCAGCGCTCCCGGAATCTGGTGGGAGCGCGGCACCCGGCCGATGCGGTTGGTCCACTGGATGTTCGAGAGCCGCACCGGCCGCGTCGCGACCCGGGTACTGCGCCGCACCAGGGTGACGTCCGACGGGTGGACCGACCTGCCCGCGTCACCGTCCGAGGTAGCGGGGTTCATCGCCCCGCGCCCGCTGCTCGTCGTCCACGGCGAGGCCGACCACTACTTCCCGGTGCAACACGTCGAAGCGCTCGCCGCGGGCGCGCCACACGCGACCGTGTGGCTCGAGCCGGCGATGGGGCACGGCGAGGTCGCGACGACGCGGGACCTCGTCGATCGACTGGGTCGCTGGGTTCTCGCTGCACATGAGCGGAGCCGGACCGTCTGCGACGATGAGTCCCGTGACTGACGTCGAGGCGCTCCCGGACGCCGACGAGGAGTCGCACCTCGACCTGCTCGGCAGCCTGGTGGTTGCCGTCGTCGTCGGCGGAGCGCTCGCGGCAACGGCGTACTCGAGCGCGGCCGGCCTGCTTGTGGCGGTCGCCGCCGCGCAGGCGCTGCTCGCTGCTGCCTGGGTCTACGGGACCGGCGTGCCCGGCCGCAATGGTGCGCTGGTCATCGCGGCCCTCGCGGCGGCCGGAGCCGACGTCGCGGTCTCGGTCTGGCCGCACGGGCGGCTCGGCACCCTGCTCCCCGTTCTCGGCCTGGCCGTGCCGGTGATGTTCATCCACCAGCTGATGCGAGGCGCTGCGCGGCTGCAGGTGGTGTCGTCGCTGTCCGCCGTCGCGATGCTCGTACTCGCCGAGGTGTCGCTCCCGGCACTGGTGCAAATCCGCCACGAATTCCCCTCGAGCGATCTCGGCGGGCGAGTGACCGCGACGGCCGTGGCCGCAATGGCCGGCGCGTTGGTCATCGGGTACTTCGTCGATCTTCTCTTTCCCGCGCCGCGCTTCGACCCGGCCGTGCCGCGCGGACTGCTCGCCCTGATCGCCTCGGCCGGACTGGGCGGCTCGATCGGCTATCTCATGCTTCGCACCCAGACGGAGTTCGCCGAGGGCCGCGGCACCTTCGTCGGCGGCGCCCTGGGTGCGCTCGCCGGGTTGGTCGCGGTTGCCGCCGCGTTCGTCCTGCACACCACCCCGGCGCCGTCGCGGCCATTTGCGGTCCGACTGCGAGCGGCGATCAGCGCGGTCCTGCCGCTGTGCGTGTTGGCCCCGCCCGCGTTCCTGCTCTGCCTGGCGATCCGCGCCTGATCGGCTCACTGGCAGGTGTCGACGTGGTGATCGTGCTCGTCGTCGTGCTGATCCTGCTGGTCGTCTTCGCGCTGGGCTTCGGTTCTCTCGACCGGATCTGCGCCGCGCTGGCCGAGCGCAAGGCGTCGGAGTATCTCTCCGAGCCCTTTGGGCATCCGGCCACCGTGCGGGTGCGCGGGAAGCCGTTCCTGACCCAGGCACTGCGCGGACGCTACGGCGACGTCGAGGTGGTCGGCGGCCTACGCATCGGGGAGATCACCGGGGCGACGCTCGCCGCGCACCTCACCAACGTCTACCTACCCCTGCGGGAATTGCTCGGCGGTAGGACGACCGAGCTGCCGTGCGAGCACGTCGAGGGCCGCATGGTTCTGCCCTACCCGGAGCTGGCGCGGGTGGCCCGGATCCCCGGCTTGATCCTGACCTACGAGGGCGAGCGGCTGCTCGCCTCGGCCGCGGTGCCGGTACCCGGGTTCAGCCAGGTGGCTCGCGTCCACGGCGAGGCGGTGCTCACCCAGGCCGGCGCCGGTTCGGTGTGGCTGCGCGTCAAGGGTGTTTCGGTGGTCGGCATCTCGCTGCCCGGGATCCTGCTCGGCCAGCTGCTCCCGACTCTGAACGTGCCGATTCCGCTTCCAGATCTTCCTTACGGGCTGCACATCGACGAGCTGCGTCCGACCCCGGACGGCCTCGAGGTCAACGGGTCCGCCGAAGCCGTGGTGTTCCGCCAGCGCCTGTCCCAGTAGGTAGGAAGTTCATCCCGAAGCTTGAAAAGAGGCGGGTGGCGCGGGCCGCAAGCGGGCGGCTACGCTGCGCTCATGGGTATCCCGCTGCGCGCCGCCTCGGTGCGCTTGCCGGTGGGCCTCCTGCTCACCTCGCGCCGCACGGTCGACCTGTGCCGTGTGGGCAGCTGCCTGTGTCGCTCCGTCTGACCGGCTGACGCACACCGTCCCCCGGCTTCCGCGCCGTTCCACGGCACCCTGGCACCGTCGTGCCGACACGTTCGCACGCACCGCCCGAACCCATCGAGGAGAACACATCATGAGCCGTGAAGACGTGCTCGTCTCGGCCGACTGGGCCGAAGAGAATCTGAACACCCCTGGTGTCGTCCTGGTCGAAGTCGACGAGGACACCGCCGCCTACGACGGCGGCCACATTTCCGGCGCCGTCAAGTTGGACTGGAAGACCGAACTGCAGGATCAGGTCCGCCGTGACTTCGTGAGCAAGGAACAGTTCGACGCCCTGCTTTCGCAGAAGGGCATCGGCAACGAGGACACCGTCGTGCTCTACGGCGGCAACAACAACTGGTTCGCCGCCTACGCCTACTGGTACTTCAAGCTGTACGGCCACCAGAACGTCAAGCTGCTCGACGGCGGCCGCAAGAAGTGGGAGCTCGACGGACGCGAGCTCTCGAAGGACACCGTGTCCCGCCCGGCCACGCAGTACACCGCGCAGGACCAGGACCTCACGATCCGCGCGTTCCGCGACGAGGCCATCGACGCGATCGGCAAGAAGAACCTCGTGGACGTCCGCTCGCCCGACGAGTTCTCCGGCAAGCTGCTGGCACCCGCGCACCTTCCCCAGGAGCAGAGCCAGCGTGGCGGCCACATCCCGACTGCGGTCAACGTCCCTTGGAGCAAGGCGGCAAACGAGGACGGCACGTTCAAGTCCGACGGCGACCTGAAGGCGCTCTATGCCGAGGCCGGGCTGGACGACGGCCGAGACACCATCGCCTACTGCCGCATCGGTGAGCGGTCAAGCCACACGTGGTTCGCGCTGCACGAGCTACTCGGTCACGAGAACGTCAAGAACTACGACGGTTCCTGGACCGAGTACGGCTCGCTAGTCGGCGTGCCGATCGAGAAGGAGGTCTGATCATGTGTGGAGCGCCCGCCCAGACACCATCCCTTCCGGCCGGCATCGACCTGGAGAAAGAGACCGTGATCTACGGCGTCGTCACCAAGGGCGACGCCCCCGTCGCGGGTGCCTACGTCCGGCTGCTCGACGGCACCGGCGAGTTCACCGCCGAGGTCGTCACGTCGGCCACCGGTGACTACCGGTTCTTCGCCGCGCCCGGCACGTGGACGTTGTCGGTGCTGCACCGCGACGGCAAGGTGCGGCGCGAGGTCGAAACGACGGCGCCGGGGCTGGTCGCGGTGCCGCTCGTCCTCGAGTAGCCCAACCGCGTTACAGAGGTGTCCGTGCTTCGCGTCGTCCTGGCGTCGCGAAGCACGGACACCTCAACTTGTGTCAGGACGCGGGCGGCACCGGATGGTTCGAACGAACCAGATCAGCCGGGTCGTAGGCCGCCTTGACCTCCGTCAACCGTCGGTGCACGTGGTCGCCGAACAGCGCCGTGCCGGCCTTACGCCGTTCGGCGAAGTTCAGGTAGCAGCCGCCCGTCGACCACGGAGCCATGGCGTGCTGCACGGCGTCGACCCCCAGGCGTACCGCCCGCATCGCCGCTTCGTCGGGGGCAATGCCGACTGCGAACAGCGCGAACTCCGCGTCCAGACTGTCGACCGCCCCGCCGGTGCTGGGCCCGGGTCGCAGCGCGCCGCCGAGGTGGCGCAGTTCGACGGACAGCAGGGGCAGGTCCGGTTGCGCGGCTATCCGGGCGAAGGACGCCATGGCCGCCTCGGAGAGCTCGGCGAGCAGCATGCCGTCGCCGTGACCGGGAACCGGTCCGTCCGGGTCCATGTGCAGCGCGGCCAGCTCGGCGACCGGCGTCGGCCGGAACGTGTCGAGCGCGGGCTGCAGTGCGCGTAGCGGCGCCAACAGGGCGTCCGCCTCCGCCGGCGGCAGCTGGCAGGCGGCCTCGACGACGACGAACGACTGCCCGCGCAGGTGTGGCGGCAGGTCGGGCAGGGGCGGGAAGCGCAGCACTCGTCCGACTGATGTGACGGAGTCGGGCACGGACGGCAGCCAGGCCCGCCAGGCCTGCAGGACCTCGCCGGCGCGCTCGAGCGGCCAGAACAGCACCCCGGCGTGCACCTCGGCGATCGGAAACAGCCGGAACTCCAGGGCGGTGACGATGCCGAAGCTCCCGCCGCCGCCGCGCAGCGCCCAGAACAGATCCGGGTCGTGGTCGGCGTCAACCCGGCGGCGTACCCCGTCGGCGGTGACGACCTCGATCGCCACCACGCTGTTGGCGGCGAGGCCGTGCGAGCGAGCCAGCCAGCTCAGCCCGCCGCCCAGCGTGTAGCCGGCAACGCCGACGTCGGGAGCGGATCCGGCCAGGGCCGCCAGACCGTGTTCGGCCGCGGCCCCGGTCACGTCCATCCAGAGCGCGCCGGCTTCGACGCGGGCAATCCGGTTCACGGGGTCGATCTGCACGGCGCGCATCGCCGAGGTCTTGAGCAGGATCGTGTCGGCCAAGTCGCCGAGCGGCCCGGCGTTGTGCCCGGTCGATTGCGGCGCGAGGCGCAGCCCCAATTCCCGCGCGGCCTCGACGACGGCGACGATATCGGACGCCGACTCGGCGATCACGACGGCGATCGGACGCTGGTCGACCGCCAGATGCCAGGCCTGTCGCGCGGCGTCCCAGGTCGCGTCGCCCGGGCGCACGAGGGCGCCGTCGAGGTCAGTGGCCAGCCGGTCCAGGCCGGCGCTGGTGGTCAAGGTGGTAGTCATGGTCGGGCCCCTTTCACGGGTAGATCTCGTTGTTCGAAGCAGCCTCGGGCCGCGCGGCGCGCGATCCCATCCCCCGTCCCGCGGGTCTTCGACCGGCCCACCCCCTCCGGAACGCGGGGCGGTCGCCGGCGCAACCCCCTACAGATGAAGGGTTGTGGGGGCGGGGCTGGAGCCGCGACACTTCACGTGCACTCGAGGAGTGCGGGTACGGGGAGGGTTCTTGATGGACGCGGTGGCGATTGAGCGGCAGACGACCGCGCTGGCCGAGGCGTGTGGCAAAGCCGAGGACGACGAACACCTGTTCGCCGAGGTGTCCGATCGCCTGCGCCGGCTCGTGCCGTTCGACGGCTCGGCCTGGTTCGCGACCGACCCGGCGACCATCCTGGCGACGAGTCCGGTCCGGATCGAGAACGTCGAGGACGGTCATTGCGAGTCGTACTGGGAACGCGAGTGCCGCGTCGAGGACGCGATCCTGTTCCGCGACGTGGCGCGCAGCCAGGCCGGCACGGGCACGCTGTTCGCGGCGACCGACGACAATCCGGGACGCAGCGCCCGGTACCGCGAGTTCCTCGCGCCGCAGGGTTACGGCGACGAGCTGCGCGCGGCCTTCCGAACGGGCGAGAGCACGTGGGGCGTCGTGGGCCTGTTCCGCGACGGGACGCGTCGCCCGTTCTCGGTGACCGACCTGGAGCTGGTCCGCACCATTGCCCCGGCCATCGGCGCCGCGTTACGCGCCTTCGCTGCGGCCGTGCGCCCGGTCACCTCCGCGGGCAGCGCCGACGGTCCCGGAACCGCCCTGTTCGACCAATCCGGTTTGCTGTTGTCGCTGGACGAGCAGGCGGAGCGGCTGTTCACCGAACTTGCCGGGACGGCGTGGGGGTCGGACGCCACTCCCCACGCGATGACGCCGATCCGCGCCGTGGTGGCAAGGGCGAGCGCGGTCCACGAAGGACGGGACCGCGGGCCGGCGTCGGCCCGGCTGCGCTCAGCGTCTGGACGCTGGCTGGCGGTGCACGCATCCTGCTTGCGCGGCCCAGCTGGTGAGCCCGGCCCGACGGCGCTGACGATCGAGCCGGCCAAGTCGGCGCAGATCGCTCCGATCATTGTCGAGGCCTATTGCCTGACCGTGCGCGAGCAGGAGATCACCCGGGCGGTTGCGCGCGGGCTCTCCAATCCGGAGATCGCCGCCGAGTTGTTCCTGTCGCCGCACACCGTGCGCGATCACCTGAAGGCGGTGTTCGCCAAGGTCGGCGTGGCCAGCCGCGGCGAACTAGTCGCCAAGCTGTTCGCCGAGCACTACGGCCCGGCGTTGCATGCCCCGGACGCGCCGGTCGTCCACGTCGAGTTCTGATTGCGTCGTCAGTAGACGAGCGCCTGCGCTCCCTCGCGCAGCGCTTCGTCGACGAAGCTCGCCGAACCGGCGATCCGTACCCCGGGCAGCAGGTCGTGCTGGGTGAGGTCACGGCGCGCAGCGCATTGCGTGCACACCGTGAGCGTCCCGCCGGCGAGCACGGCGTCGCGCAACTCGGCCAGCGGAGCCGAATGCGGCAGCGCGAAAGCCTCGGCGCGTTCGGGGACGGCCAGCCACACCGCCTCGCCGGTGAGCCACAGCGAGACGTCCGCGCCGGCCGCGAGCGCGGTCGCGGCGACCGTGAACGCCTGTGAGCAGCGCTCGGGTGCGTCCTCTCCCGACGTGCATTTAATGACCAGCGCGCGTGCAGCGGACATGCCCCCATCCTGCTGTACGGTCGGCTCGTGGAGACGACGTATCTCGTCGCGCTGATCATCACCTTCCTGGCGATCGGCGCCGCGGCGGTCTACGCCCTCGTCAAACTCGTCGCCGGGCAGCGGTGACTCAGGGCCGCTCGGGTCCTGCGCCGGACACGTCCGATCTTCGCTCCGGAGCGCCGATTCACGACGGCCTGCTCGCGGTGCTGCCTCTCGTCGGCGTATGGCGTGGCACGGGCGCCGGCGTGGTCGCGTCGAGCGGCGCCCGGTTCGAGTACGGGCAGCAGATCAGCTTCGTCCACGACGGGCGACCGTTTCTGGCCTACGAGTCCCGCTCCTGGTTGGTGGACGCCGAGGGGGGCGTGATCCGACAGGCGTGGCGCGAGAGCGGCTTCTGGCGCGCAGGCCCTGGCCAGGACGACGTCGAACTCGTGCTCGCGTCCAACACCGGTCAAGCCCTCGTCTTCAGTGGAACGGCGGGTGACCAGAGCTGGGAGCTCGAGTCGGTGTCCGCGGCCCACGCGCCGAGCGCCAAGGACGTCGACGGCGAGCGGCGGCTCTATGCCCTGCGCGACAAGGAGCTGGTGTACGCGACCGAGCTGGCGCCAGGCGGGCAGCCGTACGCGCCGCATCTCAACGCCCGACTGGCGCGCGTCCCCCACTAGTCAGGGCCCGTAAGTCCGTCGGGCGCACAACGGTGTTCGGGCTCGGGTATGCGGTGCCGGCTGTA
>JAVHVH010000303.1:0-9437 GCA_032160665.1 Pseudonocardiales bacterium
AGCGCCCTAAATGAGGCTGGATTCGGGAGCTGAAAGGTGCAAAGCGGGGGGTGGTTGGTCGAGGTCGGGCTCCTGTTCGCCGGCTCGGACGAGGGCGATGCCGAGCAGCACGACCGCGCCGCCGACCAGCTGCAGCGCGCCCGGCCGCTGATCCAGCAGCAACCACGCGAACAGGATCGCGAACAGCACCTCGGCCAGGCCCACGAACGACGCCACCCGGGCCCCGAGTCGGCGGGCCGCGCCGATCCCGGCCGAGTACGCGATCGCCGCCGCTACCAGCGAGAGGCCCAGGACGGGCACGACCCAGCTGGTCCGATGGCCGGTGAAATGCACGTCCTGGGTCGACGCCCGGAACGGGACCGCGCCGACGAGTTCGAACAGCGCCAGCGTCACCGCCCCGATCGCCAGCCCCGCCCACGCCATCACCATCGGTGGTACCAGGTCATCCGTGTGGGCCGACAGGATGAAGAACACCGCCAGTCCGGCCGCCGCACCCAGGCCCCACAGGACGCCGACCGCGTCGACGTGCTGCGTGCCGCTGAGATCCAGGACGAGCACCAGCCCGCCGATCGCCAGCGCCCCGCCGAGCGTGGTGAGCCGACCCGGTCGGTGCCCGTGCCGCAGCCACATCCAGCCGACAACAAGCACCGTCCCGGAGTACTCGAGCAACAGCGCGACGCCGACGGACAGATGCTCGACGGCGTTGAAGAAGAAGAGCTGGCAGCCGGCGACGGCGACGAAGCCGTAGGCCGCGATCGCCGGCAGGCTGCGGCGCAGAAGTGGCCAACGGCCGCGCAGCTGGACGAGCGCCGGGACGGTCAGGATGATCGCGGCCACGCCGACCCGGACGGTCACGGCGGCGCCCGGCGACCAGCCCGCATCGAGCAGCGAAGTCGCGAACGTGCCCGACGTGCCAAACGTCGCAGCCGACAGGACGGCCAGACTCAGGCCCACGCCACTCGCTCGCATCAATCCTCCGTAAGAGCCAAAACGTTCTATGCTGGTTACGCTATCCGGGTCCGGTGAAAGGAGTCAACTTGCTTTTTGCCCATGACACCGAAGTGGCACTGGCGGCAGCCGCCTCGCTGGTGAACACCGCGGACGACGGAACGCTGGAATCCCTGGCCGACCTGGATGCCTTCGTCGCGAAGTGGGGCTGGACGGGCAGCCGGCGCCGGACCAACGCCGAGCTCGCCGCGGTGCACGCGCTGCGCCCGCGGTTGCGTGAGGTGTGGCACGCGGACAAGGACGGTGCGGTGCGCATCGTCAACCAGCTGTTGCGCGAGGGCAAGGCACTACCCCAACTCAAGAAGCACGACGAGTGGGACTACCACCTGCACGCGACCTCGCCGGAGGCACCGCTGGCCGACCGGATGGCCGTCGAAGCGGCCATGGCGTTCGTCGACGTGATCCGCACCGGTGAGCTGGACCGGCTGCGCGTGTGTGCCGCCGACGACTGCCAGGACGTGCTGGTCGACCTGTCGAAGAACCGGTCTCGGCGCTTCTGCGAGAGCGGGTGCGGCAATCGCGCGAACGTCGCCGCCTATCGCGCCCGCAAGGCCGCCACTCCCCGAGCTACGACGTGATGTCCTTGCGGTCGAAGCGCAGCCACGCGTAGCCAAGGAAGAGCGCGGCATACACGAAGGCGAGACCCGTCCCGCGGATCATGTCGTCCCACCTGATCGGCGACGTGAGCGTGTCGACCCACGCGTAGTTGAAGTGCGTCGGCAGGTACTGGCGATACGGATCGAGTGCGGTGATCTGGTCGAGGATGTTGGACACGACCACGAGCATCACCGCGCCGCCGACCGCGCCGAGCGGGTTGTCGACACTGACGCTGAGCAGGAACGCCAGCGCCGCCACCACGAGCAGTTGACCGGACACGTAGGCGACGATGATCACCAGACGCCACACGGACCCGCTCGACGGGAACGAGCCACCGACCGGCGACCGGGCCGGTGACCACCCGAAGAACGCGCCGCCGACGACGAACGCCCACACCGGCAGCAGCACGTTCGCGGCCACACACAGGGTTCCGGCGACGATCAGCTTCTGCCGAAGCAGCCGCGACCGCGGCACCGGTTGAGCGAGCAGATACCGCAGAGACGACCAGCTCGCCTCGCTGGCCACGGTGTCGCCGCAGAACAGTGCCACCACCACGACGAGCAGGAACCCGACGGCCGCGAATTCCGTGAACAGCGCGAAGTTGAATCCACCCGCGTTCGCCAGTCCCACGAGTTCCGGCGCCTGGCTGTCCGCGCCGCCGCCGACCTTGAACGCGATCGCAATGATGATCGGCAGGATGACCAGCAGCCCGGCCGTGATCTGGGTACGCCGCCGACGCAGCTGCCGAGCGAATTCGACGCGCAGCCCGAGCGTGCGGCGCGGGTCGAAGGTCGGCGGGCGGCCCGGGTCCAGTTGGATGAGGCGGTCGTGGAACCCGCGGCGAGTGGGTGCGACCTTGGACAACTCGCGCTCGTTGACCACGCGCGGGGTGGGTTCCATCATTCCTCCCCTCCGATCAGGTCGAGGAAGACGTCTTCCAGCGCACGCCGCGCGGGAACGAGATGCGATCCGATGCCGGCCGCCTCGAGCACCTTGGTGGCCTTCTCCGGATCGTCGACGGACAGTTGCATGCCGCCGGCGCCGGCGATCTCCGGCACCGAGCCCGCCGCGATCAGCTTGCCCTTGTGCATGACGACGACGTGGGTGCAGGTCTGCTCCACCTCGGCGAGCAGGTGGCTCGACACGACGACGGTCCGCCCGGTCTCGGCATACGCCTGCAGCACTTCGCGCATCTCGGCGATCTGCGGCGGGTCGAGCCCGTTCGTCGGTTCGTCGAGCACGAGGAGCTCGGGCAGCCCGAGCATGGCCTGCGCGATGCCCAACCGTTGCTTCATGCCGTGGCTGTACGTCTTCACCCGCCGATCGATCGACGCGCCCAGGCCGGCGATCTCCAACGCCGTCGTGAAGTCGGCCTCGTCGTCGGGCCGGCCGGTCGCCGCCCAGTAGAGGCGCAGGTTGTCCCGGCCGCTGAGGTGGGGCAGGAAACCCGGACCCTCGATGAAGGCACCGATGCGGGCGAGCACCGAGGCGCCGGGCACGACCGGCTGCCCGAACACGTGCACGCTGCCGCCCGTCGGCGTTATCAGGCCCACGAGCACGCGCAGCGCCGTCGTCTTACCGGCACCGTTGGGTCCGAGGAGGCCGACGACCTGACCCTGCTCGACCCGGAAGGTGACGTCGTCCACCGCGCGGTAGCCGCCGGCGTACTCCTTGACCAGCGAGGTGATCGCGACCGGAACGTCGAACAAATCCGGGACGGGCTTGAGTACCCGCCGACGACGCGCGATCACAAAACCGACCGCGCCGCCGATGAGACCCAACACCGCAATGCCGACGATCAACCAGGCCACCGGATGCCCGGCGCTGAGGGCCTTGCCCGACGTGGTCGGCACGGTGATCGAGGCTTCGTTCGACGGGGGACTCGCGGCCCGACCGGCGAGCGCGATCGTGTAGGTCCGCGCGTCCTGCGGCAGGTTGTAGGCGAAGTCGGTGGAGCTGACCTCCAGCACGAGCCGGTGCCCGGACAGCACGTTGCGCACGAAGGACGGCAGCCGCACGCTCACCGTGCGGGGCACCCCCGGCCGCATCCCGGTCAGTTTGATCGGCGAGACGAGTTGCGAGGGCAGCGTGATGGAGCCGTCGGGTGTGAGGTCGCGCAGCGACGCGAACAGGGTGGCGTTCTTCGCCGTCGAGGTCACGATGAGGGCGACGGTGGACCCACCCGCGATGAGCAGGTCCTTCGTCAATTTCGAGGACGTGAAGAACGCGGTCTGCCCAGGCGCGCCGGGCAACAGCGTGAGGGCGGTGTCGAACCGGTTGGACAGCCCACCGAGACCCGGGATGCTCGTGATCACCGTCGGCGCCCCGCCGGCCGGCGACGAGATCTGCTGCGGGCGTCCGGTGACGGTCACGGCCTTGGTGCCGCGCGGAGTGCCGGTGATGCCCGGATACCCGGCCGCCTGCAGGGTCTGCTGGCTGACCTCGCCGGTCGCCGCCGAGATTATGCCGGCCTGCTCGGCGAACCGGAACGGCTGTGTCCCCTTCACCTGCCCGCCGAACACCTTGTCGAACCAGCTGATCGCCTGCGTCGTCACCGAGGAGTCGGCGCCACCTGCATCGTGGCCGCCCGGCCGCCACACCACGGACACCGGCGTGCCGTTGGCGGCGATGCCGCGCGCGTTCGCGTCCGCCTCGCTGAGTGGGAAGAGCGAGTCCTGCTCGCCCTGGCTCAACTGCGTCGGTGCATGGATCTTGTTGATGACGGTGGCCGGGCTGGCTTGCGTCATCAACTGGCGCATCGCCGCGTTCGGTGTTCCGCTGGCGGCCGACGCCTGGTACGCCGCGCAGACGTCCGGCGCGAAGCGTCCGCACGAGATCGCTGACGGGGTCAGATCGCTGAGGTTGCCGTCACCCCCCGTTTGGGGATCGGGAAAGGCGTTGCCGAACAGCTGGCCGACCCAGAGCTTCTTGAACACCCCCGGGCTGCTTGCGCCGAAGTTGGGGAAGAAGGCGTGGCTGAGGTTGTTCCACGTGATGTCGGCCGATACGGCGCTGACGCGTTGATCGGCGGCCGCGAGCAGCAGCGAGAGCCCGCCGCCGTAGGAGCTTCCGGTCGCCGCGATCTGCGGTTTGCCATCGACGCGTTTCACCTCGTTGAGGCCGGCGAGGTAGCTGACGAGCAGCGTCGCGTCGTGCACTTCGTAGCTCGGCGAGGCGAAGTGGATCAAGCCACCGGACTGCCCGAAGCCGCGTGCGCTGTAGGTCAGCGCAACGTAGCCGTGGGCGGCGAAGCTGCGGGCGGCGGTGGCGAGGCCGCTCTTGTCGCCGCCGAAGCCTTGGGACAGCAGGACGGCCGGCGCCGGCGTCGTGTCCGGCAGGTAGAGCGACGTGTCGAGCTTGACCGGCTGCCTGCCCTCAGGCGTCCCGGCGATCATCTGCGAGCTGACCCGAACGGTGCTCGACGTAGCGGCGCTGACGATGGCGATGGTGCCGGCAAGGACCAGTACGAGGACGACGCCCAGCCCGATCCGGGAACGGCGGGAGCGAACACGTTCGCGTAGATCCCCCAGCCGCATTGCGCCAGCGTACGGACGTGATCTATTGCCGCGCTCTCAGGGACACCCCTGGTGCCACCCTGAAGTTCCGCTGGCACCCTGACGTTTCAGTGCAGGTGGGGTGATTCGGTTGGGTCAGTCGGCAAGGCGATCCTGCAACGCCGCGTCCTTGGCATGAGCCATGCCCGCGAGGGCGACCTGGAAGTCGGCCATCTTCGCGGCCAGCGCCGGATCGGACGCGGCGAGGATCCGCACGGCCAGCAGGCCGGCGTTGCGCGCGCCGCCGATGGACACCGTCGCCACTGGGACGCCCGCAGGCATCTGCACGATCGAGAGCAGCGAGTCCATTCCATCCAGATACTTCAGCGGCACCGGGACACCGATGACCGGCAGCGTCGTCAGGGACGCGACCATGCCGGGGAGGTGCGCCGCTCCACCCGCGCCGGCGATGATCACCTTCAGCCCACGACCGGCCGCCTCTTGCGCGTAGACCGCCATGTCGAGCGGGGTGCGGTGCGCGGACACCACCCGCACCTCGTGTGGGACGCCGAATTCGGTAAGCGCCTCGGCCGCGGCACCCATCACGTCGAAATCGGAGTCCGAACCCATGATGATTCCGGCGAGGGTCATGCGTGGTCCCCGTTCATCAGGTAGTCGGCCGCGTCGTGGGCGCGCCGGCGCACCTCGGCCAGGTCGGCGCCGAGCGCGGTCACGTGGCCGACCTTGCGGCCGGGACGGAACTGCTTGCCGTACAAATGGATCTTCACGTCGGGCCAGTGGGCCATCAGGTGGTGAACCCGCTCGTCGATGGCCTTGGGCACGATGTCGTCCGGGCCGCCGAGCAGGTTGGCCATGACCACGACCGGTGCGGTGGGCGCGGTGGACCCGAGGGGATAGTCGAGGACCGCGCGCAGGTGCTGTTCGAACTGTGACGTCCGCGCACCCTCGATCGTCCAATGCCCGGAGTTGTGCGGGCGCATCGCGAGTTCGTTGACGAGTAGCCCGTCGGAGGTCTCGAACAGTTCGACGGCGAGCACGCCCGTGACGCCGAGCTCGGCCGCGATTCGTAGAGCGAGTGCCTGCGCCGCTTCGGCCAGGTCGTCGGACAGCTCCGGGGCCGGAGCGATCACCTCGACGCAGATGCCGTCGCGCTGCACCGTCTCGACGACCGGCCAGGCCGCACCCTGCCCGAACGGGGAGCGGGCGATGACGGCGGCCAACTCCCGCACGATCGTCACCTTCTCCTCCGCGAGCAACGCCGTGCCGGACGCCAGCACGTCGGCCGCTTCGTCCGAGGACGCGACCACCCACACGCCCTTGCCGTCGTAACCCCCCCGGGTCGCCTTGAGGACGACTGGCCAGCCGACTTCGGCGGCAAAGGCGTCGAGGTCCTCAGCATTGGCAATCGGCATCCAGCGCGGGCCGGGCACGCCCATCGCGCTGAGCCGCTCCCGCATGACGCGCTTGTCCTGGGCGTAGCGCAGCGCGTCGGCGCCCGGTTGCACGGCCACCCCGTCAGCCGCCAGCGCCGCGATGTGCTGGTTGGGGACGTGTTCGTGGTCCCAGGTGATCACGTCACAGCCGACCGCGAACTCGCGCAGATCGTCCAGTGAGCGATAGTCACCGACCACGACGTCATTGGCCACGAGGGCGGCTCCGTCATCGGCGGACTCGGCGAGGATGCGCAAGGACTGGCCGAGCGCGATCGCGGCCTGGTGGGTCATCCGCGCGAGCTGACCGGCGCCGACCATCCCAACGACGGGCAGTCCGGTGCGTTCGTCCACCACGAAAGCGTAGGGGGCGACTGGCGGATGCCTGTGGGGTGCCCTGATCGACAGGCCGTCGCGGGTAGTCTGCAACGGTCATGACGAATCTACGCTCGCCCGGTTTGGCTGACCGCCTACGGGGTTCGTGGCGCATTTTGCTCAAGGAAGTCAGCGCCTTCGGCCTCGTCGGAGTCCTGGCCCTGGGCATCGACATCGGCATCTTCACCTGGTTGTCCCCGCATGGCGCGCTCAAGGCCAAGGCCGTGTCTACCCTGGTCGCGACGACGTTCGCCTACTTCGGGAACCGGCACCTGTCGTTCTCGCACCGCGCGCGGACGAGCCTCGGCCGAGAGACCTCGTTCTTCTTCGGCATCAACCTGATCACGCTCGCCTTTTCCGAGTTGATCATCGCGCTGTTCGTCTACCCGCTCAAGTATCCGCATGGGAGCGGCACCGTCGCCGTCGTCAACCTCTGCACCATCGGCCTGGGCACGCTGTTCCGCTTCTGGGCCTACAAGCGATTCGTCTTCCTGCACCCGGACCGGGTGCACAAGCCCGACATCGATCTCGACGAGGAACTCGCGGAGTAGACCGTCGCCGGCTTGAGGTCTCAGTCGCCGCCGCCGATGTCTGTGTCGTAGGCCTCGTAGATCAGGTCGGCACCACGCCGGCGGTGCCGATTCAGCTGCCCCAGCAGCCGGGTGGCCCGCTCGCGCACATCGTCCACGTCATCGGGCGCGACGGGAGCCGCGCTGTCGGCGACCAGTGCAGCGATCTCCTCGGCGATCAGGCCGTGCTCGGTCGTCAGCGCGGCAACCGCATTCGCCAGACGGAGGTCACCGGCGAGGATCGATTCGTGAAGGCCGCCCGGGCCCTCGGTCACCTCGACGTGCGCCCCGAAGTCGTCGGCCAGGGCGGTCAGCACCGCATGGACGGCTTCGCCCCAGACCATCGCGCGTCCCGTGTCGGGCGAGGCGAGAATGTCTTCGAGGTGGTCGAGCGTTCCGCGCAGTTCGGCGCGGCGGACCCGCACCGCATGGAGCTCGGCGCGGGTGGCAACAGTGGATTCCACGGGTTCCATGCGACCTCCGGGGGGCTCAACGCCCATGGTGCTGCCCCATCCTGGTCGCGTCCACCCCATACGTTGCATTCATGACAAACGTTCTCATCGGCGGCGGGTGGGACGCACCGGCACACCTGTACGGGCCGTTGCTCGCCGCGGCCGGTGCCGACCCGGTCGTGGCCTGCGTCGTCGTGGACGAGGGTGATGGGGCCGCGCAGTTCGAGCGGTGGGCCTCGGTGCTGACGGGGGTCGCCGCGTGCCGGCCGGTCCCGGTGCTGGTTCCGCTGGGTTCCGAGTTGTCCATGGACCCGCTCGCGGGCGCCGATGCGCTCCTCGTGTGCGGCGGGTTGACGCCGGCGTACGCGGCGGCGCTCGGGCCGACGGCGAGCGCCGTCCGGTCCTGGCTGGCAGACGGGCGGCCCTACGCAGGGTTCTCCGCGGGAGCGGCGGTGGCCGCCAGGCGTGCCGTCGTCGGCGGATACCGGCTCGGCGGCCGGGAGGTATGCCCGTCCGACGCAGGTGAGGATCTGGCTGAGGTGACGGTTGTGGACGGGCTCGGGTTGGTCGACTTCGCCGTTGACGTCCATTCCGCCCAATGGGGAACGCTCGGCCGGCTGTGCGCGGCGGTGGCCGCTGGCCTGGTGTCGACGGGCGTAGCCATCGACGAGAACACCGCGGTAGTCGTGGCCGACTCTTCGGCTTCGGTGGTCGGGCTGGGCGCCGCGCACGTAGTGACCGGAGCTGCGTCCGGCGTACTTGTGCGAACGCTGCCCGCGGGATCAACGTGGGACGGTTTTCCCCAGGTCGACTGATTGCCCACACGCGGTGGCAGGCAGCGGCTAGGGGTTCGGCCCGTAGGTCCTTCGGCGTCAGGTCCAGGCGGTGAGGTAGAGGTCGCGGGAGCGGTCGGGGGTGTGGTCGGCGCTGCCCCGGAGAAGGCGGCGGTAGGTAGGGCTGGTTCTCGTTTCGCGGCTTGTTGTTTCGTTCTTGATTGGGTTTTCTCAAGGGCGCGGCGACGAGGAGTTTGGGTTCTCGGCTGGGTCTTGTTGTTCGGCTTGCTGTTTTGTGCTGGTTCGGTCTTTGTCTGTGGACAGCTCGGGTCATTGTTGCGTTTCTCTGAATGGGTCTGTGGATAACGGCGGAAAGTGTCAGACCTGCTCCTTATTGTTGTGTTCATGCAGGACGGGAATGCGGTTCCGGGCGGGGTAGCGGGCATGGCGCCCGGCCCGCAGTTGGGTGCGGTCCTCGCGCCGATCGAGGTGGGTGCGGTCCCCGACGAGCAGCTGCTGGAGGTCCTGTCGGCGGAGCGGCGGCAGCTGGCGCATCAGCAGGGGCGGGTGTGGGCGGTGATGGCGCAGCTCGCGACCCGGGACCCGATGCTCGCCGTGGCGGGTGGTCCGGTGTGGACGCCGGATCAGGTGTTCGAGTCCGCGGTCGATGAGATCCGCGCCGAACTGCGGCTGACCCGCCGCGCGGCGCGCCGCGAAC
>JAVHVH010000304.1:0-10532 GCA_032160665.1 Pseudonocardiales bacterium
CTGGGCCTGGACGAGCAGCCGGGCGAGCTGGCCGGGTGGGGCGCCGTCACCGCCGCGGTCGCCCGCACCATCGTCGCCCGGCATCGGCGCTCCGAATGGCGCTTCGCGATCCACGACGAGCACGGTCAGCTGCTGTTCGACGGCATCACCCGCCACCGCCCCCACCCGGTCGACCCAGACCGGGTCGACGCGTCGCAGGCGACCCAAGCCGAGGGCGGCATCATCGAACTGCACGTCCCGATCCGCCTGCTCACCGACCCCGACCTCGCCCGCCAACACCCAAGCTGGGCCGGCGTGCTCGCCGACCTCGCCACCCAACACGCCACCCAGCACCGCCCGACCCAGGACCCCGCCGCCCGCTACCCCGGCCGGGCGCTGCGCCGGCACAGCCAGATCACCTACCAGACCTGCATCTTCCCCGGCTGCCGACGACCCGCCACCGACTCCGACCAAGACCACCTCCGCGATCACGCCCTGGGCGGACCAACCACACCCGAGAACCTCGCCCCCGCCTGCCGCCACGACCACATGAACAAAACTGCCCGCGGCTGGCGCGTACGACGGATCGACCAGCGCAGCTTCGTCTGGATCAGCCCACTCGGCCGCCGACACCGCGTCCATCTCCCCGCCCTCGCACCACCACTACCGCCACCCCAACCACGACCACCCGAACCACACGCCGACCAGTCAGGCCACAGCAGCGCCTACGACGCCGCCGCCGATGCCTCAAGCAGGCCGACCTTCAGACCAGTCACCCAACGCGGCCGACCACTGGCGGCCACGCCTGCCGACGGCGAACTACACCCGTCACCCGACCCGCCGAAACCCGATCCCGAGCCACCGCCGTTCTGACCGGTTCCACACCGATGGGTCTCGTCGCTCATGCCCAGGATCCCTATGCACGACCCGGTCATCAGGAACCCGCGAGCTCGTCGAGGGTGAGAATGGTGGACAGGGCGACGTCGACGCGGCGCTGATCCAGCGTGCCCAGGAAATGCGCTCCCTCCGCCGCTGCGCCTTTGATCTAGCCACATCCAAACGGTTCAGCGATGCGCGAAGTACGCCGTGAACTCCGCGCCGCCCTCGTACTGCGTGACGAAGTCGGCATACCAGATCGTGTTCACGCCGGCCAACGGATCGTTCTGCTCGAAGTAGGTTCCTTCGGCGGTCCCGTCGCCGTGGACCCCGGAGATCACGACGGCATGGAAGCCAGGGTTGATGTCCTTGCAGACCATGATCGGTCCGTACTGCTCGAGCCAGCCGGCGAACATGTTCGGGTAGCCGCAGGCTCCACCCTCGAGTTGCAGGCCGAGCTTGTTCTTGACCGCGTCCTCGAATTCTTGGGGCGAGGCGCCATCGTCCATCGCCTGCTGGAGCCCGACTTCGTCGGCGATCTCCTGAGCACTGCCCTTGTTGGTCAGCATGGCCAACGAGGCGGCCCAGCAGCTCATCGGCGTCGGCTGCTGGACGTAGTTGATGGGATAGGTAATGTCGACCGGCTCGCAGGTCTGTTCTTGGTCACCCATGTGCACATGGTGAGGGAGGGTGGCGGCCGAGGCCCGCCCGATCAGCCCGCCTTTCGGGCTACCCCAAGGTGCGGTCGGCCGTCGTCATCTTGTCGAGCGCCTGCCAACGCGCCAGGTTGTGCCGCGCATCAGCGAGCGCGTCGTGCTGGTCCGGAGGGGCGGCCGGCAGCAGCGGCGATCCGGCGTCCTCCCAGCGTTGGCGGAGCTCGTGGGTGAACCGCGGAATGGAACGCGGCAAAGCCCGCATGTCCCCCCACAACTGGCAGAGCACGACGTGGTCGTAGGCCGACATCCAGGCCCACAGCTCGATCGGCTCGCCCGGTTCGGCGAGGAACGCGAGCAGGTCCTCGCGGATCCGCTCGCGCGACCGCCAGGCCGGGTCGGCCGGCGCCGGCAGCTTGTCCAGGACGTGGCGGCGTACCCAGTCGATCGCCCGCGCGGGATCGAATTCGGTGGAGACCGCGTAGAACTCCCGGCCGGTCTCGTCCACCACGCCGATTGAGACGAGGTCGATCGTCAGCCCGTCCTCGATGAACTCGCAGTCGTAGAAGAAGCGCACGAACGCCGAGTCCTAGGAAGCCCGGGTGCCGGGCACTCGGTCGCCGATCTCGCGGACGTTCGCGGGTTCCCGACTGCCGAAGCCGACGTCCGAGCCCTGGGCCTTCTTGAGCTTGGCGGCGTACTGATCGACGTACTCCTGCCCGGACAGTTGCATCAGTTCGTACATGATCTCGTCGGTCATCGACCGCTCGACGAACCGGTCCCCCGACATCCCCTCGTAGCGGGCGAAGTCGAGCGGCTGGCCGAACCGCACGCCCGGCCGCGGCCGCAGTTTGGGCACGCGCCGTCCCGGGGGCTGGACGATGTCGGTGTTGATCATGGCGCAGGGAATGACCACGGCGCCGGACTCCAGCGCGAGCCGGGCGACGCCGGTCTTGCCGCGAAACAGGCGACCGTCGGGGGACCGGGTCCCCTCTGGGTAAATCCCCAACAAGGTCCCTTTGTCGAGCACCCGCAGTCCGGTCTTCAACGCGGCGCGAGCCGCATCGGAATCGTCGCGGTCGATCGGAACCATGCCGACGATGTTCATGAACCGCCGGACCAGGCGGCCCTTGATCCCGGGCGTGGTGAAGTACTCGGCCTTGGCCAGGAAGGTGACCTTGCGCCTGATGACGACCGGCATGAAGAACGAGTCGCAGACGGCCAGGTGGTTGCTCGCGAGGATGACGGGGCGATCGTCAGGGATGTTCTCGACCCCCTCGGCCCACGGGCGCCAGAGCAAGCGGAGGAAAGGCCCGAGCCACACGAACTTGGCGAGCCAATACCCCACTGTTTCTCCCGCGCCGCCGGTGCCGGAAACCGGACGATTTCCCCAGGCAGAACACTAGTGCGGGCGGTGGATTCCTACCAACCCGCCATGGCGGCTCGCCGAGAGGCCAGGCCGGAAGGCATGATGAAGTGCAAGGACGAAGTCTTCTGGAGGTCTGAGTGGATCTGACTGCTGACGCCGTGCCGTTCTCCGCAGACGGCGGCCCGATCGGGGTGGTGGTCAGCCACGGATTCACCGGCACCCCGGGCAGCATGCGTCCCTGGGCCGAGCACCTCGCCGCCGCGGGATACAGCGTGCGACTTCCGCTCCTGCCCGGGCACGGCAGCACGTGGCAGGCGACCAACCAGACCCGCTGGGCGCAGTGGTACGACGAAATCGAGTCGGCCTACACCGATCTGCAGTCGCGGTGCCAGACAGTGTTCGCGGTAGGCCTTTCGATGGGAGGAACCCTCGTCACCCGCCTGGCCGAGCGTCACCCGGACGGTGTCGCCGGCCTGGTGCTCGTCAACCCTGCGTATGGCACCAAGCGGGTGGACGCGAAGTTCGCGCCCTACATCGCGTGGGCGGTCCGGTCCCGTCCCTCGATCGGTGGCGACATCAAGAAGCCTGGAGTCGCGGAACCGGCCGGTGACCGGACACCCATCGTCGCGTTCGCATCCCTGCTCAAGCTCTGGAAGGTGACGGTCGCCGAGCTGCCGGCGGTGCGCGCTCCGATCCTGATGTATCGCTCCCGCGAGGACCACGTCGTGGACGAGCTGTCCGGTCAACTGCTCAAGGCGGGCGCGCTCAACACGACCGTCCGCGAGGTGATCCTCGAGAACAGCTATCACGTGGCAACGCTCGACAACGACGCTCCGACGATCTTTGCCGGCAGCGTCGAATTCATCGAATCCCTGGCCGGAGCAGCGCCGGTGAGTGGCGGGTCCGGGAGTGGCGCAACGCCGTGAACGAGCGCAGCGAGCCCGAGCGGGGGGGACCGGAGTCGGCCCGCCTCGACAACGGGCTGCGCGCGCCGACCTACGTCCCGCTGACCGACGTCGACGCCGATGTCGGCCAGCACCTGCTTACCGCTCTGGGCCGGGCCCGCATCGCGGCGTACCTGGACCCCGCGGCTGCGCCCGACATCGACCAGCGGCGGCTGTTCGTGGCTTCCGAGGAGCGAGTGGACGCCCGCACGATCGTGCGGTCGACCGTGCGTGCGCTCGGCACCGAGCAGCCCGAATTGCCCGACCACGCCGACCCGCTCGACGGCCTCGACGCGAAGTCGGTGTTCGACGCGTTGGTGGCCGACTGGCACGTCGACACCGTGGCGGCCGTACGCGAGGCCGAACGCGACCTCACCCGCGAAGACGCGGAATGGCGATCGCGGCTGAACAACCCGCAGGCCAGCGACGAGGTCTGGTTGGACGAGGACCACTACATCCCGCCGCCACCGCCGCCGCTCCCCCGCTTCGCCGCGCCGACGATCATCGCGATGTCGGTACTCGCGATCTCGATCATCCTGCTCGGGCTCGGAGGTCAATTCGGCCTGGCCAGCGGCTTCACCCTCGTGCTGGGCGTCGCCGGCCTGCTGCTCGCTGCCGGCATCCTGCTCAGCCGGGTCCGTGAACACCAGCGCGACGAGGACGACGACGGCAGCGCCGTCTGAGTACCTACGACAGCGACAACTCGACGACGGTCGGGGAGCCGGCCGCGCTGAGCGGGTGAGCGTCGCCGACGTCGATGCCGCCGTCGACGAAGATCCGGTCGCCGACCGCCACCCGGTTCTCGACCAGTGCCTGCCAGGCAGCGGTTCCCGGACGGTCGGCGCCATCGGCGCTGATGACGGCCGGAGGCTCACCCGGCACGAGCCCGGCCAGCGCCCGATGCAGCTCGTCGACCTGGCCCACGCGCTCGGCCGAATTGCCGATGAGCGTTGCGGCGACGAGCGCGAAGTCGGTCCCACGCAGTCGCATGGCGGCCAGCGCGGCACCCGGTGGGTGCAGTCCGCCGCCGCCGATGAACCGCAGATCGCGCACGGCGACGACATCGACCCCGAGCGAGGACAGCAGCAGCGTCGCGCCGGCCTGGCGACCGCCGCCAATGACTACGACCAGTCCCGCCTCACGGGCCAGCGCGGCGACGGCCTGCCGCCAGCGCACCAGGTCGGCCGCGCCGTGCACGCACACGATGTCCGGCTCGGCCGAGGAGATCACCCGCGCCAGCGCGGTTCGGGCGCGTCCGAACCTTCGGGCGTTGACGGACAGCAGGCGCATCGTCGGCACGGTGGCCATCCTGCCTCAGACGTAGCGACGAGCGAGGTCGGCTGAGCCGACGAGGCCGGCGTCGGGACCCAGCGCGGCGAGCACCACCTCGGCCTGGGGTCGGAACCCCCGGCCGGTGAGCGTGTGGGCGAACTCCTCGCGGGCCGGGCGCAGCAGCAACTCCCCCGCCTGGGACACCCCGCCGCCGATCACGAAGATCGACGGGTCGAGCACGGCCGCGAGGTTGGCCAGTCCGCGTCCGAGCCAGCGGCCCATCGTCGTACAGATCGACTGCGCGGCCGGATCGCCCGCGTCGGCCGCCGCGGTGACCACCGGGCCGGTGAGTCCCTCGACGGAACCGGCCAGCTCCAACATCCGGGCGGCGGCCATCGGCGACTCCGCGGCCAACTCCCGGGCGTCGCGGGCCAACGCGCGCCCCGACGCATACATCTCCCAACAGCCCTTGTTGCCGCACGCGCAGGATCGTCCGTCGGGCACCAGCGTCATGTGGCCGTATTCGCAGGCGATGCCGAACGCGCCGCGGTAGACCGATCCGCCGATGACCAGGCCGCCACCGATGCCGGTGCCCAGGGTCACGCAGACCACGACGGCGGCGCCCTGGGCCGCTCCGAAGCGGTACTCGGCCCAGGCCGCGGCGTTCGCGTCGTTCTCGACGATCAGCGGGATCCCGATCCGCCCGGCCAGCGCCTCGCGCAGCGGTTCGTCGCGCCAGGCGAGATGCGGCGAGAAGAGCACCGTCGCATGATCGTTCGCTATCCAGCCGGCCGCGCCCACCCCGACCGCGACCACGTCGTTGCGTTCGGCGAGTTCGCGCACGACCTCGACGATGACGTCTTCGGTCTTGTCGACGTCGGTGCTCGGAGTGTCGCGTCGCGCGCGATCGAGGACCTGCCCGTCCTCGTCGACGATCCCGGCCGCAACCTTGCTACCGCCGATGTCGATCCCAATGGCGAGACGCACGCTCGTCAGATCTCGTCGTCAGGGAGGGCGGCGTCGTCGATCCTGATGTGCTGCACTCGCGGCCCCGGCCTGGGCTTGCCTCGCGACGCATCGCCGCTGCCATCGGCGGCACTGCCCGGCGCGCGAGCGACCGCCGAATCGACCAGAGCTTTGACGGCGTGGGCGAGGGCAGCTCCCGCCTCGGCCACCTTCTCCGTGACCTCCGGGTGCTCGCCCCTCATGACGCTGGCGAACTGGCACAACGGGCACCACTGGCACTCCGGTCCAGGGTGCCCGCTCGGCGGCTCGGGAAACGTGCGCCGGGTCCACTCCTGGACCGCGGCCATCAGCTTGCGAGTCTCGTCCCCGAAATCGGCGCGCGGGGCGCCCTCAGGGCCCGGGGTCGCGTCGTCGTCACTCATCGGAGCCTCCGCGGGTAGCGCCGTCGTCCTGGTCACGGGCGGCTCGCCGCTGGGCTCGCCGACCACCCGGGCCGGGCCTCGGTCGGGCCGACCCGGCCGGCGCGGCGGGCGCGGCCGGCGCGGCGGGCGACGAACCCGGCCACAGGTCCGGGTCGGGACGGAACCGCACCCGCAGCTCAGCGCCGTCGAACTCCGCACCGACCACGGTGCAGCGACGCAGCACGCTGGGCAGCGTGAGCACGCGACGATTGCCGCCAACCGTCACCACGAGGTCGTCGCCGGCGCGCACCGCGTCGACCGAAGCCCGCTGCGCCAGCGGAAGCGGCATCCGCAGGACGAACCCGTCGCCGTCGGTTTCGACCCGGAGCAACTCGGTGAGGCCGGACGGCGGCGCAGGGTCCGCGCCGGGCAGCTCGCCGTACAGCTCCGCCGCCACCTCGCGCAGCGCCCGTGCGCCGATCGGTTCGGACGAGCGGTACGGCAGCTCGCGTACCGGCAGCCCGGCGAACGATTCACGGATCGCAGTCAGCTGCTTCTGCTGGGCCCGCGCCCAACCCTGCCGCCACTCGTCGTCACCGGCGGGGAACACCCGGTTGGCGACGATCAGGTCGACCGAGTAGCCGTAGAGAGCGAGCGCGGTGAAGGTCCGGCGCGCCTCGGCCGCGACGACGGACTCCGGCGTCAGGACGAGCCGCACCGTCGTGACGGCGGGATCGCCGAGCAGCTGACGAACCGAGGCCAGCTCGTCGTTCAGGCGTAGCAGCGCCTCGAACAGGCTGTCCGGCGGAATCGCATCACCGCGACCGAGGATCGACGCGATGGGACGCATGCCCTTGGCGATGCGCCGCTGCGCCGGAAACACGCGCTGCAGGTACCAGGTGAGCGCCTCGGGCAGAGCCAGCAGCCGCAGCGTCTCGGCCGTCGGCGCACAGTCGACAACCAGGGCGTCCCAGTTCCCGGTGATCGCCAGCTCCCGCACGGCCAGCAGCGCCAGGACCTCGTCGACGCCGGGCAGCACGGTCAGTTCGTCGGCGGTGATCGGGTCGACGCCACCCCGCGCCAGCATGTCTACGAGGAACGCCTGGACATCGCGCCAGGCCGCCTCGAACCGGCCCTGGGTGTCGATCTGGACGGCCCACAGGCTGGGGGCGACCTCGACCGGTTGATCGGTCAGGGGGACGTCGAGGGCATCGGCCAGCGAGTGCGCGATGTCGGTCGACAGCAGCAGCGTCTTCAGACCGCGGTCGGCGAGGCGCAGCGCGGTGGCGGACGCGGTGGTGGTCTTGCCGACGCCGCCCTTGCCGGTGAACAGGACGATGCGCATCAGACCCGCAGACTCTCGACGCGCTTCTTGAGCTCCTTCAGCGCGGTGTCCATGACGACCCGCTCCGCCTTTCGCTTGAGCAGTCCCAGCATCGGGATGATCAGGTCCACCGATAGCGCATAGGTGACGAACGTGCGGCCCGGGGCGTCCTGACGGAGGGTGTACGAGCCGTGTTGGGCGCTCATCATCTGACCGGCGGTGAGCTGCCACTCGACCTTGTCGTCACCGCTCCATTCGTAGGCGAGCTCGTACTGATCGCGCACGATGCCCGCGTCGAGGCTGAAGGCGACCTTGCGGGCCCGACCATCGGCGTCAACCTCGATGACGTGCGCCCGTTTCACCGAGCCGGCCCACGTCGGATAGTTCTCGAAGTCGGCGATAACGGCCATGATGTCCGCCGGGTCGGCGTCGATCGTGATCGACTGGATCGACTCGTCGGGCATGGGGACAGAGGCTACCCGCCGAGCTCGGCGGCGACCTGCGGGCGACGACGTGGCTCACCCGCCGGCAAGACCCGCGGGCTAGGTCACCGAGGCGTGCGACGTGGACGTGTGACGGGTAAGCCGACCCGGATCCATCTGATCGGCCATCGTCCAGAAGACTCGTTTCGTCCGCTGCCGGAAGCGTCGCTCGACCCGCGCTGCCTCTGACCGTCGCAGCCGGTGTCCCGGCGCCGAATCCAGCCGCAGGAAGAAGTGCGCAACCACGCCCTCGAACATCGGTTCCAGCCACACCTCGGCCGTGCCCAACAGCCCGGATCCGCGGTTGCCGTCGACGGACGTCACCGTCCACCGCACGCCCTTCTCGTTGCGCCACTCATCGACCGCAAGCTCGAGACCGGGCCACCACCGGCGCCAATTGGCGGGATCGGCGACCAGCGCCGCGACCGCCGACGGTTTCGCGGCGAACCACGTGGAGTCGACGACGTCAATGCCTGGCACCGGCTCAGGATGGCATAGGCAGAACGGCCCTCGCCGATGTCAAGGGCGACGAGTTACGGTGACCACGCACCGGCAATAATCGTCAGCCGCATGCGAGTCGAGCCGATCCGTCCTTCCGGACGGCCCAGAAAGGACGCCGGACAGTGCAGGAACTGCACGTCGCCAGCAAGATCACGACACTCACGCAGAGCAACACGGCCGACTTCATCTACGAGCGCGCGGACTCCCGGCCGGACCACGTCGCCCTCAAGAGGCGCGTCGGCGCCGAATGGACCGACGTCACCGCCCGGCAGTTCGCCGACGAGGTCACGTCCGTGGCGAAGGGCCTGATCGCGGCCGGCATCACGCCCGGCGACCGAGTGGCCGTCATGAGCAAGACGCGCTACGAGTGGACAGTCGCGGATTTCGCGCTGTTCTCCGTCGGCGCCGTCGTCGTACCCATCTACGAGACGTCGAGCGCCGAGCAGGTCGAGTGGATCCTGTCCGACTCCGGAGCTCGCGGCATCTTCGTCGAGACGGCCGGACACGCGGCGATGGTGGAATCGGTTCGCGGGCAAGCGTCGGATCTCGCGCATATCTGGCAGTTCGACGCCGACGCACTCGACGCGCTGGTGACCGAAGGCGCCGACGTATCCGACGACGACGTCACCAAGCGACGCGGAGCGGTCACGCTCGACGACCTCGCGTCGATCATCTACACGTCCGGGACGACCGGGCGGCCCAAGGGATGCGAGCTCACCCACCGCTGCTTCATCGTCGAGTCGGTCGAGCTGCTCGAGCTGCTCCACGACTTCTTCAACGAGGAAACCTCCACGCTGCTGTTCCTGCCGATCGCACACGTCTTCGGCCGGGCGATCGAGATCGGCGCGCTCGCCGGAGGCTGCACGCTGGGGCACACCGCAGACGTCAAGAACCTGATGGCCGACCTCGGCGGGTTCCAGCCCACGTTCGTGCTCGCAGTGCCGCGAGTGTTCGAGAAGGTCTACAACACGGCCAAGCAGCGCGCCCACGCCGACGGCAAGGGCAAGATCTTCGACCGTGCCGAGGCGGTCGCGATCGCCTACTCCCAGGGGGCCGAGGCCGGGTCGGCATCGCTGTGGGTGAAGATCCAGCACCTCTTGTTCGACAAGCTCGTCTACACCAAGCTGCGAGCCGCGCTGGGCGGGCACTGCATCGCGGCGGTGTCCGGCGGGGCGCCGCTCGGCTCTCGGCTGGGCCACTTCTTCCGCGGCGTCGGCGTCACGATCTACGAGGGCTACGGGCTCACCGAGACCACGGCCGGCGTCACGATCAACCAGCCGGACGCGATCAAGGTCGGGACGGTCGGCCGCCCGGTCGGTGGCACGACGGTTCGCGTCGCCGCCGACGGCGAACTGCTCTTCACCGCGCCGCACGTCTTCCGCGGCTACTGGAAGAACCCGGATGCGACGTCCGAAGCGCTCAGCGAGGACGGTTGGTTCCACACCGGTGACATCGGCGAGATCGACGATGACGGCTTCGTCCGGATCACTGGCCGCAAGAAGGAGCTGATCGTCACCGCCGGCGGCAAGAACGTCGCCCCCGCCGTGCTCGAGGACCGCGTGCGGGCGCACTGGCTGGTCAGCCAGTGTCTCGTCGTCGGGGATCAGAAGCCGTTCATCGCCGCACTGGTGACGATCGATCCCGAGTCGTTCGCCACCTGGCTCGACAAGAACGGCCGACCGGCCGACACCGCGTTGGGCGACCTCCTCGACGACTCCGAGCTGCGCGCCGAGATCCAGACCGCGATCGACGACGCGAACAAGGC
>JAVHVH010000064.1:0-18284 GCA_032160665.1 Pseudonocardiales bacterium
ACGTCGCCTGCCCGGCCTCCAGAACGACCGTCTCGCCACGGTCGAGCATCTGCTCGAGCAACAGCGGAGTGTCGGCCACCATCGGGGCCAGCCGTTCGGCGAAGGACGCCAGCTCGTCGACCACCGCGTCGACGTCGAAGCCCTTGCGGTTGTAGATCTTCACGAGCATCTGGTTCTTGAGGTTGAGCGCGCCGATCACCTTGGCCCGCAGCACGTCGGTGTCGAACAGGTCCTGCACCCGGATGCCGATGCGGGCCATCTTGTCGGCATAGGTGGGTCCGATGCCGCGTCCGGTGGTGCCGATCTTGGCGTTGCCCAGGAAGCGCTCGGTGACCTTGTCAAGGGTGCGGTTGTACGGCGCGATGACGTGCGCGGAGCCGCTCACGACGAGCCTCGACGTGTCGACCCCGCGGGCCTCAAGGCCGTCGATCTCCTCGAACAGAACGCCGAGGTCGATAACCACGCCGTTGCCGATCACCGGCACGCAGCCGGGCGTGAGAATCCCGGACGGGAGCAGGTGCAGCGCGTACTTCTCGCGCTTCTCCCCGGAGCCGATGACGATCGTGTGGCCGGCGTTGTTGCCGCCGTTGAACTTGACGACGGCGCCGACCCGGCTGCCGAGCAGATCCGTGGCCTTGCCCTTGCCTTCGTCGCCCCATTGGGCGCCGACCAGAACGACCGCAGGCAATGCGCTCACCTCATCCGATTGGGGCCCCGAGCAGGGTAGTCGACGGGGCCCACCGAGCGCCCTAGGGTGAGGCCATGACGGCCACGCCGACCAAAATCCTGCTCGACGAGAGCGAACAGCCCACCCGCTGGTACAACCTGCTGCACGACCTGCCGAGCCCGCCGCCGCCGGTCCTGCACCCGGGAACCCTCCAGCCGGTCGGACCCGACGATCTCGCCCCACTGTTCCCGATGGACCTCATCATGCAAGAGGTCACCACGGATCAGTACGTCGAGATTCCGGGCGCGGTGCTCGACGTGTACCGCCTGTGGCGGCCGTCCCCGCTGTACCGCGCGCACCGGCTGGAGAAGGCGCTCGATACGCCGGCCCACATCTACTACAAGTACGAGGGGGTTTCCCCGGCCGGCTCGCACAAGCCCAACACCGCGGTGCCGCAGGCGTACTACAACGCGCGGGCGGGCATCCGTCGCCTCACCACCGAGACCGGGGCAGGACAGTGGGGCACCGCTCTCGCGTTTGCGTGCGCGCAGTTCGGCCTGGAGTGCGAGGTTTGGCAGGTGCGGGCCTCCTACGACCAGAAGCCCTATCGCCGGATGATGATCGAGACGTTCGGCGGCACCGTGCACCCGTCCCCTTCCGATCTCACCGCGTCCGGCCGGGCCATCCTCGCCGAGCACCCGGACTCCACCGGTTCGCTCGGCATCGCCATCAGCGAGGCGGTCGAGGTCGCCGCGCAGAACGCCGACACGAACTACGCGCTGGGCAGCGTCCTGAACCACGTTCTGCTGCACCAGACGGTAATTGGCGAGGAGGCGCTGCTGCAGATGGCGAAGGCCGGCGAGACACCGGACATCATCGTCGGCTGCACGGGGGGCGGCTCGAACTTCGGTGGCCTCACGTTCCCGTTCATCCGCGAGAAGCTGGCCGGCCGGATGGCGCCGGTGATCCGCGCCGTGGAACCCGCCGCCTGCCCGTCGTTGACGCGCGGCATCTATGCCTACGACTTCGGTGACACCGCCGGCATGACCCCACTGATGAAGATGCACACCCTCGGACACGACTTCGTCCCCGACCCGATCCACGCCGGCGGGCTGCGCTATCACGGCATGAGCCCGTTGATCAGCCACCTGAAGGAGACTGGCATGCTCGAGGCCGTCGCCAAGACGCAGCTCGACTGCTTCGCCGCTGGCGTGCAGTTCGCGCGGACCGAGGGGATCGTGCCCGCTCCTGAACCGACCCACGCAATCGCCGCTGCGATCGACGAGGCGCTGCGCTGCAAGGAGTCCGGCGAGGAGAAGGTCATCCTGACCGCGTTGTGCGGCCACGGGCACTTGGACCTGCCCGCGTATGACGCGTACCTGTCCGGCGCGATGCAGGACAAGCACATCGACGACGCCGCGATCGACGCCGCGATCGCGTCCCTGCCGCCCGTCCCGGCGTAGTTTCCGCTTGGCGGCTAGCTCGCGTTGTCCTCGTGGGAGGATCAGCCGCCGAGCGCGGTGACGGCTTCGGGATCGCTGTCGGCGAGCAGCTGGGAGCACCGCTTCGCCTCGCCCGTCTCATTGATCGCCGCGGCGGCCGTGGCCAGAGCGTGCAGCGCACGCAGGAACCCGCGATTCGGCTCGTGCGCCCACGGGATCGGACCCTGCCCCTTCCACCCGGCGCGGCGCAGGGCGTCTAGGCCGCGGTGGTAACCGGTGCGGGCGTAGGCATACGCCTCGATCGTCCGACCACCCGCGAGCGCACCTTCCGCGAGTGACGCCCACGCCGCGGACGACGTCGGGTGGTCCGCCGCGACCCGGGCCGGCTCGTCGCCGCCGTCCAACAGGATCACCGCTGGGTCGACGGGCAGGCGGGTGGGAGGTGCGAGCAAATTGCCGAAGGAGGTCATACTCAGGACGACTCAGACGTGCCGGCCGCTTTGAGCGCCTCGCAGGCCTCGACGACACGATGCGCCATGCCTTGCTCGGCCAGCTTCAAGTACGAGCGGGGGTCGTACGCCTTCTTGTTGCCCACCTCGCCGTCGACCTTCAGCACACCGTCGTAGTTGGTGAACATGTGGCCGGCGATCTCGCGGGTGAACGCGTACTGGGTGTCGGTGTCGACGTTCATCTTGACCACGCCGTAGCCGAGAGCCGCGTGGATGTCCTCGAGGTCCGAGCCCGAACCGCCGTGGAACACGAGGTCGAACGGCTTGTCCTTGCCGACCTTCCGGCCCACCTCGTCCTGCAGTTCCTTGAGGATCTCGGGACGCAGCCTGACGTTGCCCGGCTTGTAGACGCCATGCACGTTGCCGAAGGTCGCCGCGAGCAGGTAGCGACCCTTCTCGCCGGTGCCGAGCATCTCGGCCGTGCGCACCGCGTCGCCCGGCGCCGTGTAGAGCTTTTCGTTCATCTCGCCGACGACGCCGTCCTCTTCGCCGCCGACGACACCGATCTCGACTTCGAGGATGATCCGGGCCTTCGCCGCCTTCTCCAGGAGCTCGGCGGCGGTCCGCAGGTTCTCCTCCAGCTCGATCGCCGAGCCGTCCCACATGTGCGACTGGAAAAGCGGTGGGCGACCCGCGTCCACCCGCTCCTGCGAGATCGCGATCAGCGGGCGCACGTACGCGTCCAGTTTGTCCTTCGGACAGTGATCAGTGTGGAGGGCGACGTTCACGGAGTACTTGGCCGCGACGACGTGGGCGAACTCGGCCAGCCCAACGGCGCCGGTCACCATCTCTTTCACGCCCGTCCCGGACGCGAATTCCGCGCCGCCGGTGGACACCTGGATGATGCCGTCACTGCCCGCGTCGGCGAATCCCCGGATCGCGGCGTTCACCGTCTCCGACGACGTCACGTTGATCGCCGGGTACGCGAACCCACCCGCCTTCGCGCGGTCCAGCATGTCGGCGTAGATCTCCGGCGTTGCGATCGGCATGCGGTGCTCCTCAGGTCGTCTACACGTGCTGACTGCAGTATCTACCACCCATACTTCGCGCTCCGCGAACGTCTCTTCCCGTCGGGGGCCCGTAGATGATCGACTAATCGCCATGGACGTACTGGTGATCGGCGGCTCGGTGTTCCTCGGACGCGCGGTGGTGGCCGGGGCGGTCGGTCTCGGCGCCGACGTCACCGTCTTCAACCGGGGCGTCTCTGGCCCGACCCCGGCCGGCGCGACGCACGTGACCGGCGACCGCACCCGGCCCGACGATGTCGCCCAGCTCGCCGGCCGGCACTTCGACATCGTGGTCGACACGTGTGGCTACGTCCCGGCCGATGTCGCGATTTCCGCCGATCTGCTGGCTCCGACCTGCGACCACTACGCGTTCGTCTCGAGCATCAACGCCTACCCCGGCTGGCCGGTGGAACCTGACTACCACGTCGGCGGCGTCCACGACGGCGACCCGTCGGCGACGCGCGCTGACCTCCCGGCGGACATGTCGGAATCGCAGGCCTACGGCTGGCTGAAGGTCGGCTGCGAGCGGGCCGTGCTCGGGGCCTTCGGACCCGACCGGTGCTCGTTGTTGCGGGCCGGGGCCCTCGTCGGACCGGACGACAGCGAGGTCGGCCGGCTGCCGTGGTGGATCGACCGGGTCGCCCGCGGCGGCGAGGTGCTGGTTCCCGGAGCGCCTGAGGACCCCGTCGGGCTCATCGACGCGCGTGACCTGGCCCGGTTTGCGCTCTCCGCCGTCGCGGGCACGTTCGAGGTGCCCGGGCCGTCCGGCCGCGATACCCGCGCCGACCTGATGACTGCCTGTGTCGCCGCAACCGGGTCGGACGCCACGTTCACCTATGTGGACGGCGAATGGCTGGACCAGCAGGGCATCCAGTTCTGGACCGAGATCCCACTCTGGATTCCCGCCTCGAAGGGTCCGAGTGTGTTCGGCTCCCGTAGCGAGTTGGCGGAGGCGGCCGGGCTGCGCTGGCGCCCGCTCGCCGAGACCGTCGAGGACACCTGGGCGTGGCAGCGTGCCGTTCGGGGCGGTTGGCAGCCCGCCGAACGCACGCTCGGCCTGGCGCCGGAGCGCGAGCGGGAACTGCTCGCCGCCTGGCCGCCGGCCGCCTGAGCGTGCGCCCCGACACTGGTCCGGGCGCACGGCCGCGGTCAGTAGACTTCCGCGGGTGCTGCTGGCGAACCCGATCAGTCCCGACACCCTGCTCTCCGGTTCGGGCGCGCTGCTCGTGCTCGCGATCGTCCTGTTCGCCGAGTGCGGCCTGCTGATCGGGTTCTTCCTGCCCGGCGACACCCTGCTGTTCGCCGCGGGCATCAGCATTGCGACCGGCCACATCACCACTCCGCTCGGCGTCTTCTTGATCGTCGCGCCGATTGCCGCTATCGCCGGGAACCTCGTCGGCTACTGGATCGGCTACCGCGCCGGCCCGGTCGTCTTCGACCGCCCGAACTCCAAGTTCTTCCGCCCCGAATACGTCGAACGCTCCCATGCATATTTCGAGCGATTCGGCTCGTGGACCGTCATCATCGGCCGCTTCGTGCCCATCGTGCGCACCATCGCGACCGTCATGGCCGGCGTCGGGCGCATGCGCTTCCCGGTCTATGCGCTGTACAGCGTGATCGGCGCCGTCCTGTGGACCGACGGCGTACTGCTCCTCGGCGACGCGCTGGGCAAGATCAAGTTCGTTCAGCAGCACAAGGGCTGGGTCGATTACGCGGTCATCGCGGTCGTGGTGCTGGCCCTCCTCCCGGCCGCCTTCCAATACCTGCAGGGACGCCGCCGCCGGGTCTAGCCGGTCTAGCCGCAGGCGTCCTTGACCGACTGCGGCGCGTCCAGATGGATGCCGAAGAACGTGGCGTTCAGGTCGCACTTGTGCGAGTTGATCTTGTCTTGGATGGACGAGCGCTGCTGCCACACGAACGCGCCGAGCACGACGACGATCACCACGATGATCAGCCGGGCCACCAACGCGGTGAGCACGATGCTCAGCAGCGCGCCGATCACGATCAGGGCCACGATCACGATCACGCCGACCTTGGTGATATCGCCTGCGCTCAACGCCTCGACGTTAGACATGGGTTGGACGATAGCCTCGGGGCGTGACTTCTGACGGCAAGCACGGCTTGCCCGCCCCACCCGAACTCCCTCAGGGCGCCCTGCGCCTCGTCGCCCTCGGCGGCATCAAGGAGATCGGGCGCAACATGACCATGTTCGAGTTCGACGGTCGGCTGATCGTCGTCGACTGCGGGATGCTGCTCGGCAAGACGAACTCACCCGGCGTCGACATCACGCTGCCCGACTGGTCGGCCTTCGCCGACCGCCTCGACCGCATCGACGCGGTGGTGCTGACGCACGGGCACGAGGACCATATCGGCGCCCTGCCGTACTTGCTGCGCGAACGGGCCGACATCCCGGTGCTCGGCTCGCGGCTCACCCTCGCCCTGGTCTCGGCCAAGCTCGATCAGCACCGCATCAAGGCCGACCTGCGCACCGTCAGGGAAGGTGAGCGGCTCGGCCTCGGCCCGTGGGGGCTGGAGTTCTTCGCGGTGAACCACTCCATTCCCGACGCCCTGGCGGTCGCGATCCGGGTCGGCGGGCAGACCGTGCTCCATACCGGCGACTTCAAGATGGACCAGACCCCGCTCGACGGGCGGCTCACCGACCTGCCCGGCTTCTCGCGGCTGGGCGACGAGGGCGTCGACCTGTTGCTGTCGGACTCGACGAACGCCGAGGTGGGCGGCTTCATCCCGTCCGAGCGCGAGGTCGGCACCGTCGTCACCGACGTGATCCACAAGGCGCCGGGGCGGATCATCGTCGCCTGCTTCGCCTCGCACGTGCACCGCGTGCAGCAGGTGCTCGACGCGGCGGTGGAGAGCGAGCGCCAGGTGGCGCTGGTCGGCCGCTCGATGGTCCGCAACATGCAGATCGCGCGCGAGCTCGGCGTGCTCCGCGTGCCCGACAATCTCATGATCGATCTGAAGACGGCCGAGGAGCTGCCGTCGCGGCGAGTGCTGCTGATCTCGACCGGCTCGCAGGGCGAACCACTGTCCGCGCTGTCGCGGATGGCGAACCGCGAGCACCAGACGATCCGGATCTCCTCCGACGACACGATCCTGCTGGCGTCCTCGCTGATCCCCGGCAACGAGACGTCGGTCGGCCAGGTGATCAACGGGCTCTCGCGGCTCGGCGCCACGGTCATCCACAAGTCGATGGCCCTGGTGCACGTCTCCGGCCACGCACCCGCCGGCGAGCTGCGGTACCTGCTGACCGCGGTACGGCCCACCAACCTGATGCCGGTGCACGGCGAGTGGCGGCACCTGCGCGCGCACGCCGCGATCGGCCGGTCGATGGGGCTGACCGACGAGCGGATCATGCTGGCTGAGGACGGCACCGTCGTCGACCTCGTCGACGGGCTGGCCTCGATCGTCGGCAAGATCCCGGTCGGGTACGTGTACGTCGATGGCCTCGAGGTCGGCGACATCGGCGACACGACGCTCAAGGACCGCCGCATCCTCGGCGAGGACGGATTCCTGTCCATCCTCGTCGCCGTCGATCTCGAAGCCGGCAAGGTCGTCTACGGACCGGAGATCACGGCCCGCGGATTCAGTGACGACCGCGCCGCGCTCGACCCGATCAGCCTGGAGCTGACCGAGGTCGTAGAGAAGGCGCTCGCCGACGGCACCCGCGACGTCGAGGCGCTGCAGCACCTGGTGCGCCGGACGGTGGGGCGCTGGGTCGACCGCGAGTACCGCCGCCGGCCGATGCTTGTCCCGATGGTCGTCGAGGTATGACACCGCCGCCGCGCTGACGCACGGGAGGTCGGCGGGAGCGGACGGCATCTTTCCCGGCAGCACACGGCAGAATGGACGCATGACCGTCAACCCACCCCACGAAATCGCTGCGCTCTCGCTGCGCGATTTTGCGGGGGCCGAGAGCACGCCGCTGCAGCCCGGCACGATCGGGCCGCGCCGCGACGTGCCCAAGTCGATCGCCCGCCCGCACTACGTCGGAACCTGGCCGGGGACCAAGGCCGACTTCGACGACCCGCTGATCAAGGATGCCGACACGATCGAGCGCATGCGCGTCGCCGGCCGCATCGCCGCTGACGCCCTGGTCGAGGTCGGTAAGGGTGTCGCGCCGGGCGTCACCACCGACGAACTCGACCGGATTGGGCACGAGTTCATGATCGCGCGCGGGGCCTACCCGTCCACGCTCGGTTACAAGAACTTCCCGAAGTCGCTGTGCACAAGCGTCAACGAGGTCATCTGCCACGGCATCCCCGACTCGCGCCCGTTGCAGGACGGCGACGTCGTCAAGGTCGACATCACCGCCTACATCGGCGGCGTGCACGGCGACACCTGCGCCACCTTCTACGCCGGCGACGTCGCCCAGGACGTCCACGACCTCGGCGAGCGCACCCGCGAGGCCATGCTGCGCGGGATCAAGGCGGTCCACCCCGGCCGGCCGATCAGCGTCATCGGCCGCGTCATCGAGTCCTACGCCAAGCGGTTCGGCTACGGCGTCGTGCGCGACTACACCGGGCACGGCGTCGGCCCGAGCTTCCACACCAGGCCGACGATCTTGCATTACGACGAGCCCCGGGCGACGACCGTGCTGGAGCCGGGCATGACGTTCACCATCGAGCCGATGCTCACGCTCGGCGGGTACGACTGGTTCATGTGGGACGACGACTGGACCGTCCTCACCAAGGACGGCTCCTGGGCCGCGCAATGGGAGCACACCATCGTCGTCACCGACGACGGTGCCGAAATCCTGACTCGGCCGAGCGAGTAAGTAGGCCAGGATCGATCACATGACCGACGGCATCGACATACAGGCGATGAACCAGCAGGTGATCGAGAAGTTCCGCGCGAGTGGAGGCATCGGGGAAGTCGGGCCCGTCCACTTCGACAAGATGGTGCTGCTGACCACCACCGGGCGACGCACCGGGCAGCCCCGCACCGTCCCCCTCGGATACACCGCAGACGCCGACGGCAACCTGCTGCTGTTCGCGTCCAACATGGGCGCGCCGAAGCATCCGGACTGGTACCGCAACCTCGAGGCCGACCCGCACGTGACGGTCGAGATCACCGGCGCGACGTGGTCGGGCGAGGCGGGCATCCTGTCCGGCGCGGACCGCGAGGACGCGTACCGCCGGTGGATCGAGATGGCTCCGCACGTCGCCGAGCACCAGGACAAGGCCGGGCGCGAGATCCCGATGGTGCGAATCGCACGACCTACCCAGTAGGCGTCAGGGACGCCCGAGAGCGCGGAACTGCCAGCCGGCCGCGCGCCACTCGGCAGCGTCGAGGGCGCCGCGGCCGTCGATGATGACGCGTTCGCGCACCACCGCCGCCAGGTCGTCGGGGCGCAGGTCGCGGAATTCCTGCCACTCGGTCAGGTGCAGGACGACGTCGGCGTCCTTGCAGGCGTCCAGCGCCGTCGGCGCGTAAGCCAGCGTCGGGTAGTCGTCCTTCGCGTTGCGCATGGCCTCCGGGTCGTACACCCGCACGGCCGCGCCGCCGCGCTGGATCGCGAAGGCCACCTCCAGCGCCGGAGAGTCGCGGATGTCGTCGCTGTTCGGCTTGAACGCCGCGCCCAGGATGCCGACCCGCCGCCCGGCCAGCGATCCGTCCAGCATCTCGCGGGTCAGATCGACCATGCGGGCGCGACGGCGCAGGTTGATCTCGTCCACGTTCTTGAGGAATGCGACCGCCTGGTCCACGCCGAGTTCCCCGGCGCGCGCCATGAACGCTCGGATGTCCTTCGGCAGGCACCCGCCGCCGAACCCGAGTCCGGCGTGCAGGAATCGATGCCCGATCCGGGCGTCGTGGCCGATGGCGACGGCCAGCTCGTTGACGTCGGCGCCGGTCACCTCGCAGATCTCGGCCATCGCATTGATGAACGAGATCTTGGTGGCCAGGAACGAGTTCGCGGCAACCTTGACGAGCTCGGCCGTCTGGAAGTCGGTGACGACGACGGGGATCCCGGTGGCGATGATCGGCGCGTAGGCCCGCTCGAGCAGGCCCCGAGCCGTGTCGTCCTCCGCGCCGATGACGATGCGGTCGGGGTTCAGCGTGTCCTTGACCGCGAATCCCTCCCGCAGGAACTCGGGGTTCCAGATCAGCCGGGCTCCGGCTTCGGTGACCGCGAGCGCCAGCCGGGACGCCGTGCCAACCGGCACGGTGGACTTTCCGACGACGACGGATCCCGGCCTGACGTGCGTGAGCAGTTCCACGAAGGCCGCGTCGACGAACGTCAGATCGGCGGCGAACTCGCCCGGCTTCTGCGGTGTGCCGACACAGACGAAATGAATCTCGGCATCGGCGACATCGGCCAGCGAGGTGCTGAAGCGCAGCGCACCCGACGCGACGTGCTTGGCGAGCAGCTCCGGCAGGTCCGGCTCGTAGAACGGCACCTGGCCGGCGGACAGACTCGCGATCTTCGTGGCGTCGACGTCCACCCCGACGACTTGGTGACCGAGTTCGGCCATGGCGGCAGCATGCGTGGCACCGAGATACCCGGTACCGATGACCGACAGCTTCATGTGCGCGCTCCAATTCGTCAGCCCGTCGATGCTAGTGGCACCGGGCGGAACGCATCGCCCGCTGTGCCGCTGCGGATTGCCCGGGCGACACGATTGCGCTTTCTCGGTCAATCTGCGGTTTCCGCTAGACAGCCCGATACGGTCCGATACGAGTGACCGCAGCGAGCGAGGTTGAGGAGCGGATCGAATGAGCGCTAGCGCGACGAGCCGGTAGCACGGTGGACCCGGTTCGCAACCCGTACGCGCCCGGCGCCGGGCAGCGTCCGCCCGAACTGGCCGGTCGCGACGCCGAACTGTCCGGCTTCGATGTCGCGCTCGAACGCATCGCGCGGGGTCGTCCCGAACGGTCGATGGTGCTGACTGGGCTGCGCGGCGTCGGTAAGACCGTCCTGCTCAACGCCCTGCGCTCGGCGGCGGTCCGGAGCGGCTGGGGAACCGGCAAGCTGGAAGCGCGTCCCGACCAGTCGATCCGGCGGCCGATCGCCGCCGCCCTGCACCTCGCCGTGCGCGAATTGGCCGGACGCAACCAGGACGAGGCAACCCACGTCCTCGGGGTGGTGAAGTCCTTCGCCCAGCGCGACGCGGGCACGAAGGGCCGCCAATGGCAGCCGGGCATCGACGTGCCGGTGGTACCGGGACGCGCGGATTCGGGCGACATCGAGATCGACCTCGTCGAACTGCTCACCGACGTCGCCGGGCTCGCCGGCTCCTCCGGTCACGGCGTCGCCGTCTTCATCGACGAGATGCAGGACGTCGGCCCGGACGACGTCTCGGCACTCTGCGCGGCCTGCCACGAGGTCTCCCAGCAGGGGCTGCCGCTGATCGTCGTCGGTGCCGGGCTGCCGCACCTGCCCGCCGTGCTCTCCGCGTCCAAGTCGTACTCCGAGCGACTGTTCCGCTACGCGCGGATCGACCGTCTCGACCGCGCCGCCGCCGACACTGCGCTGCGCTCGCCCGCGCGCGACGAGGGCGCGGACTTCACCGACGACGCGCTGGCCGCGATGTACGACGCGACCGGCGGATACCCGTATTTCGTGCAGGCCTACGGCAAGGTCGCATGGGACGTCGCGCCCCGGTCCCCGATCACCGCGGTCGACGTCGCCGTGGCCGCGCCCGAAGCCGAAGCCGAACTCGCCGTCGGCTTCTTCGGATCGCGCTATGAGCGGGCCACGCCGGCCGAGCGGGAGTATCTGCGGGCGATGGCCGAGGTGGCCGATGCCGCGACCGACGCCGTCGCGACGGCGGCCGTCGCCGAGTCGTTGCGACGACCGGCCCAATCGCTCTCGCCGGCCCGCGACGGCCTGCTGAAGAAGGGCCTCGTCTACTCCGGTCAGCGGGGCCGCATCGCGTTCACGGTCCCGCATTTCGGCCGCTACCTGCGCGCCCAAGACTGACGGACCTGACCCGCTCGGACCTGACCCGCTCGGACCTGACCCGCTCGGACCTGACCCGCTCGGACCTGACCCGCTCGGACCTGACCCGCTTTGCACCTTTCAGCGCCCCAATCTGGCTCGTTTAGGGGAGCTGAAAGGTGCAAAGCGGGAGGGGGTCAGGGCACGGCATGCTGACGGATCCACGCGTGCATCGCGATACCGGCCGCAACGCCGGCGTTGATCGAGCGGGTCGAGCCGTACTGGGCGATCGAGCACACCTCGCTCGCCGCGGCCTTCGCGTCGTCGGTCAGCCCCGTCCCCTCCTGACCGAACAGCAGCAGCGCGCGAGCCGGCATCGCGAAGGTCTCGAGTGGCACCGCGCCGGGCAGGTTGTCGATCGCCACGATCTCGTAGCCGGCCGCATGGGCGTAGGCAGCCAACTCGACGGCCGACGCCACGTGCCGAATGTGCAGGTACCGATCGGTGACCATTGCACCTCGCCGGTTCCACCGCCGGTTGCCGACGATGATCACTTCGCGGGCCTGAAACGCGTTCGCCGTACGCACCACCGTGCCGATGTTGAGGTCATGCCGCCAGTTCTCGATGGCAACCGCGAACGGGTGCCGACGGGTATCGAGTTCAGCGACGATCGCGTCGACGCGCCAGTAGCGGTAGCGATCCACCACGTTGCGCCGGTCGCCGTCGCGCAGCAGCTGGGGGTCGAGGCGCGGGTCGTCGGGCCACGGCTCGGGATGCGGCCCCACCCCGACTTCGACCGGCCGGTCGTCGTCCATGATCAACAAGCACGAACGGTCGCCAGAGCCGCCGCAACTCCCTGTTGATCACCCCAGAGAGCCGAGCCCAGCCGGGTCAGGACAACCCCAGGTCGGCCAGGGTGTATGCGCTGCGGTACTCCAGCCCGGCGGCCTCGATGGCTGGGCGCGCGCCGCGGTCGACGATGGTGGCAACGCCAACCACCGTGGCGCCCGCTTCGCGCAGCGCCTCGACCGCGGTCAACGGCGATCCGCCCGTCGTCGAGACGTCCTCGACCACGAGAACTCGCCGACCGGCCACCGACGGTCCCTCGACGCGCTGCTGCATGCCGTGCGCCTTCTCGGCCTTGCGGACGACGAACGAGTCCACGGTGCCGCCGGAGGCGTGCAGGACGGCCGTCCCCACCGGGTCGGCGCCGAGCGTCAGGCCGCCGGCCGCGTCGTACGCCCAATCGGCGGTCAGTTCCCGCAAAACCCGCCCGACCAAGGGAGCCGCGAGTCGGTGCAGCGTGATGCGGCGCAGGTCGATGTAGAAGTCGGCTTCCTGGCCCGAGGACAACGTCACCTTGCCGTGCACGACGGCGATGTCCTTGATCAGCTGCAGCAGCTCGTCCCGATCACTCACGCACACGACCCTAGGTCAGAGCCCGCGACGCGCCATGACCACCCGCAGGACCGGACGCGGCATCATCCGCGCCGCGGCCACCAGAGCCTTGTAGCGACGGCTGGGGATGCTCAGCGGCTTGTCGGCGAACGTGGCGGCCAAGCCCTCGCGCACGACGTCGGACGCCTCGAGCCACATCCGGTCCGGCACCTTCGACATGTCGGCGCGCGCCCGCTCATGGAACTCGGTATGCGTGAAGCCCGGGCATACCGCGGTGACCGTGACCCCCGTGCCGGCCAGCTGCACCGCGAGCGCCTCGCTGAACATCGTCACCCAGGCCTTGCCGGCCGAGTACGTCGCGTTGCCGCCGCGAGGCATGAATCCGGCGACGGATGAGACGTTGAGGATGCGCCCCGAACCCCGCGCCGTCATGGCCCGCACCGCCGCGTGGGACAGGCGCAGGACCGCCCGCACGTTGAGGTCGAGCTGGAATTCCTCGCGCTCGAGCTCGGCGACGCCGAAGAGTTGGTAGGTGCCCATGCCCGCGTTGTTCACGAGCAGGTCGATGTCACCGCTTTCGATGCGAGCCCCGACCGCGGCGCAGCCGTCGTCGGACGTCAGATCCGCGGGTAGTACCTCGACCTGGACGCCGTGCTCGGCGCTCAGCGTCTTTCGCGCGGCCTCCAGCCGGGCGACGTCCCGGGCCACCAGGACGAGATCGTGTGCCTGCACTGCGAGCTGGCGGGCGAACTCGGCGCCGAGCCCGGCCGTCGCCCCGGTGATGAGTGCGGTCGCCACGGCTCAGCGTTCCGTGCGGCGCGACTTGCTCGCCTTGGCACGCTTGCGGGCCAGCTCCGCTCCGAGTGCGATCGATTCGGCGTTGGCCGCCGCGCGGTTCTTGGCCCGGGCCCGTTCGACGTGCGCCTCGCCTCGGGTTGCCGCGCTGGAGGTGAGGACGCCGGCGGCCCGGGCCCCGGGTCGCGCCGCACCCCGGCCGGCGCGTGGCTGGGGTGGCACGCGCGGCGCGAACAGGCCGCGGCGCGGAGCCCCGGTGCCGGTGCGGTCCGGGCGGCTCAGCGCGAAGTAGGCGACGCTGGACTTCCAGTTCACGAGCGCGACGGCGACGACGAAGGCAGTCCCGGCGATGAACGCCGGCACCTTGAACGCCGCCGGGATGTTCACCCCGATGCTGAGCACCGAGCCGACTCCGACGAGCGTCCCGGTGAAGGAGGCGAGGAACCAGAAGACGACGGTGCCCCACCGCGACCAGTGGCGGCCGCGGTACACGCCGTAAGCGATGAAGGCGACGGCGACGACTACGACGACCGCCCCGATCAGCGCGCCCTTCTGCTGCTGCGAGACGAGGTCGTGCAACTGGGCAGCGGTATGGGTCTTCTTGGCCTTCGTGTCAGCCTTGACCTGCTCACGCTCCAGCCAGTCCCGCAGGCCGTACAGCTCGAGCGCCGCAACCAAGGTCGCGATACACGACACGACCATGGCGATGACGGCGTACAGCACGGTGCGCGGACGGGCGGCGGCCGGGGTGTCGGCGGCCTTGTCGGATTTGGTCATCGACACCGGGCGGGACGGGTTGTCGGTCACCGGCGCAGTGTACGTGCGGGACGTCAGAGGCGCGGGGTCGTGTGCCGGGCGGCGGACCGCACATGCCTTAGAGTCGGGCGAACATCCCGTCCGCACCACGGATCGAGCGGGCCGGACGAACACCGGAGGAATCATGACGACGCCCGACAACGGCGAGTCGCCGCCTGAGGTCGACCTCACCAAGTCGGATCCGGCCGGTGAGGCCCCATTCGATCCATACCGCTTCGGCAAACCGGACCGGCCGATCCCGCCGGAGTACGCGCCGCCCGGCTACGTCCCACCGACGCCCGAGGTCTCCCCGACCTCGCCCTACGGGCCGTCCTCGCCGTACGGTCCGGGTCCGTCCGGCCCGTCGCCGTACGGTCCGGGTCCGTCCGGCGGGCAGGCTCCGTACGGGCAGGCCCCGTACGGTCAACCGCCGTACGGCCAACCGCCGTACGGCCCGCCCGGGCAGGAGCCCCACGGGACGCCGCCGCCGTACCCCGGGCAGTACCCCGGCGGATACGGTCCCCCGCCGTCCGGTTATTCCGGCTACGGACCGGCCCGCGGAAGCAATGGCAAGGCCGTCGCGGCGCTCGTGCTCGGCATCGCTTCGATCATCCTCTTCTGGCTCTCGGTGCTCGACGCGGTTCCGGTGATCCTGGCCCTCGTCTTCGGGCTGCTCGGACTCAGCCAGTCAAAGTCCCGTCCCGACCGCGCCGGCCGGAGCATGGCCATCAGCGGCCTGGTCTGCTGCCTGATCGGTGCCGTGCTCGCCACCATCTTCACCGTCAAGATCGTGCACGCGATCAACGATTGCGGCGGCTTCAATTCGAACCGCTCGAACACGGTTTTCCAGCAGTGTGTGCGGGACACGTTCTGACGCGGCTGATGCCGAGAGTCAGCCCGCCCAGATCGGCAACTCGAACAGGTAGTGCATGACCAGCCAGACGAATCCGTCCAGCGCGGCCAGGCCCAGCGCGAGATAGGCGGTGCCGAGCGGGCGCTGCTGGTTGCGGGCCCGCGCCCCGGCGACCGATCCGAGCACAGCTGTGACGATGGCCAGGACGATCCCGAAAGCCACGATCCCGATGCAGCCGAGGACGACGGCCGCGATGCCGAGGTCGTCGCGGTCAACGGGTGCCTCGGGGCTCAGCTCGCTGCGGTCCCAACCGGGTTGGTCGGGGTCTGGAGGGGGCGGCAGGTCACGCCATTCGGTCATGCCCGACCTCGCCCCGATCGGACAGCGGTGAGGTGGTCATCCTCGGGCGTGCCTAAACGTTGTTGACGACCGCGATGACGACGATGACGTAGAGCAGGATCGAGACGATGCCGAGGACCACTCCGGCGACCGCCATCCCCTTGCCGGATGCTCCCTGGTTCGCCTTGGCCATGCCGACGCCGCCGAAGATGATGGCGAGGATCGCCAGGATCCAGCCGAGGATCGGGACCCAGAACAGGACGAGTCCGACAATCCCGCAGACCATGCCGGCCACCGCCAGGCCATTGCCCTGCTGGGGCGGGCCGTAGGGCGAGTACGGCGTCGGGTAGCCGCTTTGCGGCGCCGGTGGGTACTGGCTGTACGGCTGCTGATACCCCCCTTGGGGTTGGTACGGCGCTTGCGGCTGCTGGTACTGCCCTTGGGGTTGGTAGGGCACTTGCGGCTGCTGCTCCGGCTGGTCGGGCGAGTACGGGTTGGTCATGATCCCTCCACATGGCTGCGGCGTCTGCCATTCCGTGGCGGAAGGAGCATGACACAGCGGCCGCACAGATGGCGGTCAGGCGCTGCCTACGGTGAGACCGGAGCGGTCCGGCAGCGCGTCGACCAGCACCTTCTGACCGTCTCGAACCTCGCCGTTGAGCAACGCCTTGGCCAGCGCATCGCCGATCGAGGTCTGCACCAGCCTGCGCAGTGGACGCGCGCCGTACAACGGGTCGAAGCCGTTGAGCGCGAGCCATTCGCGAGCGCCGTCGGTGACTTCGAGCGTGAGCCGGCGGGCCGCCAGCCGGGTGCCCAGCGCCGCCAGCTGGATGTCGACGATGCGGGTGAGGTCCTCGGTGGTGAGCGCGTCGAAGATGACGATGTCGTCGAGCCGGTTCAGGAACTCCGGCTTGAAGTGCTCGCGCACGAAGCCCATCACCGCGTCGCGCTTGGCCTGGTCCGGCAGATCGGTGATCAGCGCGGCCGAGCCGAGGTTGGACGTCAGGATCAGCAGTGTGTTGCGAAAGTCGACTGTGCGCCCCTGCCCGTCGGTCAGCCGACCGTCGTCGAGCACGGCGAGCAGCACGTCGAACACGTCCGGGTGCGCCTTTTCGACCTCGTCGAGCAGCACCACGCTGTAGGGCCGGCGCCGTACCGCCTCGGTCAGCTGGCCGCCCTCCTCGTAGCCGACGTAGCCGGGGGGCGCACCGACCAGGCGAGCCACCGAGTGCTTCTCGGAGTACTCGCTCATGTCGATGCGGACCATCGCGCGCTCGTCGTCGAACAGGAACGCGGCCAGCGCCTTGGCCAGCTCCGTCTTGCCGACCCCGGTCGGGCCGAGGAACAGGAACGAGCCGGTGGGACGGTTCGGGTCGCTGATGCCTGCCCGGGCCCGCCGGACCGCGTCTGAAACGGCTCGCACCGCCTCCTTTTGTCCCTTCACCCGCTCGCCCAACGCCTCTTCCATCCGCAGCAGCTTGGCGGTCTCGCCCTCCATCAGCCGGCCGGCCGGGATGCCGGTCCAGGCGCTGACCACCTCGGCGATGTCGTCGGCGGTGACCTCCTCTTTGACCATCACGTCGGCCGGCTGCTCAGCGGCCGCCGCCTCGGCCAGCTGCCGCTCGGTCTGCGGGATCTCGCCGTACATCAGCCGGGACGCGGTCTCGAAGTCGCCCTCGCGCTGGGCCCGCTCGGCGGAGGTGCGCAGCTCGTCCAGCTTCTCCTTCAGCTCACCCACCCGGTTGAGCCCGGACTTCTCCCGCTCCCAGCGGGCATTGAGGGCCTCCAGCGCCTCGGTGCGGTCGGCGAGCTCGGCGCGCAGCGCCTCCAGCCGGGCCACCGAGGCCGGGTCGGTCTCCTTCGACAGTGCCAGCTCCTCCATCTTGAGCCGGTCCACCGAGCGCTGCAGCTCGTCGATCTCGACCGGCCGGGAGTCGATCTCCATCCGCAGCCGGGATGCGGCCTCGTCGATCAGGTCGATGGCCTTGTCTGGCAGGAACCGGGAGGTGATGTAGCGGTCGGACAGGGTTGCCGCGGCGACCAGGGCACTGTCGGAGATCTGCACCTTGTGGTGCGCCTCGTACCGGCCGGCCAGGCCCCGCAGGATGCCGATGGTGTCCTCGACGGACGGCTCGCCGACCAGCACCTGCTGGAACCGGCGCTCCAGGGCGGGGTCCTTCTCGATGTGCTCGCGGTACTCGTCCAGCGTGGTGGCGCCGACCATGTGCAGCTCGCCGCGGGCCAGCATCGGCTTGAGCATGTTGCCGGCGTCCATCGCGCCTTCGCCGGTGGCACCGGCGCCGACCACAGTGTGCAGCTCGTCGATGAAGGTCAGCACCTGTCCGGCCGAGTCCTTGATCTCGGTCAGCACCGCCTTGAGGCGCTCCTCGAACTCGCCGCGGTACTTGGCACCGGCCACCATCGCGCCCAGGTCCAGCGACATCAGCCGCTTGCCCTGCAGGGACTCGGGCACGTCGCCGGCGACGATGCGCTGGGCCAGCCCCTCGACGACGGCGGTCTTGCCGACGCCGGGCTCGCCGATCAGCACCGGGTTGTTCTTGGTGCGCCGGGACAGCACCTGG
>JAVHVH010000072.1:0-2594 GCA_032160665.1 Pseudonocardiales bacterium
AACACCGCGGCCGATCACATCGAGGTCTTCGATGCCGCGCTGGCGCAACTGCCCGCGCCGTGGCGCACCCCCGATGAGCACGGTCGGCGCCCGGTGCTGGTGCGCACCGACGCCGCCGGCGCCACCCATGGCTTCACCCACCATCTCGCGGCGATGGGCGCGGAGTTCTCGGTGGGTGCCTACCTGCACCACTTCGACATCCACTGGGTCCTGGCCCAGCTCCCCGAGGCCGCCTGGACCCCCGCCTACCAGGTCGGCAAGCCCCGCGCCGGACAGCAGGGGCCGATCATCGAACCCCGCGACGGGGCGTGGATCGCCGAGGCCACCGCACTGGTCGATCTGTCGAGCTGGCCGGCCGGGACCCGGCTGATCCTGCGCCGCGAACGCCCGCACCCCGGTGCGCAACTGCGGATCACCGATGTCGACGGTCACCGGATCGTCGGCGTGCTCACCAACACCCCCACCGGGCAGCTCCCCGAGCTCGAACTACGCCACCGCCGCCACGCCCGCGTCGAAGACCGCATCCGCAACGCCAAAGACACCGGGATGCGCAACCTGCCCTTCCACGACCTGACCCACAACCGGGTCTGGCTTGCGATCACCGCCCTGGCCGCAGACCTCCTCGCCTGGACCCAGCGACTGGCCCTGACCGGCGCGGCCGCCCGATACGAACCCAAACGGTTGCGGCTGCGCATCCTCAGCGTCGCAGGGCGACTCGTGCGCACCGCACGACGCACCCTGCTCAAAATCCCCGATACATGGCCCTGGGCCCACGACATCACCACCGCTTACGCACGCCTGGCCGCCCTCACACCCTGACCGCACCACCCGACCCCCCAGACAGGACCCGGAGAACCGGCCACCACCCTCAACGGCGACGGCCTGAGAGTCATCGCCGCGGGCGGCCGCGGCGGGACCGGTGGACAAGGCGGAGCGGTCGGAGCACGCGGCGGCAACGGCGGACCAGGCAGTCCTCCCGGCGGCGACGGACGCCCAGGCAGTCCGGGCACAGCAGGACAACCGGGTGCAGGGGGTGCGGCCGCGCACGGATCCGGTGGTGCCGGCGGTGCCGGCGGCGCAGGGGGCGCCCAGCCCGGCGGGGCGCACAACGGGATGCCGGGGCACAGCGGCTACGCAATGCTCACGATTCATGGCGCAGCTGCGATGACGTCCTAGCTGCGTCGCATTCCATGGCTAGATTTCCTCGGCGATTCGCGCTCCTCATTTGGGATAACCTTTGTCAAGGGACAGCGTACTGGCGAAGAGCCGGTGAACTACGGACGTCGGCTGGCGGAATTTGTCGCTGGATGCGTTGAATAATGATTCGGTCAGAGCGACACTACGCTAGCCGCAATTATTCACTGAAGTGAAGAGCCGGTGTCCCGCAAATTCACTGCCTGGTTCGCTTCTGACGTTACCGCGGGCCCAATTGGCATGCTGATGGTGCGCGGGTAGGGACCCAGCTTTTCAGTTGACGTCTTCAAGTCTCCCCAAGGTACCGATCCGATGAAAGGAAAGTAAGAAATGATGCGTAAAGTAATCGCGCCAGTATTAGGCGCTGCTGCCCTGGTGGTAGTTCCCTTGATTCTGACCGCGACGCCCGCTCTCGCTGATCCTGATAGCAACCAGCTCTGCAGTCAGAATGCCGTCTTCGGGTTCAGCCACGGCGCGTGCGTCAGCCTCTTCGAGAGCAACGGGCACAGCAGCGCCATCTTCGTGTCCGCGTGCAAGGAAATCGAGCAGCAGTACCCCGCAGTCTTCAACGTCCTGTTCAAAAACCTCGGTGGCTGCGTCTCATCGCTCAACAGCCAGCCATTGCCATCACCGACTCCGACGTCGTGAAGACGGAGCGTTCGCTTGCTTCGCCGACCGGGCCCACTGGCCATGAACACCAGCACGGTGCAGGGTGGTCGGGGAATTATTCTCATCCTCGACGATTAGCACCTTGGTCCTAACGACTCTTTCGCGTACTCGAGCGTCGATTGCGCATGCGACTGATGTTGTGGACTGTCGGGATGCGCGGGGATCCGCAGGGTGAACCTAGAGCCGGTGCCGGGCTTGCTCCAGAGCTGTACGTCCCCGCCGTGGTTGGCGGCAACGTGCTTGACGATCGCCAGCCCCAACCCGGTGCCGCCGGTAGATCGGCTCCGCGCCTGATCGACGCGGAAGAACCGCTCGAAAACGCGTTCCTGATGCTCGGGCGCAATGCCCAGGCCGCGGTCAGTGACGGTGATCTCCACCAAGCCGTTCACCAGCCGTCTGCTGACGGACACCGGACCACCCGCCGGCGAGTACGACACCGCATTGCCAAGCAAGTTGGCCAGCGCGGTCACCAGGAGCGTCGCATCACCATTGACCAACAACCCGCTGGGCGGCGTGGCGGTGATCTGGATGTTGGCCGATTCGGCGGCCAGCCGGCACCGCGCCAGCGCCTCGCGCACCACCTCGTCGACCTCGACGGTGGCCAGCTCGGGGAGCTGTTCGGCGCCCTGCAGCCGCGACAGCGCGATGAGTTCGGTGACCAGCGTGCCCAACCGGTTAGCCTCGTTGAGGATCTTGGTGCCGAACCGGCGCACCTGATACGGCTCATCAGC
>JAVHVH010000089.1:0-15547 GCA_032160665.1 Pseudonocardiales bacterium
GCACTCGGTCAACGCATCGACACGCTCACGCTGCACCAGGCGCTGTTCTTCGCATTCGCAGCCGCCACCGGACTGCACATCCTGGGCCGGACCGTACCGGCGGTCACCCAAGTCGTCGGCCGGCTGCAACATGCCGGCGCGACTCGCAGCCGAGTGCCGGGCGGGTCCGGCCGGGTCGCGGCTCTGCTCCTCACGCTCGTCGCCGCGGCGGTCACTGCCGCGCTGGTCCTCGGCGCTTCGAGCGGATGGAAAGACAGAACAGACCACTTCCCCGGCCGGCCCGGCGATGACACGTCGGGACTTCGGTAGCGGCAGCGCGCCGGAGGAGCTCTCGCTCCATGGCCGACGGCGCCGCCAGATCAACGCCGCAGAGACGGCGATCGCTCCCCACAACCAGCCGGCGCCAGGAAACGGGTGCAGCACTCCCAGCGCCGGCGCTCCGCCGGGGGCCCACACCAGCCAGGTCACGCCCCACGCGATCAGTTGGGATCGCCGCTGCCAGCGCAAAGTTAGGGGAATGAGCAAGAGCAGGGTGAAGTAGTGCGCCCACACGATCGGGCTGGCGACGAGGGACGCCACCACGCAGCCGCAGAAAATGTAGGCCTCGTTCTGTTTGCGCCGCGCTTGTGCCCACCCAGCCGCGACGACCACCGCCGCGGTCAACACCGCGATGCCGGTCGCTTGGGCCCGGCTGGCGCCGAGCAGCTCGACCAGAGCGGTGATCGACGAACTGTGCGGCGCCTCGTGGTCGGACAGCACGGACAGCATTCGGACGAATGATCCGGGGCTCTGGTCGGCAAGGCCGAATCCGAGCATCACCGCGGCGACGCACAACACGGCAGTTGTCGCGGCCGCGCGCCACCGGCGAGTCAGAACGAGCCACGCCAGCATCGGGAGCAGGAACAACTTCGCGACGATCACCGCGGTCAGCGCCGCGACGACGACCGCTGCCTTGCTCTGGTAACGCCAGGCGATCGCTAGGCCGAACAACAGCCAGACGTTCAGGGTCCCGAGCTGGAGCGCCCGCACCACCGGTACGGCGGTCAGCGCCAGGACGATCGGCACCGCGCCGGCGCGCGGACCTCCCAGCATCCGCACCGTCGCCACCAGCGCGACAACGCTGCCGAGGTAGTACACCAGCCCAGCGGTCACCATCGGCACCGCGGCGAACGGGATGAAGCACCACGCCACGAGATAGGGATAGACGAACGAATGGCCCGACCACACGGCGGGCGAGGACGGATCGACGTAGGGCGACACGCCGTGCACCACGGCCCGGCCGGCTCGGACAAAGACCGACAGATCCGCCGGTCCGAAGTCCTGAAGGAAGATCACCCACACCACCGCGGCGCAACCGCAGGCGGCAATCGCCTCTCTCGCCAGGCGGGCATCCGCCAATCGGCGACCCGCATCGCCGAAGGTCACCCCGGCCACGATAATCGCGAACCGCGCGCCAGCGGCCTCGCTCTCAGACATCTCCCGCAGGCGCGGAGGACCTGCGGCGGCGGCTCTACCTGGTCTGGATCGTCTGCGTCGCCGTGAACTTCTACGCGATCCTCGCGCTGACGCACGACCACTACCCGCTGCGCCAGGCCAGTGTCTCCGTGGCCGTCATTGCCCTCGGCGTCGTCATCGTGTCGCTCTGGCAGCGCCTGCCGGTTCGGGCCAGCGCCGAGCGGTCGAGATTCACGCGCGGGGAGCTGATCGGCGCGACCTTGGGGGTCATGCTCTTCGCCGTGACCTTCGTGCCGGACGTGGTTCGGCATGGTCTGGCGGTCTGGCAGTGGGTGCTCGTGCCGTTCGGCCGCACACACCCCCCAAGGCCCGATAACCGACCTCGGGCATCTGCCCCGTCCGGATGTGGGTGCGGGTCGCGTCGGGACCCGACACAGCGCCTACGAGAAGAGCTCGTCCATGGCCGGAATCTCGATCCGTGTTGCCACCGCCGACGCATCCCCAGCGCGAGGTTCGGGCCGGGTCTCTCGCTGGTCAAGTACTGCACGGGCCTCGTCGCTGAGGAACCGGCTGGCCTTCGCGATCACCTGCCGAGCGTGGAAGTTGGTCGGGTGGGTCGGCATCCGCAGCGGGGTGTAGATGCTCAGGCTGTCTCGCGCGCGGGTGACGGCGACGTAGAACAGGCGCTGCTCTTCCTCGAGACCGGTCTCATCGCCGAGGGCCATGTCGGACGGAAACGCTCCGTCGACGGCGTGGATCAGGTGTACCGCGGTCCATTCCAGCCCTTTGGCGGAGTGGACCGTGGACAGGGTGAGGTAGTCCTCGTCGCGGTGCGGGTCCTTCGCGTAGTCGGCGCTCGAGGAGGCCGGGTCGAGGGTCATCTCGGCGACGAAAGCCGCCAGGTCGGAGCGGGTCGCGGCGGTGGCGGCGAGCCGGTCGATGTCCTCCGCGCGGCCGATCCAGTCGATGTAGTGGCTCCGGACGAGAGGTCGCACTGCGGCCAGGCATTCCTCGACGATCTCGGCGGTCGCGGTCGCGGACTGCGCCTGGCGGAGGTGGGCGAGGGTGGTCGCCAGGTTGGTGCGTGCCTTCGGGGGCGCGGCCGCCACGACGGTGTCGTAATCGGCTCCGTCGTCGCTATCCAGGAGCAGCGGGACGAGGGTGCGGGCGCTGGCCTTGCCGATGGCCCGGTGCCGGCACAGCAGCCGGTACCAGGCCAGTTCGTCGTGCGGGTTGCCGGCCAGGCGCAGTCCGGCGAGCAGGTCGCGGACGTGGGCGGTGTCGGCGAAGCGGATGCCGCCGTACTTCACGTAGGGGATCTTGCGCACGGTCAGCTCGACCTCGAGGGACTTGCTGTGGCCGGCCGCGCGCATGAGCACGGCTTGTTCGCGCAGCGCGAGACCGTTCTGCTGCGCCGCCAAGATGGCCTCGGCGACGAGGCGGGCCTCACTGTCGGCATCCTCGCAGCGCATGAGCATCGGTCGGCCAGCGCGTGCGTCGCGGTCGGCGGTGAGCTGGAGCCGCATGACGCCCTCGCCGGGTCGGATGACGTTGGCCAGATCCAGCACCGGCTGGGTGGAGCGGAAGTTGCGCTGCAGCCGTACCAGGGTCGAATCAGGCAGCGCCGAGTGCAGCTCGTGCAGGTGAGCGCCGCTGGCGCCGCGGAAGCCGTAGATCGCCTGCGCATCGTCACCGACCACGGTCAGTCCGGCGCCGGCGGGTCGAAGGGCGGTGACGATGTCGACCTGGACCTGATTGACGTCCTGGTACTCATCGACCAGCACCCAGTCCCACCGGGCTTGCAGCCGCGGCCCGACGATCGGGTCGGTCAGCAACGCGCGCCAGCACAGCAGCAGGTCGTCGAAGTCGAGCAGCCCGCGTTGACGCTTTCGGGTCATGAATGCGCGGAACAGTCCGACGATCTGGTCGGCGTGGTCGACGCACCACGGGAACTCGGTGTCCATCACCTCGCGGGCCGGGCGGCCGGTGTTGATGGCACGCGAGTACACGTCAGCCAGGGCCTGACTGGTTGGCAACCGCACCTGGGTGCCGGTCAAGCCATGCTCCTCGCGCAACAGGTCCAGCAGATCGACAACGTCGCCGGGATCGAGCACCGTGACTGCGGGCAATCCGAAATGGGCTGCGTGTTCGGCCACCAGCCGGTGGGCGATCGCGTGGAACGTGCCACCCCACAACCGGCGCCCGGCCTGCGGGTCGCCGCACAACGCCGCCGCGCGGGACGTCATTGACGCCGCGGCTCGGCGGGTGAACGTCAGCAGGAGCACCCGCTCGGCCGCGACGCCGGACTCGAGCAGTCGCGCCACCCGGGCCGTCAACGTCCGCGTCTTGCCGGTGCCCGCGCCGGCCACGATCACCAACGGCCCTGGACCGTGTTCGGCCGCGGCCAGCTGCGCGTCGTCGAGGTCATCAGCCCAGCCACCATCAAACATGTGTTCGATGATATTCCTGTCGATGAGCCCTCACCGCAAGCCCTCGGCGGGTCGCACGTCGAGAATGCGCACGACGATCGCGGCCGGTGATGTCGCCGTCCTTGGCGCCGCCAGGGACCTACCTGGAGGGCGGAGGCCCTGGATTCCTGGGCGAGATCGAGCGAGCTGGAGCCGCCTCGGGGAATCGAACCCCGGACAACCTCATTACGAGTGAGGTGCTCTACCGACTGAGCTAAGGCGGCGCGCCGCGCTGCTCCGCGACCCGAGCGAGTCTAACCGGTCGCTCGGGCTCACCCGGCCGGGTATTGCTCGCCCAGCTCGAGGCGCCTGACCGGGCCCAGGTCGTGGCGCCTGACCGGGCGCAGGTCGTGGGCCGGGAGTACAACGCGGGTCCACGTGTAATTGACCATCACCCTCGTCGCGGCAGGGTGTGCCGCGGCGGTCACGCCGGTGGCGTCGACTTGATGATCGAGAACATCGCGCCCTGCGGATCGGCGACGTCGGCGTGCCGGCCATAGGGCATGTCCTCGGGCGGGCGCAGAATCGACCCGCCGAGCGAGGTGACCTTCGCGGCAGTGGCGTCGGCATCGTCGACCGCGAAGTACACCCGCCAATGCGGCGGAATATGAGCCGGCACCGCGTCCGGCAACACCCCGATGCCACCGACGGTGTTGCCGGCGAGCTCGATCGTCGCGTACTGGAAGCCGTCGCCGCCCATCTCGGTGTAAGTGAACCCGAAGACGTCGGCATAGAACTTCTTGGCGGCGGCGAAGTCGCGCGTCATGAACTCGGTCCAGGTGAGCGTGTTCGGCTCGTTGGCGACGTCTACCCCGGTGTGCACGCCGGACTGCCAATAGCCGAACACGCCACCGCCGGGCACCTGGGCGAACGCCATCCGGCCGAACTCCATGATGTCCATGGCGGGAGCCATGACCGTGCCGCCGGCCTTCTCGACGGCAGCGCTCGTGGCGTCAGCGTCGGCCGTGGCGAGGTAGGTGTTCCACGCCGGTGGGTGGTCCATGCCCATCATGCCGCCGATCCCGGCGACGTCGTGCCCGCCGATCGAAGCCATCGCGTAGCCGCCGGTCTCTTCACCCCCGACGTCCATGCGCCAGCCAAAGAGATCGCCGTAGAACTTCTGAGCGGCGTCTTGGTCAGTCGTCATCAGGTCGACCCAGCACGGCGTTCCCGGGTCCCAGGCAGATTCGCGCACAGTCATGGCGTGGCCCTCACTTCGATGGTCGTGTTGGCGACGGTACGACCAACGTCCGACAACCGACAGGCCTCGCCCGCAAGTCGGAACGCGAACCCTCGATGAACGCTTCACCAACCCGTCACCGTGGCCAGGCAACCACCAGGACAGTGGGGTCGTGAGGTATGTCGACCGGCCGGGGCCGCTGGCCATCGCTCATCGCGGCGGGGCCGGGTTGGCCGCCGAGAACACTCTCGAGGCCTTCTCCCGTTCCTACGCGCTCGGGGTGCGTTTTCTCGAGACGGACGTGCGGTGCACCGCGGACGGTCGGCTGGTGGCATTCCACGACGCCTGGCTGGCACGGGTGACGCCGGCCCGCGGATCTGTGTCGCAACGTCGCCTCGACGAGCTGTTGCGGCTGCCGGTGCTCGGCGGCGGCCCGGTGCTCGCGCTGGATGCACTGGTCGCGCGGTTCCCGGACGTGTGCCTGACGATCGACGTGAAGGACCCCCGGGTGATCGAACCGCTGGCCCGGCTGCTGCTGGCGTCGGGCGCCACGCAGCGGGTCTGCGCGGCGGCCGCGCGCGGGTCCTGGCTGCGCGCGTTGCGTGAGCGCACCGGTCCAGAGCTCTCGACGGCGTTGAGCTGGCGGGCGCTGGCGCGGCTGGCCTCACCTCGGTATGCAGGCGGCTACGGAGACGCGACGTTCGCGCACGTGCCACTACGGCTTGGACGGGTGCCGGTGTTCCGCGACGACCTCGTCGCGCGGGCCCGGGACGCGGGCATCAGGGTGATCGTCTGGACCGTCAACGATCCCGACACCATGCACCGGCTGCTGGACAACGGCGTGGACGGGATCATCACCGACCGTCCCGACCTGCTGCGCGAGGTGCTCATCAGTCGCGGTCAGTGGCACACCCCGGACAGCTACGGCGCGTCGCCCACCGTCTCGGACCTCGTCTCGTAACTCTTGCGGCTCGCGCACACCGACGCGAGCGCGCATCGGCTGACGCGCCCGTCGGCGGCCATCCGGACCACCACCTGCTCGGCCGGCACGTTGTGCCCGACGACCCGGCCGTCCCCGTCCGGGGTCTCGACGTCGGCGCCGACCGCCGGTGCCTTCGCGGCGAAGTCCTCGTAGAGCGGGTGCTCGTACTTCAGGCAGCACATCAGCCGGCCGCAAGCGCCGGAGATCCGCAGCGGGTTGAGCGGCAGGTCCTGATCCTTGGCCATCCGGACGCTGACCGGTTCGAAGTCGACGAGGAAGGTCGAGCAGCACAGTTCCCGTCCGCAGCTGCCGATGCCGCCGGTCAGGCGGGCCTCGTCGCGGGCCGACAGCTGGCGCAGCTCGACGCGCCCCTTGAGTGTCGCGGCGAGGTCGCGGACGAGCGCGCGGAAGTCGACGCGGTGCGGCGCGGTGAAATACAGGGTCGTGTGATTGGTCGCCAGGACGTAGTCGACGCCCGAGAGCTTCATCGGCAGGCCGTGCTCGCGGATCAACTTCCGGGCGGTGACGCGGGCGGCGGCTCGCCGCTTGCGGCTCGTCACGGCCGCCTGCTCGTCGGCGCCGCTCGCCATGCCGGACAGGATGGGCAGCCCGCCGACGTCCTCTGACACCCACTGCGGCGCCCACATCACCTGGGCGACCTCGTCGCCCTCGTCGGTCGGGTAGAGGACGTGGTCGCCCACCTGCGGCGTCAGCGAGCCGGGGTCGGCGTAGTACAGCCGTCCCTGCGGCTGGAACACCACCGCGCAGATCATGCCCACGCGGGCAGCCTAACCCGCCGAGCCAGCGCCCGACCCCGGCGATCTTCCTGCGCTACGAGCGTCCGGGCGCTTGAGGTGCAGGAAGATCGCGGACGGGAGACCGGATCGCGGCCGGGGCCAGATGACCTTCCTGCGCTACGAGCGCGCACCCGCACCAGACGCAGGAAGATTGCGAGCAGCGGGCGCGACTCAGGCCGGCAACGCTGGCAATCTCAACGCGGCGGCCATGGCTTCGACGGCGATGCGCGGTTTGACGTTCAGCTCCAGCGCCGTGCGGCAGGCGAGGATCGCGTCGAGGCGCCGCAGCGCGCCGGCCGGTCCGATGCGCTGGGCCACCGCGACGACGTCGTCGGCGAAGTCGGGATGGGCCGGCGCAACCGGCGACCCCGCGTGGTGCAGCAGCACGTCGCGGAAGAACGCGGCGAGGTCGACCAGCGCACGGTCGAGCGCATCGCGCTGAGTGCGGGTCGAGCGCGACTTCTGCCGCCGCTCGAGCTCGCGCAGCACGCCCGCGGATCCACGCACCGACGCAGCGACGCCCTTGCCGGTACCGCCCGCGCCGAGCGCGACCTGCATCGACTCGGTCTCGGCACCGTCGAGTTCGGCCGACAGCGCCCCGGCCTCGGCCTCGGCCGAGCGAACCAGGCGATCGGCGGCGTCGAGGCAGGCGGCCATCGACGTGAGCGAGGCCGGGATCGCGAGCACCTCGCCGCGCCGGGTGCGCGCCTCGGCATCGCGAGCCAGCCGGCGCGATCGTCCGACGTGACCCTGTCCGGCCGCGGCGGCCCAGTCGGCGATCTCGTCAGCAATTCCGTCCCGGCGCAGCACGCCGGCCACCGCCTCGGCCGGTGGCGTCCGCAGCGGGACGAGCCGGCAGCGCGAGCGCACCGTCACCATCACGTCTTCGGGATGCAAGGACGGTGCGCACAGCAGCATGACCGTCCGACTCGGCGGCTCTTCGATCGCCTTGAGCAGCGCGTTCGAGGCCTGCTCGGTCAGCCGGTCCGCGTCCTCGATCAGGACGACCTGCCACCGGCCGAGCGACGGACGACGCGCGGCGCGGCCGACGACGGCCCGCATCTCGCTCACCGAGATCGACAGGCCCTCGGGGACGACGGTGTGGACGTCGGGATGCGTGCGCGCGGCGACGGTGCGGCACTGGGCGCATACGCCGCAGCCGAGGTCGTCGGCCCGCTCGCACTGCAACGCGGCCGCGAAGGCCCGGGCGGCGACCGAACGTCCCGAGCCGGGCGGCCCGACGAACAACCACGCGTGCGTCATCTGACCCGGCGCGACCGGCCGACCCTCCGCGATGTCCGCACCGGCGGCGGCCGCGGCCCGCAGCGTCGCCACCGCCTCGGCCTGCCCGATCAGCGAATCCCACACCGTCACGGCTTCACCCTGCCGCAGGTCACTGACGTCATGGCGCGGTCGCCCGGGCGAGCAGGGTGCGCAGCGTCGCCGCCAGGGGTGCGATCGTCTCGGGCGGCAGCGGCGTGAGCAGTTCCCGCTCGGCTTGCAGCAGCGCCTGGAAGGCGGCGTCGACGATGTTGCGCCCGGACACCGTGAGCGCTACTCGCACGAGCCGGCCGTCCTCGCGGTCAGCCGCTCTCGTGACCAGGCCGCGCTCGGTCAGCCCGTCCAGCCGGCTGGTCATTGTCCCGGACGTGACGTAGGTGCGGGCCGCGAGCTCGCCCGCGGTGAGCTCGAACGGCTGGCCCGAGCGGCGCAGCGCGGACAGCACATCGAACTCGTGGCGGCGCAGGTCGTGCCGGGCGAAGATCGCGGCCCGGCGCTCACCCAGCACACCGGCCAGCCGATCCAGCCGGGACAGCACCTGCAGCGGCTCGACGTCGAGGTCCGGACGCTCACGCTGCCACGCGGCAACGATGTCGTCGACCTCGTCCGTCATAGCGTCATGCTGTCACATCTCTTGACGACAAGAGATTCAGCCGAAGGCGGCCAGGGCGGCGGTGATCTGCTCGGCGATCTCGTCCTCACCGCGCGCGGCGTCGACCACCAGGTACCGCCCCGGGTCCTCAGCGGCCAGCGCGAGGAAGCTGGCCCGCACCGCTTCGTGGAAGGCGAGGGACGCGCCTTCGAGCCGGTCCGGTCGTGAGCGGGCGCCGGCGCGGGCCAGACCCGTCGCGGGATCGAGGTCGAGCAGCACGGTGAGGTCAGGGAGCAGGCCGCCCGTCGCCCAGTCCGTGATGACCCGCGCCTGGTCGACGCTCAGCCCGCGACCGGTGCCCTGATACGCGAGCGTGGAGTCGACGTAGCGGTCGGTCAACACGACGTGTCCCGCTGCCAACGCCGGGCGGATCACGGTCTCGACGTGGTGGGCGCGGTCGGCCGCGTACAGCAGCGCCTCGGCCCGATGCGTCACGTGCCCATCCGGATCGAGGACGAGACGGCGCAGCTCCTGGCCGAGCGCCGTGCCGCCGGGCTCGCGCGTCTCGATGACCTCGCGGCCCCGAGTGCGCAACCACGACGCGGCCCGGGCGATCTGCGTCGACTTGCCGACGCCCTCGCCCCCCTCGAACGCGACGAATACCCCGCTCGACCCGCTGATATGACGAGAATCCGGCCCGGATTCTGGTCGGGTCAGCGGGTCGGCGCTCATCGCGCCGGTCTGGCGACGCCGACGAGGGAATCGAGGCGCGCGAAGTTGGCCTTGCTGAGCGGATTGCGCACCGTGCGGCTGACGCTCAATGCGGCCTGCTCGGCGACGACCCGGTGGGTGCGCGGGGTGAAGTGCCAGATGTGCTCGGTCGGCTTGAGCGTCCACCACCGAGTGCGCAGCAGCCGCGACGGCAGCGACGAGAAGTACGGCGTCGAGAACAGGACGACGCCGTCGTCGGCGACCAAGCCGCGAACCGCCTGCCAGAACTCGACCGGGTCAGGCACGTGCTCGAGCGTGTCCCACGCGCATACGACGTCGAACTTGCCCTCGAGCGGCGCCTCGGCCAGCTGACTGGAATGCACGGTCAGGCCCCGCTCGACGCGCGCGTGCTCGGCGGCTTCCTTCGACAGCTCGACGCCGGTGACGTCGTAGCCGCGGGTGCGCGCCGCGTCCAAAAACAGTCCGTACGCACAACCGACCTCGAGCATCCGCGCGCCGGCCACCGGCCGACCGAGCTCGCGTTCGGCGAGGTCGAGCCGACCGCCCATCCACTGCCGCTGCAGGAACATCGCCGGCGAGAACCGGCCCGGTTCGCCGTAGACGCTGCCGTCACCCTCGAAGTACGCGACGTCGTCGTAGAGCTTCTGCAGTCCCTCGGTGTTCAACCGCGGGCTGACGAAGACCAGCGTGCACCGCGGGCAGCGGACAACACCGAACGGGTCGAGGTCGTAGATCGGACGCCCTTCGCGGTGACACACGCAGCAGGTGACCGCTTCGGTGTCGGTGCGCTGCCAGGTCGGCACGGTGTCAGCTCCTCGCGGAAGGTCGGCGCCTGCACGCTATCGCGTGGTGGTGCCCGGCCCGACGTGGGTGGCGGCGATGAGTGACGCACGCGCGTCGACCAAGCGATTGAGCCGGAGCAGCAGGTCGGCGGGCAGGGCTTCGGGGACCTCGGCCGGGCAGACCGCGTAACGGTTGGGGTCGCCGTCGGCCTCGGCGACCAGCGTCTGATCGACCAGCTCTTCGTCCAGATCCTCGAAGCCGCCGGTCATCGCGATTCCGGTCTCGGAGACGCCCTTGACGACCAGGGTGAGGTCTGGCAGCAGGCCGCCGGTGCTCCAGGAGTTCACCGCGCGGATCCGCTCGACGTCGGCGCCCCGACCGCCACCGTGCAGGGCGAGCGAGGTGAGCACGTAGCGGTTGCAGACGACGACCTCGCCGCGCTCGAGGGCAGGTCGGATCACCGCGGCGACATGCTCGGCGCGATCGGCGGCCGAGAGCAGAGCGGCGGTCTCGGGCTCGACCGCGCCGTCCGCGCTCGCGGTGGACGGTCCGCGCAGGAGTTCCCCGACCCGGTGCCCGATCGGCGAGTCCGTCGGCTCCGCGGTCTCGGCCACCAGGAACTGCCGGCTCCGGATCGCGTCGACGACCAGCGCCGTGTACCCAGCGGTGGCAACGGGGTCTACCCCGTCCACGCTGAGGAACAGGCCCCGGTGGCCGATGCGGCCGCGACCGATCCCGCTGCTCATGACCCGCTGCCGCAGCAGGTCGCGCAGCCGGGTCCGCGACGGCGTCGCCCGCGAGGTCGCGTACGCGCTCACCAGCAGGGCCAGGAATCCACCGAGCAGCAGCGTCAACCCCGGGCCGGAGAACCGCAGGCTGGACTCGTCAGTGACCCGGATCGAGTGCGACCCGAGCAGACCGGCCAGCACCGGACCCAGCGCGATCGTCATCAGCAGGACGATGCGCACCGACGAGAGGACGAACGCGAAGATGCGCCCCCGCAGGCGATCTTCGACCTCGTACCCGATCAGCGTGTAGCCGATGATCCACGCCATGCCGGCGAACGCGCCCACGAGCGCGGCCAGCCCGGTGGCGAGGATGAAGTCGCGGATGACCGACATGATCAGCAAGGAAACGCCGGCACTGCCGATCGCCAGACCGAACACCCGCCCGCGGGTGTAGGTGGGCAGAATCCGCGGGCCGAGCAGCATGCCGATCGCGAGGCCGGTGAAGACCGTCCCGAACATGATCGAGTAACCGGCGGCGCCGGCGGACAGCGTCGCCACCCACAACTGCGCCACGCCTACGGTGAGGCCACCGGCAGCGAACGCACCGATGATCCCGACGTACAGGCCGCGGATCAGCGTGTGCTGACGGACGAAGGCCACACCCTCGCGGAGCAGGCTGAAAACGCCCTGCGCCCGCTCGCGTTCAGCCGGCAGGACGGGGATGTCTTTCCGACTCAAGAACACAGTGGTGGCGCTGACGAAGAACGTCAGCGTGTTCAGGAGCAGGGCGATGACGATCGCGGCGTTGACGTGACCCGGGGCGATGGTGTTCTGGCCGGCGATGAGGCGATTCGTCGCCGACAGCAGGGCGAACACGCCACTGGCGACGGGCACCGTGCCGTACACCGACATCAGCGAGACCTGGTTCGCGGTCGCGAGGAACTTCTTCGGGACGATTGCGACCCAGATGACCTGCTTGGCCGGCTGGGTGAACAGCCCGGCCGCCTCGATGACGAACTGCGCGATGTAGAGCCACACCAGGTTGTAGCCAACCGCGATGGACGCGTAGAGAACGCCTGCGGTCAGCTCTCCTGCAATGACGGTCTTGCGGCGGTCCAGCTTGTCGGCGAGCGCGGCGGCGAATGCGCCGAAGAGCAGGTCGGGCGCCAGCCGGACCAGGATCACGCCCGAGATCGCGGCGCCCTGCGTCGCCACCGACTGGTCGCGGGTGAGCTGCTGGGCCAGCGCGGTGTTCGCGAGCAGCCCGAGCCAGTCGCCCAGGCTGGAGAAGGCGATCGCGGCCCACATCCGGCGGAACACCCGGATCCGGAACAGCACCAACAAGGTGTTCTCGCGGCGCCGCCGCTTCGAAGCGGTGAGGTCGGACATGGCTCAGCCCGCGCCGAGCAGGTCGGCGGTGCTGCGTCGCACGACGGACAGCTGCACGCTGCCGATGCCGCCCAGCGTGATCTCGTCCGCACCCCACAACGTCCTCGTCGTCCGCTCGAGATACAGGACGGACAGCGTGACGGGCGTCGGCGGATCCTGCTGCACGCCGCGCAGTCCGGACCCGCCGCTCGAGCCCTGCACGAGGACGGTCGTGTCGCCGTAGCGGCGCACCATCCGGTAATGGACGTCGCCGGCAAGCACGAGCGGCGCGAGGCCTTCGAGTGCGCGCGCTGCCACGGGTGAGTGGACGAGCGCGATGTCGACGCGCCGCCCGTCCGCGCGCAGCTTCGCGGCGAACTCGGCCGCGGCCTCGGGCACTAGGTGATCGGCGTGATCGTCGCCGGTGGTCTTGTCGGGGGTGAAGCGCGGGTCGGCCATGCCGGCGAACGTTAACCCGGCGATCTCGACGGGCCCGCCGTCGGCCGTCAGCACGGTGGCGTTGGGCTGACGAGACACGGCGTCGGCGATCCCGGTCGAGTCGTGGTTGCCCTTGACGAAGAGGTACGGGACGCCGAGGTCGGCGATCTGCCCGGCGAGCGCCTGCTCGGCCGGCGTGCCCCAATCGACGAGGTCGCCGGTGTCGACGACGGCGTCGACGCGGTACTGCTGCACCAGGGCCTTCGCGAGCGGGAGGGCGAGCGGGCTCAGGTGGATGTCGGAGATGTGCAGGAGGCGGACGGCGTGCTCGGGCGGCGGCTCGGGCAGTTCGGTGACGGCGCGGTAGACGGCGGTGCCGGTGCGCAGCAGGTCGGCGAGCTGGTCGCGGTAGGTGCCGATGCGCTGCGGCGCGGTCTGCAGGTCACCGAGCATTCGCGGTGCCTCGGTGAGCAGCCCGGTCAGCTGCGGGTCGCGCCAGGCCGACCGGTTGCGGGTGGCGGCGGCGGTTGCGCCGGCTGCGGCGAGGGTGGCCGCTCCGGCCACCGCGGCTCCGGCGATGTCCCGGGGTCGACGCAGCCCGATCGCCGCCAGTGCGGCGCCGCCGCCGACACCGGCGAGTACGAACCGGGTCGCGAGCGCTCGGGCAAGGTGGCGGACGTCGTGGCCTGCAGTCGCCAGCGCGGCGTCGAGCTGTGCGTTGATGCGGGCGGCGTCGGCCGAGCCGTCGGGCATGCGAAGTAGACCCTCGGCCCGGGACGGGTCGACGCCGGTCGCGCTGGCGGTTACCCGTAGCGGGCCGCGATGGGTGGCGATTCGGGCGGTGCCGAGCGGGGGGACGTCGACGTGCACTCCACCGTCACCGGCGAGATCGACTCGGGCGCTCACCTGCAGCGGGCCGACCCAGCCGCGGCTGCTGTGCGCGAGGCGCAGGCCGAGCTGCGTACCGGCCACGCCCGCGAGCACGCGGGCCACGGTGCGACCTATGGGCATCGAACCGGCGCGCTCAGCCCGCGTGACCACTGCGGCCGGGACAGTCTTCGGCGCGGGTCACGCGCAAAGTCTATCTGCGAGGTCTCGGTTTCCTGGCCGCGCGCTCCGGCGGTTCTCGGCTTCTCGGCGCCCGTCCGGAAAGATGACCTGCCGTCGAGAGACGTCGGCCGGGAAGGGCCGCGATGCAGTGGGATCCGCACCAGTACAACCGCTACGCCGACGAACGCGCGCGTCCGTTCCTGGATCTGGTCGCGCGGATCGGGGCTGGGGCGCCTCGGCGCGTGGTCGACCTCGGGTGCGGGCCGGGCACGATGACTGCGCTGCTGCGGTCGCGGTGGCCGGATGCGGTCGTCGAGGGCGTGGATTCGTCGGAGGAGATGATCGCGGCTGCGCTGCCGCTGGCCGACGAGCGGTTGTCGTTCCGGGTCGGTGACGTGACGTCCTGGGAGCCGGACTCGGACGTCGACGTGGTCGTCAGCAATGCGACGCTGCAATGGGTACCTGGCCACCCGGCCCTGGTGACGCAGTGGGCGGCGGCGCTGCCGTCCGGGGGGTGGCTGGCGTTCCAGGTGCCCGGCAACTTCGACTCGCCGTCGCACGCGCTGATGCGTTCGCTGGCGGCAGCGCCGCGCTGGTCATCGTCGTTGGCCGGTGTGCTGCGGCATCACGACGCGGTGGGTTCGCCGGCGTCCTACGCGTCGCTGCTGATGTCGGCTGGGCTGGTGGCCGACGTCTGGGAGACCACGTACCTGCACGTGCTGCCCGGACCGGATCCGGTGCTGGAGTGGCTGCGCGGGACGGGCCTGCGCCCGGTGCTGGCCGCGCTGTCAGCGGAGGACGGGGCGGCGTTCTCGGCGGCGCTGGCCGAGGCGCTGCGGGACGCGTATCCCGCGACCGAGCACGGCACGCTGTTCCCGTTCCGCCGCGTGTTCGCCGTAGGTCACCGCCCACGTGATCTGGCTTGATCTTGTGCCGCTGGCCGCGCCCGAACACAGAATTGCGCAGAAGGTTCACGGGCCGGCTAGTGCCGACGCCCGTTGGTTCGTCGGGGTACAACGATGTTGGGGCTCGGGTGTGTTCCCGGGTCCAGTTCCTCGCGGCCGGCCCGCCGCCGGGGTTGGGTCGTGGCGCGTTCGTGACTGCCGAGGAGTGTTGGCGGGGCCACTAGCGGCGGCACTGGGTGGACGGGCGAACATGTCCGGCCCGGGCGGGGTGGTCAGAATGGTGGCGGGTCGGGTTCGGTCGGGTCGGGCCCGTCGCGAGGTTCGTGGTCGGTCGGTGGTGCGGTCAGTGGTCGCCCGCGTTGGGTGACTGGGTTGAAGGTCGGCCGGCGTGAGGTGTCGGCGGCGTCGTTGTAGGCGCTGCTCAGGCTCGGGTGGGTGGTGTCGGGTTCGGGTGGTCTGGGTTGGGGTGGCGGTAGCGGGGGCGCGACGGCCGGCACCCGGACCACATGGCGCCGCCCGAGTGGGCTGATCCAGACGAAGGTGCGCTGGTCACGCCGGGTCAGGCGCCAGCCGCGGGTGGTCTTCAGGTCGTGATCGTGGCGGCAGCCGGGGGCGAGGTTGGCGGCCTCGGTGCGCCCGCCTCGGGCGTGCTCGCGGCGGTGATCCTGCTCGCAGTCGGCGGCGGGGCGGCGGCAGCCGGGGAACAGGCAGGTTTGGAAGGTGATCTGGCTGTGCCGGCGCAGCGCCCGGCCGGGGAAGCGGGCGGTCGGGTCTTGGGCCGGGCGCTG
>JAVHVH010000184.1:0-5670 GCA_032160665.1 Pseudonocardiales bacterium
CCGGCCAGTTCAACACCTGCCCGCAGCCGCCGGTCACCACGACGGCGACCCCAGGTGGGTCCCTCGTCGCTCCCGGCACGTCCCAGCACGACGTCGCGACCGTCGCGGCGGTCGGCAATCGGCCGACCCCGACCGGCAGCGTCGACTTCTTCCTGTGCCAGCCCGCCCAGGTCACCGCGGCCGGTTGCCCGACCGGAAGCGGCACCCAGGTCGGCGGCGCGGTCAGCCTGAACGCCGGCAGTGCGACGTCGGCGAATACCACGAACGACACGACGCTGGGCGAATACTGCTGGCGCGCCGAGTACACGCCCGACGCCGCGGGCGCCGGCTACTACCTGCCCTCGACGCACACGAACGCGACGACGGAGTGTTTCACCGTCGTCCATGGCAGCCCGACGATCGCCACGCAGATCGCGGTCACCGGGGCCAACGCTCCGGGCCTCGGGTTCACGACCCTGGGTGACACGGCCACCCTGACGGGCTTCGTCGGGTCGGTCACCGGCGAGACGATCACGTTCAAGCTCTACGGGCCCTACGGCACCGGCGTCACCCCGACGTGCACCGGCAACCCGGTCTTCCAGACGACCGGCACGTTGAACGCGTCCGGCGCGGCAACGACGTCGCAGACCTACGTCCCGACGGCTGTCGGCACCTACGTCTGGGTCGCGTCCTACCCGGGCAACACGCTCAACGACGCCGTCGCCGGCAAGTGCAGCGACGCCAACGAGTCGGTCACCGTCGTCGGCGCGCACATCGACGTCGCGAAGTCCGCGAACCCGCCCGGCCCGGTCAGCGCCGGCGACACCATCGGCTTCGACATCACGGTCAGCAACTCCGGCGCGGTGCCGGCGCAGAACGCGACCGTTACCGACAAGCTGCCGACTGGCTCCGACCTGAACTGGTCACTTGACCCGAGCTACACCGGCTGCGCGATCACAGGCGCGGTCGGCAACCAGATGCTCAACTGCACCCTCGGCACGGTCAGCGGTTCAACCACGCTGACTGCCATCCACGTGACGTCGGCGACCACGCCGGCCGACTGCGGCATCGTCTCGAACAAGGCCACGGTCGCGACGACCAACGGCACCGGCGGCGACAGCGACACCGCCAACGTGACGATTCAGTGCGCGAACCTGAGCCTGGTCAAGACCGCGGACGCGGCGTCGGTCGACGCCGGCTCACCGATCGGATTCACGGTCACGGCCAGCAACAGCGGCGCGGCCGGCACCGGCATCGCCCGCAACGTCGTCATCGACGACCCGCTGCCCTCGGGCACGGGCATCGACTGGTCGATCGCATCCGGCCCGGCGAACTGCACGATCCAGGGCAGCCCGCCGAGCGAGACGCTGCATTGCACCGCCGTCGACCTGGCCGCCGGCCAGAGCGAGTCGGTGCACGTGGTGAGCTCGACCGTGTTCGCCAGCTGCAAGTCCTACCCGAACACCGCGTCGCTCACGACCACGAACGGCGCAGCGCTGCAGGCGAACGCACAGACCGCGGTCCGCTGCCCGGCGCTGACGCTGACCAAGACCGCTGATGCTTCCGTGGTCGACGCCGGCTCGCCGATCGGGTTCACGGTCACGGTGTCGAACAGCTCCGCGCCCGGCACGGGCACCGCGCACGGCGTCGTGATCGACGACCCGCTCCCGTCCGGCACAGGTATCGACTGGTCGATCGCGTCCGGTCCGGCGAACTGCACGATCCAGGGCAGCCCGCCGAACGAGACCCTGCACTGCACGGCCGTCGACCTCGCCCCGGGAGCCAGCGCGTCCGTGCACGTGACGAGCGCGACGTCCTTCCAGAGCTGCGCGTCGCTGCCGAACACGGCCAGCCTGACCGCGACGAACCACCCGTCGCTGACGGCGGATGCGACGACCCGGGTCGCCTGCGCGAGCCTGACGCTGACCAAGACCGCGGACGCGGCGACGGTCAACGCCGGTGAGGCGATCGGCTTCATCGTCACCGCGAGCAACAGCGCGGCGCCGGGCACCGGAACTGCGCACGGCGTCGTGATCGACGACCCGCTGCCCTCCGCCACTGGCATCGACTGGTCGATCCTGACCGGCCCGGCGAACTGCTCGATCCAGGGCAGCCCGCCGAACGAGACGCTGCACTGCACCGCAGTGGACCTCGCACCCGGCGCGATGTTCTCGGTGCACGTGATCAGCTCGACGACCTTCGCGAGCTGCGCCGTGTTGCCGAACAGCGCGAGCCTGACCGCGACGAACCACCCGTCCGTGCAAGCCAGCGCGACGACGACCGTCCAATGCCCGGCCCTGGCGCTGGACAAGACGGCGGACGCCGCCAGTGTCAGTGCCGGCTCGCCGATCGGGTTCACCCTGACGGTGTCGAACGCGGGACCGGGCACTGCGAAGGCAGCGACTCTCAACGACCCGCTGCCGGGCGGCGCGGGTGTCGACTGGTCGATCAGTCCGGCGTACGCCGGGCCGGGCACCTGCTCGATCACCGGTGCGGTCGGCTCCGAGGTGTTGACCTGTGCGTTCGGCGACCTGGCGGTCAACGCGTTGGTGTCGGTGCACGTCAGCAGCCAGACCTCGGCATTGAGCTGCCAGGCCTACCCGAACACCGGAACCGCCTCAGCCGGTAACGCGCCGGACGCGACGGACTCGGCGACCACGGCGGTGCTGTGCCCCGCCGTGTCGCTGGTCAAGACCGCCGACGCCGACACCGTCAACGCCGGTGAGCAGATCGGATTCACGATCACCGCCAGCAACAGCAACGCCGTGGGCACCGGTACGGCCACGGGCGTCGTGATCGACGACCCGCTGCCGGGGGGTTCCGGCATCGACTGGTCGATCGCGTCCGGCCCGGCGAACTGCTCGATCCAGGGCAGTCCCCAGTCGGAGACCCTGCACTGCACCGCGGTCGATCTCGCCCCAGGTGCCAGCGAGTCGGTGCACTTGGTCAGCGGCACGTCGTTCGCCAGCTGCGCCAACCTCGTGAACGTCGCGACCTTGACCGGGTCGAACGTCTCCACCCTCGAGGCGACGGCCGACACGACCGTGCTCTGCCCGTCGCTGACGCTCACCAAGACGGCCGACGCGGCCGCCGTCGACGCCGGTGCCCAGATCGGGTTCACGGTCACCGTGTCCAACGGCGGACCGGGTGACGCCACCGGCGTCGTCCTCGACGATCCGTTGCCCGCCGGCAACGGCGTCAACTGGTCGATCGCTTCCGGCCCGGTCAACTGCACCATCCAGGGCAGCCCGCCCACCGAGACGTTGCACTGCACCGCAGTCACGCTGGCCTCCGGCCAGAGCGAGTCGGTGCACGTGGTCAGCGCCACGGCGTTCGCGAGCTGCGCGGCCTACGACAACACCGCGACCGTCACAGCGACGAACTCCCCATCGCCCAACCCGGCGACGGCAACCACCACAGTGCAGTGTGCCGCGATCACGTTGACCAAGACCGCGGACGCGGCAACAGTGAACGCTGGCAGCCAGATCGGCTTCACGGTGACGGCCACGAACAGCTCCACCGCGGGTACCGGCACGGCGCACGGTGTCGTCATCGACGACCCGCTGCCCATGGGCGCCGGGATCGACTGGACGCTCGTATCCGGATCGGCGAACTGCTCCGTCGAGGGTTCGGCGCCGACGCAGACCCTGCACTGCACGGCGGTCGACCTCGGCCCGGGTGACACTGTGACCGCCCACGTCACGAGCCCGACCGAGTTCGCCAGCTGTGCCGCGCTGCCGAACACGGCGAGCCTGACCGCGACCAACCACCCGTCACTCACGGCGGACGCGACGACGACGGTGCTGTGCCCGACGCTGGGCTTGACGAAGACCGCAGACGCGGTGACCGTCAGCGCCGGCACCTCGGTCGGCTTCACCCTCCTGGTCACCAACGGTGGCCCGGGTGTGGCCACGGCGGCCACGCTGTCCGACCCGCTGCCTGCGGGCCCGGACATCGACTGGTCGATCGACCCGGCCTATGACGGTCCCGGCACCTGCGAGATCACCGGCGAGGTGGGCAGCCAGGTGCTGACCTGCGCCTTCGGTGACCTGGCCTCGGGTGCCTCGATCTCGATCCACGTGACCAGCTCGACGACGGCGAACAGCTGCCAGGCGCTGCCCAACCTCGCCACCCTGTCGGCGACGAACGCGCCGGACGTGACGGCCGATGCCGATGTCACTGTGCAGTGCCCGGCCGTGTCACTGACCAAGACCGCGGATGCGGCGACGGTCGACGCGGGTAGCGCGATCGGGTTCACGGTGACGGCGAGCAACTCCGATGTCGAAGGCACCGGAACCGCTGCGGGCGTCGTGATCGACGACCCGCTCCCGGCTGGCACCGGCGTCAACTGGTCGATCGAATCCGGCCCGGAGAACTGTGCGATCACCGGCGGCGTGCCGACCCAGACGCTGCACTGCGACGCGGTCGATCTCGGTCCGGGTGTCACCGAGACAGTGCACGTCGTCAGTGACACCAGCTTCGCGGCCTGCGGCACGTACGACAACACCGCGACGCTGACGCTGACGAACGGCGAGGCACCTGTCCCCGCCGAGGCCAGCATCACCGTCCAGTGCCCGGCGCTGACGTTGACCAAGACGGCCGACGCCGCGAGCGTGGACGCAGGTGCCCAGATCGGCTTCACGCTGACGGCGGCGAACGACGGTCCCGGAGTGGCAGCGGGCGTGACCCTGATCGACACCCTGCCGAAGGGTGGCGAGGTCAACTGGTCGATCGACCCGAATGCGACCTCGGCCACCGGCTGCTCGATCCAGAACGACCTGGACGATCAGGTCCTGACGTGTGACCTCGGGAACCTGGCGGCCGGCGCGACGGTGTCAGTGCACCTGGTCAGCTCGACGTCGACCGCCAGCTGCGGCGCGTACCCGAACACCGCGACGCTGGGTGCTGACAATGCTCCGGAACTCTCGGCGCAGGCTCGGACCTCGGTGAAGTGCCGCGACACGGGCGGCGTCGTGGTGACGCCCACTCCGACGCCGGACCTTCCGGTGACGGCGAACACCGGCGCGGGGCCGCTCGGGGCTGAGATCGCCGCCGTCCTGGCGCTGCTCGGCACCGGTCTCCTGCTGCTCGTCCTGGCGCTCCCGCGCCGGCGCGGTCGGCACGCCTAGGTAGCTCGATAGGGACTGACGACGACCCTGTCCGGCACGCGGCATAGCGCCGCTGGTGTGCCGGACAGGGTCGAAGTCGGCCATACGCCCGTCTTGTCGTGAGCGCGGCGTGAGGTGCGGCGCGGCTCGGATATCCCACGGGTGCGAGGTGCGCTATAAATCCTCGGATGCCAGCGGCGTCGGCCGACGGGGCCGGGCCGCCGCTGGAGAATTTCCCGGAACGGGGGCGTTCCCGGGCGTCAATGCTCAGAACGGGATTCGAGAATGCTAGGTACCGCGGTACGTCGATCAATCGTGTTGGTCGGAGCCACTGCGCTCGCGGCGATCATGCTGCCGCTGTCCGGCGTCGCGGCCGCCGCGGCACCCGGTGTGACCGTCACGCAGGCCGTCAACACCAACGGCTGCAACGGCGTCCGCACGACGCCGGGTTCGGAAAACACGACCAAGCGGCTCGTCGGCGGAACGCTCGTGCCCGGCGGGACCGCGATCTTCGAGATCAGCTTCCCGTTCGACCCGGCGAAGCTCACCGGCCAGGACACCTTCAAGATGACGGACTGCGTCT